>CALAVC010000138.1 GCA_937892095.1 uncultured Bacteroidales bacterium | reverse complement strand
TTTGACCCACCTCAACATATAAACTTTTTTTAGCCTGCATTTTGACCTATACACCTAAATACAAGATATACAAAGACAAGGTTTAGCGTCTGTATCGCCAGTTTTCTGACTTTCACAATGCCTTCGTCAGTCACAAAAGCATATCTTGCCACATATCCGTTCAGCAATATGAACGCGGGCATGTGAAATCCATATATAAAGTTGAAAATGTATCTTAGTATGTCGTGTTCTGCCGAGAGAAGATGGCTTTCTCTGTAGCCCCCAATAATGTGTCCCAAGACGACAACTATTGTCAAAAATCCCTTCAGAGAGTCGATGTGGGCTATTCTCATAAAGTTGTGCTATTGCGCTCCTAATTCACCTTTTCCAGCATAGCATCAAACGTTAGTGTCTGCGTCTTATTAAGGCCTTCGGTAGTCAGTTCTGTGCGTGCATTGGCATAGCCCGGAGCCCCTGCCAAGATTATGTATTTAACTCCACGTTCTGCCACGAAAGACACCACGCCCTTTTCTGTTGCGTTTAGCTTGACGTTGGTGCCGTCGGTGCCCACAATGCGCACAAACGCTCCCTTTATGGGCTCGTAGTCGCCCACTTTTGTTGGCTGTTTGGCTGTCGTTTGTCCTTTGTTGCTCTTGCGTGTGTTTGTCTTGGTGGTCGTGGCAGTGTTTTTCTTTGTGCTTTTTTGTCCTATGTGTCCTTCGATGGTTAGGATTACTGGTGGCAAGTAGAACGAATATATGTCGTCGATTCCTTTTGCACTTGCTCTGTTGCTACTCAACAGTCCCTCTTCCGCCATACCCATAAAGGCTATGCCGAAGTCGTCGCCTTGGCTATTGATTGGCAGCCCCATATTGCTGACTCTGTATAGTTTGTCTTCGCCCAACTCGGCTTTGTAGATGTCCAATCCGCCAAAACCCTTATGCCCGTCGCTACTGAAATACAGGGTGCCGTCTGTGCGTACATAGGGAAACATTTCGTCGCCTGCCGTATTGACTATTGCGCCCAGATTCTCAGCCTCGCTCCATGTGTCGTCCGCATTGCGTGTCGAACGCCAAATGTCTTTTCCGCCCATGCCACCTTCCTCTTTGTCGCTAACAAAGTATAGTGTGTTGCCATCGGGCGATAGGGTAGGGTGAGCCACCATCATTGTCGAGTCGCCACCAGGCACCACACGCACTGGTTCGCTCCATCGTCCGCCCTCACGTGTGCTGACGTAGGTGTGAGCTCCGTTGCCTTGTTGGTCGTCCATAGGGCAACGCGTGAAGAACATCGTGTGTCCGTCGGCACTGACGTAGGCTGCACCATCGTCGGTGTGTGGCATACCAAAAGGCTCGCCCAATGGCTCTGGCAGTGTCCATTTGCCTTTGCCGTCTATCTTGCTCATATATAGTGCCGACGCTCCTTGCCCAGTAATCTTACTACTCTTGCTACGTTTTTTCATCTTGCGCATCGACGTGAAGTACACCACGTCATACGTATCCGACACGTACATCGGGCAATAGTCCGACTCTCGCGATGCAAACTCACGCACTCGTTCAATCACATATCCGCTATCTTGTTTTTCCCGACCGACCTCTTTGCCCATCTCTGACCAATTGTCGCGAATTAGCTGCAAACTTTCTTCTGCTGCTATTATGCGTTTGTCGGTCTTACGCCGATTGCGATATTCGGCATAGGCTTGCTCTGCTTCGTCAAACTTGCCTTGCGAACGTAGCGCATCGCCAAGCCTAAGGTATACAATGTCGTCGTTATGATTGTAGCGCACGGCTTTCTGATATGCCATGGCTGCTTTATTGTCAAGCCCCAACTGACGATAACATTCGCCCAATATAAAGCATTCTTCTGCACGGCGAACTTTGTTCTTTTCGCTTTTTTGCAGACCGTCGTATAGCGAAGCTGCTCGACTATATTCGCCAAGTGCGTATGCTTTTTGTGCAGCTTCAAGACTGCTGCATGCATTCGTCAGCAGTCCTAAGCCAAGGCTCAGCACACTGGCGCATAGTGTGGTATAATAAGTGTGTCGCAAGTTTAGCATCGGTCTATGTGTTTTGCATGTCGTGCAATTTCTTATAATAACCGTTTTGAGCAATTAGCTCTTCGTGAGTGCCTCGCTCCACAATCCTTCCTTCGTGGAAGACGCAAATAAGGTCAGCATTGCGTATGGTGCTCAGTCGGTGTGCCACCACTATCGACGTGCGGTCCTTGAGCAACTTACTCAGTGCATCCTGTACCAGTCGTTCACTTTCGGTGTCAAGTGCCGACGTTGCTTCGTCGAGTATCAATATGTCGGGGTTGCGCAACACGGCTCGTGCAATGCTTATGCGCTGACGTTGTCCGCCTGATAGCTTGCTACCTCGCTCGCCTGCCATTGTCTCGTAGCCTTTCTCTTGTTGCATTATGAAGTCGTGCGCGTTGGCCACTCGTGCCGCATGCTCCACTTGTTCGGGTGTCGCATTCTCTACGCCAAAGGCAATGTTGTTGTATATCGTGTCGTTGAAGAGCACAGGGTCCTGACTTACAATTCCCATGCAATGTCGCAAGTCATATAGCTTATAGTCGCGAATGTCATGCCCATCTATGCTGATGCTACCTTTCTGTATGTCCCAAAAACGTGGCAAAAGATCTACGAATGTCGACTTGCCACCGCCACTCTGACCCACAAGAGCCAACATCTTGCCTCGTGGGATTTCGACGTTGACGTCGGTCAATACTTCGCGTTCGTCGTCGTACGAGAAACCTACATTTGCATACGTAATTTTGTTCGTCAAACCTTTTAGTGGTAGTCCGTCCGGATTCTCAAATATGCGGTCGTCGGCCATCAAGATTCGGTCTATGCGTTCCATGGCTGCCATGCCCTTCTGTATGCTAAACATGACTGTCGAAAACGCTTTGGCTGGGTTTATTATCTGATAAAAGATACCCAAATATGCCAAGAACTCTGCCACCGAAAGTGTCCCTGTCCCATTAAGGATTAGCGAACCGCCGTACCACACCACAATTATCACAACCAGTGTACCCAATAGTTCGCTCATTGGGTGAGCAAGTTCGCGTCGGCGTGTCATGTGTTTCGATATTCTGCACAAGTTCTGTGCCTCTTCGGCATACCTACCGCACATGCGTTTTTCAGCATTAAAAGCTTTCACTATTCTGAGCCCCGACAACGTCTCGTCAAGGATGCCCATCAGTTCGGCATGTTTGTCTTGCCCTGCTCGCGACTCACGTTTGAGTGTCTTACCTATCTTGCCTATTATCGTGCCTGCTATTGGCAACAAAATAAAGGCAAACAGTGTCAGCTTTACGCTCACGAAGAACATTGCAGACAAGTAAACGATTATCAGTATCGGGTTCTTCAAGAAAAGTTCTACCGACGAGACAACCGAGTTCTCTACTTCTGCCACGTCGCCCGTCGCCGTCTGGAGTACGTCGCCCTTGCGCTCAGCCTGAAAGTAACCCACTGGCAAGGTTACAATCTTGTTGAATATCTGTTTGCGGATGTCGCGTACCACGTTGTTCCGAAGCCCCACACTTGTGTAGGCCGCCAAAAACGACGTGCCACACTTCAGTGCTGTGCCTATGACCATGAAAAGACCAGAGTATAGCAACGCCATGCCTGCTCCCGACGTGTGCTTTATTTCTGTCACGTAGTAGTAGAAGTTGTTTACCACAGCCTCCGTACTTACTGCCCACGGCATAAGTGTCGTAACCTCATGGTCTTGCTGAAAGATTATTTCCAACACAGGGATCATTAGTGCCATGCTCAGCACAGAAAAGACTGCCGAAAGAATGTTGAAAACAAATGTCAGAATTACCTGATGTATGTACGGTGGCATGTAGCGTCGCATGACGCTGAAGAAATATCTCATCTGCTTTTCTTTGCGTGTGTTTACTTATATATGCCCGTATAGCTTTGTGGTGTAATGGCACGAAGCTCTGCTTTTACGCTCTCGCTTACTTGCAGACTCTCTATGAAGTCGGCTATGCTTTGTTTGTCTATGTGTCCACCCGTGCGTGTGAGAGCTTTCAGAGTCTCGTATGGGTTCGGATATGCCTCTCGACGCAAGATGGTCTGTATGCCCTCGGCCACGACAGCCCAGTTGTCTTCAAGGTCGCGTTCTATGGCTTCAGGGTTCAAGATTAGTTTGCCAAGTCCCTTCATGACCGACTGCACCGCAATGAGTGTGTGTGACAATGGCACTCCGATGTTGCGCAGCACCGTCGAGTCCGTCAAGTCGCGTTGCAAACGGCTTACTGGCAACTTGTTCGAGAGGTGGTCCAAAATGGCGTTCGCAATGCCTATATTGCCTTCGGCATTCTCATAGTCTATCGGGTTGACCTTATGGGGCATCGCACTGCTACCCACCTCGCCTTTCTTTATTTTCTGTTTGAAATATTCGTTCATTATATACATCCAGAAGTCGCGACATAGGTCCATTATTATCACGTTTACGCGACGCACGTTGTCGAACACTGCTGATAGGTCGTCGTAGTTCGAAATCTGGGTTGTATATGGCTCCCTACGTAGCCCAAGCTTTTCCCCAACAAATTGGTTGGCAAAGCCCACCCAATCAATTTGGGGGTATGCCACATTGTGTGCGTTGAAGTTGCCCGTCGCTCCACCAAACTTTGCTGGCAAGCTCAGCGAACGTAGCTCGTCAAGCTGACGCTCCATTCGCGAGACGAACACGCGAATTTCTTTGCCAAGACGCGTCGGCGACGCAGGCTGACCATGTGTGCGTGCAAGCATCGACACGTCTGCCCACTCTTCCGATAGGCTCATAAGTTTTGCTTTTAGCTCTTCGTAGGCTGGCACGACAACGTTCGCCAAAGCTTCTTTTATGCTCAGTGGGACCGATGTGTTGTTTATGTCCTGACTCGTCAGTCCGAAGTGAATAAACTCTTTTATGCCCGTCAGTCCAAGTGCGTCAAAACGTTCTTTGATGAAATATTCTACTGCCTTGACGTCGTGGTTCGTCGTGTTCTCAATCGCCTTTACTCTGCCAGCATCAGCCGTAGTAAAGTTGGTGTATATTTTTCTTAGGTCGGCTTTCTGCACTTCTGTGAGTGTCCCGATCTGTGGCAGTGGGATTTCCGATAGCGCTATGAAATATTCAATTTCGACACGCACGCGGTAGCGTATCAGTGCATACTCCGAAAAATATTCCGATAGTGCTTCTGCTTTCGAGCGGTAGCGTCCGTCGATAGGCGATATGGCCGTAAGGCTATTTAGTTCCATAATTAATTGTCTTTTAATTTTTTATGTTTCTGAGGATAGCGCAGAGTATGTCGTAAAATCTGTCTACCGTCGCAATGTTTACTCTTTCCGATGGCGAATGTGGGTGTTCTATTGTCGGACCAAACGATAGCATGTCCAAATTCGGATATTTACTGCCTATGATGGCGCATTCAAGCCCCGCATGCACAGCCGTTATCTGTGGCTCATAACCAAGTTTTTCTTTCATTATTTGGCTCACAAATGCTATGTTCGCCGAATGTGGACGTGGCGCCCATCCCGGATATTCACCAAAAGTCTCTATTTCAGCTCCTGCAAGGCTAAATAGGCTCTCAATAGACGATGCCACATCTGCCTTCCGACTGTCTGTCGCACTGCGCACCAAGAAGTGTACCGAACTGACGTCTCCCTCAGTCTCCACAATCGACAAGCATACCGAGGTCTCGACAAGTCCGTCGACATCTGCGCTCATCTGGCACACGCCCGATGGCGCTGCCTGAAGAGCGTTTATTAGGTCGTCCGTACTCATCTCGTCCAATACAGTGCTCGGACATTCCACACGTTCTGTCGTAAAAGAAAGCGAAGGCTCTATGCTTGCATATTCCGAGCGGAAAATTTCTTCAAACTCTTCAACAGCTTCGCGAAAATCTTCTTCGTCCTCTTCGTCTATGGTCACGAGTGCCGTACAGTTACGTGGAATGGCATTGCGTGCCGTGCCACCGCTTATCTCGCACAGCATCGACTCGTATGTCGCTGCCGAAAACTTTAAAAATCGGGTCATCAACTTTATGGCGTTTGCACGTCCAAGTTGTATGTCCATCCCAGAATGTCCTCCATGCAGACCTCCTATGCATAGCTTCATGCAGATGTCTGCTGGTGCCGTTTCTACACGACTATGATGTATGCGTGCGCTCACGTCCAATCCGCCTGCACAACCTATAAAAATCTTACCCTCTTCTTCGGTGTCGAGGTTAAGAAGCAATTTGCCACTCAACACATTGGGCGACAATGCATTTGCACCGCCCATTGTGGTCTCTTCTTGTGTCGTAATGAGTATTTCGAGCGGTCCATGCTCAACCTTGGGGTCGGTCATCGTGGCAAGTGCTGCCGCCACACCTATGCCATTGTCTGCACCAAGTGTCGTGCGGTCGGCATGTAGCCACTGCCCATCTTCAATAAGCTTTATGCTGTCTGTCAAGAAGTTGTGCTCGCTCTCTGGCTCTTTCTGTGGCACCATATCTATGTGCCCTTGCAAGATTGTCGTGGGTCTATCAGACATGCCCTTCGTGGCTCCCACGCGTATCAATATGCTGCCAAAGTCATCGCGAACCGTTTCGCAACCTGCTTCTTTGGCCACGTTTGCCACATAGTCTATGGCTGCACCTTCATGTCCCGATGGGCGAGGTATGCCCGACAGGTTCTTAAAGTGTCGCCACAATTCAGAATCTAATGACATCGTACTCTTTTTATTTTTTGCCCTTAGGCAATTCTTCTTTCTCTCCTTTTGTGCCGACCGACACTATTGCTCCTGTTGTCGGGTCAAAAATCACTTCCTTCTCAGCAGCATATTCTGTCGGTAGTGTTGCAATCTGTGCATTTTGAGTGCAACGTATGCGTGCTTCTGTCAGCAAATGATTGCGGTCTAACACCTTAATTGTCAAGTTCGACGGAATGTAATATTGCAGTCCGCCAATTGGTGCCGACTTTCGTTGCTTCGAGCCTTCGGCGTATACGCTTACCTTATTGGTGTCGTCAAAGGTCATGTCGACATATATAGGCTTGCCACTCAAATCCATCGCGTCCACAAATCCTGTCGTCTCCGAAAAACGCACAGGTACATTGCTGTCCGACCCTGCATAGTCTGGCACAATCTCTACTATCCGACTAATATAGAGTGTGTCGCGTCTTCCCGCAAAGAGAGACACAAGGTCAGCCTCCTCTTTGTCGAGTCTGTCAAGTGCTGTCTTATATGCGCCAGCGTCGGGCAAACGTGTCTCTTTATCGCCCGAAATGAGGTCTATGCGTGCCTCTCGTAGCGAATATATGACGTTGGCGCATTCCTCTGCCATGCTTGCAGTCGACGTGCGTTGAAGCACTTGTCCCGGCAAACTAATTTTCGACATGTCGAAATAAGTCGGCGTAGCTTCGTACCTTTCTTTTCTGTGCTTTCTGTGGTTTTTTATCTGTTTGTTGAATGCCAATATTTTGCCGTCAGTGTCGGTGCATACAAATGGCAATTGACTGGCTTGTTCGCTACTTATCTTATATCTTTTGGCAGGGTCGGCTATGCCTTTCGAAGACACCTCTGCACTCACCATTTGCCACTTCATTGAGTTCGCCGTCACCACGTCGGTCATGTTCAAGTAGCGAGTCGAATACTTGTAAAAAGGACCAGCCGTCTGCACCACCACCCGTGCCGTCAGCTTTATTCTGACAACCGTCTGTGGCAACGAATATATCAATCCTCCATTGGCAGCATCGGCATCCTTATTGACTTCAACAATGCTTACTGTTGTCTTGTCTTTTGCGCTAATCTCCGTCAAACAAGTGGCAAGCATTAGCAGACATATAATCTTTTTCATCGGTGTCTTACTTCTTCTTACTTTTACCCCAAATGCCTTCAGTGGTCATCTGTATTTTCTCTATGTTTCCTTTGCGGTCATACCTCAACTCTTCAAGGCACAAACTCCTACGGAAACTACTGCCAGCCGTATTAATGGCTCCGTTGTGATACAAAAAGTACCATTTGCCACCAAACTCAAATATTGAATGATGATTCGTGTTGCAGTTGCCCGCAATTTCATTTACTATCCCCTTATATTCCCACGGACCATTGATGTTCTTTGCCACAGCATACGCCGTCTTTTCTGGGAAACCTACCGAAAACGATAGGTAGTATAGCCCTTTTCGCTTGTGAATCCATGGCGCTTCGGTATAAAAATCTTTCCCCTCGGCCACTAACGATGGCTGATGTATGCCCTCTATACTTATCGGCATAACCTCGCTCGCCAATTCTGTCATGTTGTCTGCCAACTTTGCCATGTAGATTTGTGTGTTGCCCCAAATCAGATATGCCTGCCCGTCTTCGTCTACAAAGGCAGTTGGGTCAATGTCGTCCCACGAAATACGAGTCCACTTTGTTGTCATATCGTTGGTTACGAGAGGCTTCTCTACGGGCACAAACGGTCCTTCTGGTCTGTCGGCCACTGCCACGCCTATTGCCTTGCCATGTATGGTCTTATGCTCTGCCGTAACGTACCAAAAATATTTCTCTCCGCGTTTAATGACCTGACTCGCCCATGCTTGTCCACTTGCCCACGGAAAATCTACTGCTCGCAACTTGTAGCTTAGCTCGCTAAACGTTTTCATATCTTGCGTTTTCAGTATGCACCACTCGTTTAGTACATATCTGTTTTCGCGGTCGGGGCATTGGTCATGTCCAGCGTAGATATACACTGTGCCACCATCGACAAGTGTAGCTGGGTCGCCCAAATACTTATACTTGACAAAAGGATTGCCGTTCGCTACGAATGTCGTGTCCACTTTTTGTGCCACGCAAAGCGTGGTTAGCGTTAGCAAACAGCAGAGTGCGAAAGTCTTTGACACTTTGATAGTTACAAATAAATTTTTAACAGTTGCAAAGATAACGTAATTTTGCTAATCTTTTCATACACACTTATTTATGTCTGTTCGCATTGTTCGCTCGTTGCTTGCCCTTGCTGCTCCTGTCGTTGCCTCGCAAGCAGCCTCAATGATGGTCTCCATTGCCGACACCCTAATGGTCGGTCGACTTGGCAACGAGCCTCTTGGCGCAGTCTCTTTTGCCACCAACATCTCTGTCCCCGTTTCTTTCTTCGGCATAGGTATTGCCACCATCGCAACACCTTTTATATCCCGTCGCTTCGGGCGTGGCGACATGCAGTCCATTTCTCGTCTCATTGGTCATTCACGACGCCTAAATCTTGTGCTGGCCTTTGCTCTGACTGCCATACTCATCGTCCTTAATGCTCTTATGCCATACATGGGGCAACCTCGCGAAGTGTGCAACATTGCCCTCACCTATCTGCCACTGCTGACAGCGTCTGTTTTCTGCCAACAACTCTTCATGGGCGGCAAAGCCATTTGCGAAGGTCTGCAAGACACGCGCACCCCAATGGCTATATCCGTCTGTGCCAACGTCCTCAACATTGTCGGAAACTACGTCTTCATCTTTGGATTTGGTCCCATAAGTCCCATGGGTGTCTACGGCGCAGCTCTCAGTACGCTCATTAGTCGATTCCTCATGTGGATAACGATGGAAATCATCCTCCGTCGCAAGCTTCGTACCCTTAAATTGTCGTCCACCACCATCAGTCGAGGCTCCCTCTCGTGGCGACTCTTTCTTTGTGGTCTGCCCATCGGTCTGCAAACCGTCCTCGAGATGTGTGGCTTTGCTTTGGGTGGACTGATGATGGGCTGGCTTGGTGCCGACGCTCTTGCAGCACACCAAGTCGTCAACCTCTTCATAAGCCTTACCTATCTCATGGCAGGCGGTGTGGCCACTGCCGTAACCATCAAAGTTTCTGTCAATTGTGGCGTTGGCAATTTCCGTCTCGCTCGTAGCTATGCACTCTATGGGATGCTCGTTTCGCTACTTTTCATGTCTTGCAGCACCGTGCTTTTCATTTCTCTTCGCAACGTCTTGCCGGGTCTAATCATAGACTCCGCAGCCGCTGTCGCCATCGGTGCACAACTCATGCTTGCTGGTGGTGCTTGTGAGATTTTCGACGGCTTGCAAGTAACTGCCATCGGCGCACTTCGTGGCTATGCCGACTTCCGTTTCCCAGCTCTTGCTGCCGGATTGGCTTTTGTGTTATGTGGCTTGCCCATAGGCTATCTCTTTGCTTTTACGCTCGATTTCGGACCCGTCGGCATTTGGATGGGCTACGTCAGTGGGCTTATTGTCGCATGTTCGCTACTTCTTTTCCGTTTGCGACGTTTTATAAAATAATTTCGTTGTCAAGACTACGTACGCAATCGTACCAAGCGTTGCGCCCACCGTGTCGGCTACCCAATCTGCCGCCGAACTCGTTCTGCCTGGTGTGTAACTTTGGTGTATTTCATCTACAATGCCATACACCGACACAAGCAATATCGGAAGCCACACTCGTCGCCAACCCCTTTGACCGAGTGCCATGCACACCGACCCTGCCAATCCTCCAAAGCAAATCAGGTGAACAAGTTTGTCCGAACCGTCAAATCCAGGCATCATCTCTATTCTCTCTTGCGACGACAAGTACCAACTGCACGACAATATAAATATCATCGGAAGTGTGCGTAAGGTCTTAATAATCAGCTGTTTATTCATTATAGTTTGTGTGAGCCTTTTTCGAGTCGAGTCTAATTATGTCGCTCGTAGATGATAGGTTATCTCTCTTTTGTGTAATTTTGCCACTGCAAAGAACGACAAAAGATGACAAAACTTAGTGTCAATATCAACAAAATTGCTACTCTTCGCAATGCTCGTGGTGGCAATGCTCCTGATGTCTGTCGCGTTGCCGACGACCTCCAACGCTTTGGCGCAGAAGGCATCACTGTTCACCCTCGTCCCGACGAAAGGCACATCCGTTATGCCGATGTTGTTGACCTAACAAAAGTTATCCGCACCGAATTTAACATCGAAGGCTATCCTTCCGATCGTTTCTTAGAACTTGTCCTCCGCGTCAAGCCTACACAAGTAACACTCGTCCCCGATGCGCCCGATGCGCTCACCAGCAACGCTGGTTGGGACACAATCTCCCACGAAGCCGAGCTACGCGACATAGTCCTCCGACTCAACGACGCAGGCATTCGCACCAGTATCTTTGTCGACCCCGACATCAAAATGGTCGAAGCAGCAGCCCGTATCGGTGCCGACCGTGTCGAACTCTACACCGAGCCCTATGCCTCCGCCTATGCCACAAATCGCGAAGCTGCCGTTGCGCCCTATGTCTTGGCTGCTCAAGCAGCCCGTCGTCTCGGTTTGAGTGTCAACGCAGGTCACGACCTCAGCCTTGTCAACTTGGGCTATTTCCTCGACCAAATACCATTCGTAAAAGAAGTCTCAATAGGTCATCAACTCATCTGCGACGCACTCTATCTCGGGCTCGAAAAGACCGTCAGCGAATATCTTGCTCTGACCTCTGCCAAAAGATAATTATCCAGTATACATACATAAAAGCAATCCGCCAAAGCCTAATCTTAAGCGTTGGCGGATTGCTTTTGTAAATAATTTTCTACGTCGGTCTATTTCTTGCCAAAGTAGCGTTGGTAGAGTCCGTAGAAACCTTGACCATGACGAGCTTCGTCTTTTGCCATCTCGTGTACTGTGTCGTGGATAGCATCATGCCCCATC
Source organism: uncultured Bacteroidales bacterium (assembly GCA_937892095.1). Lineage (GTDB taxonomy): Bacteria > Bacteroidota > Bacteroidia > Bacteroidales > Marinilabiliaceae > W3P20-009. The sequence continues at coordinate 5,298 of CALAVC010000138.1, read as the reverse complement.
TCTTTGGCTCGCTTTGCAATGCGGAACTTGTCTGCACATGCTCCAGCCTCAGCGTTCATGCGCTTCTCAAGGTTGGTCTTAGTGTCCCACACCACGTCGCCCAGCAACTCGGCAAACTTGGCTGCGTGCTCAGCCTCTTCAAACGCATAACGCTTGAAAGCTTCAGCAATCTCAGGGTATCCTTCGCGGTCAGCCTGACGACTCATCGCAAGGTACATACCCACCTCCGAACACTCTCCATTGAAGTGTGCATTGAGGTCTTTTATCATCTCTGCGTCAGTACCTTTTGCCGAGCCAACAACATGCTCCGTCTCAAAATTAAGAACTGACGACTCGTCAAGAACTTTAAATTTCGATGCGGGTACTTTACATTGCGGACATCTTTCGGGCGGTGCGTCGCCCTCGTGGACATAGCCACATACGGTGCATATAAATTTTGCCATAACCTATGAATTTGTTCTTTGGATTATTTTTGACTTTTGCAATTTTACGTCAAATACTTTTCATAACGAAAAGAATTGTAAAATTTAGGTTTTGTCTAATTAAAACGCATTAACTTTGTGTGTATTCTCTATCTCTGATTCTTAAAGGTTTGCACTACTTACATCATATTCTTTCTTTACGTCTGCACTGCATGTGCGTACTTCTCTTAGCTCTTTTTTTGCAAGGTTGTACACGTAAAGACATATACGTCTCGCCAAGTGGCGACGATGTGGGCGACGGAACAATTGCTCACCCCTATCAGACACTCGGCAAGGCCATTAGCGAAATACGTCCTGGCGAAACAATTTGGCTACGCGAAGGTACCTACCGCCCACAAGAATCGGACATAATGGGCTCTGCTCTTCGAGGGTTGTATGCATGCGTCTATATGCTCAATGCCAATGGCTCAGAGTTTCGACCACTAACCATAAGTGCTTTTGCCAACGAGAAAGTAGTCATTGACCTTAGCAATGTAAAACCAGAGAATAAACGTGTCAGCGGTTTCTTTATCAGTGGAGACTATTGGCGACTGCGAAAATTCGACATTGTTGGCATTCAGGTTACGCAGACAGGACACACACAAAGCGAATATATCAGCCTTACAGGCAGTCACTGCATCATAGAACAAGTAAATATGCACGACGGCATGGGTATCGGAGTCTATGCCAAAGGCGGACACGATAATCTCATTCTCAATTGCGATGCCTACAACAACTACGACCCTGTGTCCGAAAACGGCAAAGGTGGCAATTGTGACGGCTTCGGATTCCATTTGCCCGATAGTCAGTGCTATGGCAACATGTTGCGTGGCTGTCGAGCTTGGCGCAATAGCGACGACGGCTTCGACCTCATCAATAGCCTTGCACCCGTAGTTATCGACAGTTGTTGGGCTTGGCAAAACGGATACGACAGCACTCTGACAAGACGTGCCGACGGCGCTGGTTTCAAAGCTGGTGGCTACGGACTACGCAAAATGGCAGTTAGCCCCAACGCACCAATCAATGTCATCACCAACTGCATTGCATGGTACAACAAAAATAATGGCTTCTATGCCAACCACCATCTTGCTGGCAACCATTGGCAGAACAATCGTGCTGCAGAAAATGCTTGCAACTTCAATATGGTCAACCAGAAAAGCTACGACGATAATGTCGATGTCGGTGGCTACGACCACGTCCTATGTGGCAACGTGTCCTACAATGGCCGTCGCAACGAATATGCAATGATAGACCCTTCGCAATGCAAGGTTGAGGGCAACACTTTTATGCCCGATATGGACCTTAACGACTCTTCGTTCATCTCGCTCGATAGTCGGCTCTTGTGGAGTAAACGTAAGCCTTGTGGCTCTCTACCCGACATAGACTTCTTAAAGCTGCGACCCGATGCCGAAAATCAGTAGCATACTCTTTGTCTGCTTAGGCAATATCTGTCGTTCTCCAGCTGCCGATGGGGTTATGCGTGACGTTTGTGCCAAGCGTCGCGTCTGTTTGTTTATAGACTCGGCTGGCATCGGACCATGGCATGTGGGCGACCTCCCCGACAGTCGGATGAGACGCTGTGGGGCTCGACACGGCTACACATTCAATCACGTAGCTCGTCAAGTCTGTTCTGCCGATTTCGACAAGTTCGACCTCATTGTCGGTATGGACAACGAAAACATGCGTAGCTTGCTCAGTAAGGTCACAACAGACACGCAAAAGCGCAAGGTGGTCTGTCTTGCCGACTACATGACAAACCACAACGAATATACCACAATCCCCGACCCATACTATGGTGACGAACGCGACTTTGAACTCGCACTCGAACTTATCGAAGATGGAGTCTGTGGACTTCTTAATCATATACTTTTGAGCAATGAGCGAAAATGAAGATGTCTTCGGGCTCGCTCTCGAAGACTACTACAATGGTCTTCTCGATGCACATTTCGACGTCAGTAGCCAGACAATAGACGATGAGCAATGGGCAGTGTCCGAATTCTTTCTTGCTCACGACCAAATGTCGCCTCTGACGTGTGAAGCCCTCGAAATGTGTCGTAGTACGACACTCGACATCGGTGCTTGCGGTGGCAGTCACTCGCTTTGGCTACAAAGTAATGGCATCTTAGTCGATGCGCTCGACGTCTCGTGCGGAGCGTGCCGAGTTATGAAAAGTCGGGGTCTGCATTCCGTAGTCAATTCCGACATATTTACCTACGAGACTCAAAAAAGGTATTCTACCATCTTGCTCTTAATGAATGGATTGGGCATAGCAGGTTCTCTTGACAATCTGCCACGACTGCTCCGCAAGCTCTCATCGCTTCTATCGCCCGACGGCAAGATTCTAACCGACATAACCGACCTCGCCTACCTCTACGAAGAAGAAGACGGAAGCATTGCTTTGCCACTCTCCGACCGCTATTATGGGCAAATAGATTACGTCATAAAATACGGCCGAGCCACAGCCCAATACGATTGGCTATTCCTCGGCTACGACGTCCTCGAAGACGTTGCTACGCAATGCGGGCTCTCGCTAACATGTCTGCAAAGCGAATCTCGCTACACATCTTTGGTCTGTCTCAGCAAAAAGAAATAAAAAAAAACACAATCATGATAACTTTTACCATTGCACTCATTGCTCTTGTCTTGGGCTACATTTTCTACGGCAGTTTCGTAGAACGTGTCGTCGCCTACGACTATTCTAAGCCTACGCCAGCTGTCGCACACCCCGATGGCGTCGACTTTCTGCCTCTCCCAACGTGGAAAGTCTACATGATACAATTTCTCAACATTGCTGGTCTCGGTCCTATCTTTGGCGCCATAATGGGTGCTAAGTTTGGCACGGCAAGCTACCTCTGGATAGTCTTCGGAACCATATTCGCAGGTGCAGTACACGATTTCGTAGCTGCCATGATGTCGCTTGCGCACGATGGCGAAAGTTTGCCCGAAATTATTGGTCGCTACCTCGGTCTGACTACCAAGAAAGTATTTGGTGTCTTTACCGTAGTCTTGATGATTCTTGTCGGAGCCGTATTCGTGTCCGGCCCAGCTGAATTGCTCGCTGGCATGACGCCCGATTATCTCGATGCTGTGGTTTGGATTGCCGTCATATTTGTCTACTATGTCTTGGCCACCATGTTGCCTATCGACAAGATAATAGGTCGGTTTTATCCACTCTTTGCCATTGCGCTAATCTTTATGGCTGTTGGCATACTTTGGGGGCTCTACTACAATCATCCCGCCTTGCCCGAAATGTGTGACGGTTTTGGCACTAAGTACGAGACGTACCCCATTTTCCCCATGATGTTCGTTTCCATCGCTTGTGGTGCCATTAGTGGTTTCCATGCCACTCAGTCGCCACTCATGGCACGTTGCTTGACCAATGCTCGCCATGGTCGACGAGTTTTCTATGGTGCCATGGTAACCGAGGGCGTTGTAGCTCTCATCTGGGCAGCTGCAGCCACGGCTTTCTTTGCCGAGAATGGTGTTGCCGACGCTGCTACTGGCAAAGCCTTCACGGGTGCCTATGTAGCCAAGTCTCTCTCGGTCGAATGGCTCGGCTCAGTGGGTAGCATTTTGGCCATTTTGGGCATTGTCTTTGCCCCAATAACATCGGGCGACACTGCTCTTCGTTCGGCACGTCTTATCGTAGCCGATGCCCTCCACATAGAACAAAAAAACATATCGAAGCGTCTGCTCATAAGCTTGCCTCTTTTTGTCGTCACTCTGCTAATCTTGCTATACAGCATCCACGATAAAGCAGGTTTCGACATCATTTGGCGCTACTTCGCTTGGTGCAATCAGGCTCTCTCGGTCTTTACACTTTGGACCATAACAGTCTATTTTGCTCGTACTGCTCGCCCCTACATTATAACGCTCATCCCAGCACTTTGGATGACGTCTGTTTGCTCCACATACTTGTTCGTTGCTCCCGAGTGTTTGGGCGCGCTCATTCCACAGTCTGCGTACCTTGCTCCCACGGTGGGCTCGTTGGCAGCATGTGTGGCTCTTGTGCTTTTCGCAATGTGGTTGCGTGGCTATCGTTCTTCATCGAAATAAATAATTTATGCCAAAACGTAACATCATTATCACTGGCGGTGCTGGTTTCATAGGCAGTCATGTCGTTCGCCTTTTCGTAAACAAATATGCCGACTATAACATTATCAATGTCGACAAGCTAACCTATGCTGGCAACTTAGAGAACCTGCGTGATGTCGAACATCGTTCAAACTATACCTTCTGCCGTTTGGACATCTGCGACTACGAAGGCATTAGCCGTCTAATCCGAGACAAACATGTCGACGGCATCATACACCTCGCCGCCGAAAGCCACGTCGACCGATCTATAAAAGACCCATTTACCTTTGCTCGCACCAACGTGCTGGGCACGCTCACATTGCTTCAGGCCGCTCGAGAGGCTTGGGAGGCTTCTCCCGATGGCTACCGTGGCAAGATGTTCTACCACATCTCGACCGACGAGGTCTATGGCGCATTACAGTTCGACGGCACTATCTTCACCGAAGAAACAAAATATCAACCTCACAGCCCATATAGTGCTTCAAAAGCAAGCTCCGACCATTTTGTGCGCGCTTTCCACGATACGTATGGAATGCCAACAGTAGTTACCAACTGCTCCAACAACTACGGGCCGTACCAGTTCCCCGAAAAACTCATCCCTCTCTTTATCAACAACATTCGCCACGGCAAGTCTCTGCCCGTATATGGCAAAGGCGAAAACGTGCGCGACTGGCTCTATGTCGAAGACCATGCTCGTGCCATCGACCTAATATTCCACAAAGGTAAAGTTGGCGATACTTACAACATAGGTGGAATATTAGGT
>CALAVC010000137.1 GCA_937892095.1 uncultured Bacteroidales bacterium | reverse complement strand
AGATTCTTTTGCTCCCTACATGAAGTCGAAGATCGTTAGTTGTTGCCCTTCGTCAATATTGGGATATTTGTTCTCTCTTTGCGCTCCGTAATATGTCTCCATATCTCCAAATTGCTTGTCGGTCAGGCGAATTATCGACACCTTACCATATTTAGGCAAGAAACTCTTAACTCTCTTTGCATATTTGTCCGCAACCTCACTGCTCGGGCAGTGGCGCAGGTAGACCGAATATTGGTGCATCTGAAAGCCTTCGCCCATTAGGTCGTGTCGAAATTTTGCTGCCGCTCGCCGCTCTTCAGCTGTCTCTACTGGTATGTCAAATGTAACATGAAGCCACATAACGCGATATGCACTAAATCTTATTTTCATTCCGCATGTGTCCTTATATCTGTTATGCCGACATTTCAGGGTAAATAATCTTCCGACGAGTCTCGTCGAAGCAGTCAAACAGAGAGTCGACGGTCGTCTCAATTGCAATCTGCATCGGACTTCTATGACCGTCTATCCAGACGTCTTCAGTTGGCAGACTCAGCAATGCCGTTTTCGTTGCTTTCGTCATTTCTCCCTCGGCGTCAAGTGTCGGTAGTAGCTGACACACCATCTTGTCCACCCACGGGCGATACGGCTCCATGATGTCGTCCGCAAGGCAATATGCGTTATACTGATTGTGGTGGAACAATCCAATCGTCGGCAATAGTCCTGTCCCCACAATGGCGCGTGCCACCATAGCTCGCACAATGGCGTAGCCGTAGTTCAACAAGTTGTTTGGAAACACACCATCACGCTTTCGCACAAAGTCAGCTATGCTCGGGAAAATCCTTCGCCAATAGTATGCTGCCGCTCGAGCTTCCACATTGTCCGTGTCGCCACTGCGCACCTCTTCAGCCCACACCGCCATGCACTTGTGGTCGTCTCGTGTCTGTTGGTCCAGCACGGTCTTCTGATTCATTATTTTTGCCCTGACCGTCTGTTGCCATAGTTGCTTTTTTAGCGGTTGCGATGCTGAAAGCTGCTTTCTATATCGCACGCTCTGTAGTGTGTGCCCCTCCATTGGTAGCATCAGCCCTTGTGGGATGCGTCTTTCGTCGCATGTCACCACCGCACTGTTGTTTTCCATCAGTGCCTCCAGTAGCCCCTGCGTGATTGTAATCTGTGTGTTGTCCAAGATCACAATGCCCACGTCTTCTATGGGTAGTGTCCGTTAAGCCTCTTTTTTCAGCCCCTCGTGCATGTCGCTCTTTTCCACTTGTGGCAGCCCGACCACCATCTGCCTATTGCGTACCGACAAGTAGGCAGGCATCCCAAAGTAGACTGTGCGTTTCATCATAGCTTGCGTAGTTCTATCTGTCCAAGTCTGTCTACGTCAAGTGGCAT
>CALAVC010000136.1 GCA_937892095.1 uncultured Bacteroidales bacterium | reverse complement strand
CTTTTACCATTACCAGGCAATAATCTCATTATTTGATTTTTGTCCAAATTATCAATGGAAGGTTCGCTTTCGCTTTTCTCATCATTTATTTCGTTATTATTTTCTTCTTCGTCCTCATTTTCTTCCTTAATTATTTCACTCTCAAATTCCCTCATATCAACATCTAACTTTTTGGCATTTTCTTTTTCTAAAATAGGGTCCAAAGAAATTCCATGAAATATCACAAAATTTAAGTGGAGCAACAATCATACCTAATTCCATCCTCAGGAACCCCAAAGTTAAGCATTCAAATTCTGTCCCATTCCATGAAACTCTTCTAAATTTAATATCAAAATTCTGTTCATAGCTTGGAATAAAAATAGAAGTGACTAGGAATTGCTCTTCATGATAAATATTTTTATATCTATCAATATAGTGAGGATAATCACCAATTATTAATTCTCCATTATCTGAGTTTTCATCAAAAACAAAAAAAAATGATTAGATACACCGATGAATGCTTGTGGGCATTCAATACTTTTGGAATGAGAGCAAATGCAAGTGAATTGCTTGTATGTGAGTCGGAAGACGAAGTTAGGTATGCTGTTAAGATGTCGGGAGGTAGACGTTTTTTTGTGCTTGGTGGAGGTAGTAATGTATTGTTTGTCAACGACTTTGCTGGGCTAATAATCCATCCGCATATTGTTGGATTGCGTTTTGTGCAGGAGTCGCAAGATAGGATTCGTTTGCGTGTCGGAGCTGGAGAAGTTTGGGATTCTTTTGTGAATTATTGTACGGAGCGAGGGTATTTTGGAGTCGAAAACCTGTCGGGTATTCCGGGTCATGTCGGAGCGACTCCTGTGCAGAATATTGGTGCGTATGGTGCAGAAGTTGGTCATTTTATTAGTCGTGTGTATGGCATAAGCACAGAGACGGGTGAACGTGTCGAAATTTCGGGCGATGAGTGTCGCTTTGGCTATCGAGATAGTGTTTTTAAGAACGAATTGTTAGGTAAAGTTGTTGTTTGTGAGGTTGAGTATGAGTTGCATAAGCAAAGGGAATTAAATTTGGGATATGGTGATTTGCAGCGAGAGACGTTGACCTTGTCGACATCGCCTACACCGTACCATGTACGTCAGGCTGTTCTGCGTCTTCGAGATCGTAAGTTGCCAAATCCGCATCGATTGGGGAACGGGGGTAGTTTCTTTAAGAACCCAGTTGTTGATGAGTCTACCGCACGTCGATTGAAAGAGCAATATCCTGATATGCCACAGTATGCGTCTGTTGCTGGGTCGGTAAAACTTGCGGCTGGTTGGTTAATAGACCAATGTGGTTGGAAAGGTAAGGGGCTTGGTAGGGCAGGAGTGTATGAGAGGCAGGCTCTTATTTTGGTTAATCTTGGCGGAGCAGAAGGGCGTGAAATTGTGGCCCTTGCGGAGGCTGTCATATCTGATGTCGAGAAAAAGTTTGGTGTCAGATTGGAGCCTGAAGTGAATATTATATATTAGTTCACATCTTTTAAAAATAAAAAGTCCGTCGCAAATGTTTGTGCGACGGACTTTTTATTTTGAGATATTGTCTTTCTATTCGTTGACGAGGACGGCATCTTCTTTTGAGCCGACGAGGTCGTTGAGTAGTGAACGGGTACCTGTACCAGCAGGGATAAGGTGTCCGCAGATGACATTTTCTTTGAGACCTTCGAGTAGGTCGATTTTGCCTTGAATGGCACTTTCGTTGAGCACCTTGGTGGTCTCTTGGAAAGATGCAGCACTCATGAAGCTCTTCGTTTGTAGAGCAGCACGTGTAATGCCTTGCAGGACTTGGCTTGCGGTTGCAGGGATTGCGTCGCGTACTTCGACGAGGCGGAGGTCTCGACGTCGGAGTTGGCTGTTTTCGTCGCGCAAACGACGTGCTGTGATTATCTGACCTTGCTTGAGGGTCGTGGAGTCGCCAACCTCTGTTACGACATACTTGCCCCAAAGGCGGTCATTTTCGGTTTGGAAGTCAATCTTGTCGACAGCTTCTTTCTCGAGGAAGATTGTATCGCCCGGATCTTGTATTTCGACTTTACGCATCATTTGTCGTACGATGACTTCGAAGTGTTTATCGTTGATTGCAACACCTTGCAGACGATAGACATCTTGTACTTCGTTGACAATGTATTCTTGAACCTTTGTAGGACCGAGAATCTTGAGGATGTCGGTAGGTGTGATGGCACCATCGGAAAGAGGCGTGCCTGCACGTACGTAGTCGTTGTCTTGAACGAGGATTTGTTTGGAGAGCGAAACGAGATATTCTTTCTTTTCGCCAGTCTTGGAAGTAACTTCGATGACACGATTACCACGTTTGATTTTGCCGTAGCGTACTTCGCCATCGATTTCGGAAACGACTGCTGGGTTGCTTGGGTTGCGAGCTTCGAAAAGTTCGGTAACGCGTGGCAGGCCACCAGTGATGTCGCCAGCTTTGCCAACGGCACGTGGAATCTTTGCTATCGTTTCACCCTGAGAAATTTGGCTACCATCTTCGACCGAGATGTGTGCACCTACAGGGAGGTTGTAAGACTTGACAATCTCTTCGCCGTTGACGATGTCGAGCGATGGAGTCTTGGTGCGGTCGTGGCTTTCGATGATGACCATTTCGGAGAAGCCTGTCTGTTCATCACTTTCGACTTTGTAGGTGACGCCTTCTTCCATATTGACGAAGCGTACGACACCATTGTTTTCGGTGATGATTTGGGCATTGTAGGGGTCCCATTCGCAAAGCTCGGTTCCCTTGGTGATTTCTTGTCCAACGTTGACAAATAGTTTTGCAGCGTAGGGGAGTGGGTGGGTAACGAGTGTACGTTTGGTGTTTTTGTCGACAACTCGAAGTTCGGCAAGACGGCTGACAACGATTTGCATTTCGCGACCGTTGGCATCTGTATAAGGTACGCTACGGAGTTCGTCGATTTCGACAATACCATCGTATTTAGAGCTGATGGTGCTTTCGGAAGATATGCCACCGGCGACACCACCTTGGTGGAACGTACGGAGTGTAAGCTGTGTACCAGGTTCACCGATGGATTGTGCTGCAATGACACCAACGGCTTCGCCAATGTGAACCATACGGTTCGTGGCAAGGTTGCGACCATAGCATCGTGCGCATACACCCTTACGGCTTTCGCAAGTAAGCACGGAGCGGATCTCAACACTTTCGATTGGTGAGTCTTCAATCATCTGTGCTTTGGCTTCGGTTATTTCTTCGCCAGCACGGACGATGACTTCGTTGGTTATTGGGTGGATGACATCGTTTACGGAGACGCGTCCGAGGATGCGTTCGTAGAGCGTTGCAATGACGTCGTCGTTATTCTTTATGGCTGTGCATGTGAGACCACGTAGCGTGCCACAATCGTCTTCGGTTATGATGACGTCGTTGGAGACGTCGACAAGACGACGTGTGAGGTAACCTGCGTCGGCCGTCTTAAGAGCAGTGTCGGACAGCCCTTTACGAGCACCGTGCGAAGAAATAAAGTATTCTTGGACGGAAAGACCCTCTTTGAGGTTTGCGATGACTGGGTTTTCGATAATTTGAGGACCTTCGGCACCAGATTTTTGTGGTTTTGCCATCAGACCACGCATACCGCACAACTGACGAATTTGGTCTTTAGAACCACGAGCACCTGAGTCGAGCATCATGTAGACTGAGTTGAAGCCTTGCTGGTCGGAGCTCAGTTGCTTCATGAGGATTGTGGTAAGTTCGGTGTTGACGTGTGTCCAAATGTCGATTATCTGGTTGTAGCGTTCGTTGTTTGTAATGAAGCCCATATTGTAGCTGTTCATTACGTCTTCAACGTCTTGATAGCCTTTGCTTACGAGTTGTTCCTTTTCGGCAGGTATGATGACATCGGAAAGGTTGAACGACAGACCTGCAACGAAAGCCATGTGGTAGCCCATGTTCTTGATGTCGTCAAGGAAGTCGGCAGTGCGTGGTATACCGCATTTTTTCTGCACACGACTGATTATGTCGCGTAGAGACTTCTTGGTAACAAGACAGTTGATGAAACCTGCTTCGCGTGGGACAACATTGTTGAAGAGTACGCGACCCATGGTTGTCTCGATCATCATCAGTTCGGGTTCACCTTTCTCATTGAGGTCGTAGGTGCGTACTTTTATTTGAGCGTGTAGGTCGACTTTCTGCTCGTTGTAGGCTATCTCGGCTTCGGCAGGAGAGTAGAATACGAGGCCTTCGCCTTTGGCACCTTTGCGTGGTTTTGTGATGTAATACAGACCGAGTACCATGTCTTGCGAAGGCACGGTGATAGGTGCACCATTGGCTGGGTTGAGCACGTTGAGTGATGCAAGCATCAGCATTTGTGCTTCGAGAACTGCAGCGTTGCCAAGTGGAAGGTGTACGGCCATCTGGTCGCCGTCGAAGTCAGCATTGAATGCTGTCGTGGCGAGAGGGTGAAGTTGGATGGCCTTACCTTCGACCATTCGTGGCTGGAATGCCTGAATGCCGAGACGGTGAAGGGTTGGGGCGCGGTTGAGAAGCACAGGGTGGTTTTTCATGACATTTTCGAGGATGTCCCATACAACTGGTGCTTTCTTGTCGACAATCTTTTTGGCAGATTTGACGGTCTTGACTATGCCACGCTCGATAAGTTTGCGGATGATGAACGGTTTGAATAGTTCGGCAGCCATGTCTTTGGGCAGACCGCACTCATGCATACGAAGTTCAGGACCGATGACGATTACTGAACGAGCGGAGTAGTCGACACGCTTACCGAGCAAGTTTTGACGGAAGCGACCTTGTTTGCCTTTTAAGCTGTCGGAGAGCGATTTGAGAGGTCGATTGGCGTCGCTTTTGACTGCAGTTGAGCGTCGAGTGTTGTCGAAGAGAGAATCGACGGCCTCTTGTAGCATACGCTTTTCGTTGCGCAAGATGACCTCAGGAGCTTTGATTTCGAGGAGTCGCTTGAGGCGGTTATTGCGTATGATGACACGACGATAGAGTTCGTTGAGGTCGGACGTTGCGAATCGTCCGCCATCGAGTGGTACGAGAGGGCGCAAGTCGGGAGGTATGACTGGCACAACTTTCATAATCATCCACTCTGGTTTGTTGCGACCTTCGGAGGCACGGAACCACTCGACTACTTGCAGTCGACGCAGAGCTTCGTTTTTGCGTTGCTGAGCTGTTTCTTGGTTGGCGCGGTGGCGTAGTTCGTACGAAAGTTCATCGAGATTGATTTGTTGCAGGAGCATTTCGAGAGCTTCTGCACCCATTTTTGCGATGAATTTGTTTGGGTCGGAATTGTCGAGATACTGATTCTCTTTTGGCAGAGAGTCAAGAATGTCGATATATTCTTCTTCGGTGAGTAGGTCGAGTTTGTTGACTCCGTCTTCGGCTTTAATGCCAGGCTGCACAACGACGTAGCGTTCGTAATAGATGATTGCATCGACCTTTTTGGTCTGCATACCAAGTAGGCTACCTATTTTGTTGGGCAGAGAACGGAAGTACCAAATGTGTGCGACGGGCACGACAAGAGAGATGTGTCCCATGCGTTCGCGTCGTACTTTCTTTTCGGTGACTTCTACGCCGCAACGGTCGCAAACGATACCTTTGTAGCGTATGCGTTTATATTTGCCGCAATGACATTCGTAGTCTTTGACGGGACCGAATATGCGTTCGCAGAACAGGCCGTCTCGTTCGGGCTTGTAGGTGCGGTAGTTGATGGTCTCTGGTTTGAGGACCTCTCCGCTTGAGAGTTCGAGAATCTCTTCGGGCGAAGCGAGCCCGATGGTGATTTTCGAAAAGTTTGTTTTGTTTTTCTGGTCTCTTCTGAAAGCCATTTTTTCGAGAATATATTTGTTCTGTTCCGATTATTCGAGTGAGATGCTGAGTCCGAGACCACGCATTTCGTGGAGGAGGACATTGAGCGATTCGGGTATGCCTGGAGTTGGAAGGTTGTCGCCTTTGACGATGGCTTCGTAGGCTTTGGCGCGTCCAACGACGTCGTCCGACTTGACGGTGAGAATTTCTTGGAGAATGTTGGCGGCACCGAAACCTTCGAGTGCCCAAACTTCCATTTCACCGAAACGCTGACCACCAAACTGAGCTTTACCACCGAGGGGCTGCTGCGTGATGAGTGAGTAGGGACCGATGGAGCGAGCGTGCATTTTATCGTCGACCATGTGACCGAGCTTAAGCATGTAGACGATACCGACTGTTGCTGGTTGGTGGAATCGTTCGCCTGTGCCACCATCGTAGAGATATGTTTTACCTACATCGGGGACACCAGCTTTGCGAGTCAGTTCGGTTATTTGGTCGAGAGAAGCACCGTCGAATACTGGGGTGGCAAACTTGACACCAAGTTTCTGACCAGCCCAGCCGAGTACGGTTTCGTATATCTGACCAAGGTTCATACGCGAAGGCACGCCGAGGGGGTTGAGGACTATGTCGACAGGTGAACCGTCTTCGAGGAAAGGCATATCTTCGAGTCGGACGATGTTGGAGACGATACCTTTGTTGCCGTGTCGACCTGCCATCTTGTCGCCGACGCGTATTTTACGTTTTTTGGCGATATATATTTTGGCGAGTTGCATGATGCCGTTTGGCAGTTCATCGCCAATTGTGGCGTTGTAGGTCTTACGTTTTTCTGTAGCCTCGAATTGACGATACTTCATGCGGTAGTTGTGAACTACCTGATATATGAGGCTATTGGTATGCTTGTCGCTGGTCCAGCCATCTGGGTCGACAATCATATAGTCGATGTCGGCGAGGACGTTGCGTGTAAACTTGACACCTTTGGCAACGACTTCGACTCCATAGTAGTCTTTTACAGTCTGGCTTAGCTTGCCTTCGAGCAAGCTAAGTAGTTTGCCAATAAGTGTGTTGAGCAACGTTGTTACGTTGGCTTGGAAGTCTTCTTGTATGCTGGTTACGAGGGCTTTCTCGGTAGAACGCGACTTGCGATCTTTGATGACGCGAGAGTAGAGGTTGCGCCCGATGACGACACCACTGAGCGATGGGTTGGCTTTGAGTGAAGCGTCTTTTACGTCGCCTGCTTTGTCGCCAAAGATTGCTCGGAGGAGCTTTTCTTCGGGAGTCGGGTCGCTTTCGCCTTTTGGCGTAATCTTGCCGATAAGGATGTCGCCAGGAGTAACTTTGGCACCAATGCGGATAATACCATTGGCATCGAGGTCGTGTGTGGCGTCTTCGCTGACGTTGGGGATGTCGGAGGTTAGCTCTTCCATACCGCGTTTGGTGTCGCGTACTTCGAGCGAGTATTCGTCGACGTGTACGGACGTAAAGATGTCTTCGCGTACGACGCGTTCTGAAATTACTATAGCGTCCTCGAAGTTGTAGCCCTTCCAAGGCATGAACGCTACTTTGAGGTTGCGACCGAGTGCAAGTTCACCATCGGCACATGAGTAACCTTCGGTTAGTATTTGACCTTTGACAACCTTTTCGCCTGGCTTGACTATTGGACGCAGGTCGATACATGTGCTTTGGTTGGTTTTTAAGAACTTGGGCAATATGTATTCTTTGGTGTCGGGGTCGAAACTTACGAAGCGTTCGTCGTCGGTGCGGTCGTAGCGAACTACAATCTTGTCGGCATCGACGTAGTCTATTACGCCATCTTTTTCGGCTGTTACCTGAGTGCGAGAGAATCGCATTATGGGCTCTTCAAGACCTGTGCCGACAATAGGGGCTTCGGTGCGCAAGAGAGGAACTGCCTGACGCATCATGTTAGAACCCATGAGTGCACGGTGAGCGTCGTCGTGTTCGAGGAATGGAATCAGTGATGAGGCTACGGATGCGATTTGGTTTGCAGCGACGTCGATGAGTTCTACTTCGGACTTGTCGACAACAGGGAAGTCGCTATCTTGTCGGCTCTTGACGCGTGCTTCCGTAATCGTGCCATCGTCTTCCATTGGAGTGATGGCTTGTGCTATTATCTTGTGCTCCTCTTCTTCGGCGGTCATGTATTTGTAACCTTCGGGCGAGAAGTCTACTTTGCCGTCGCGAACGAAGCGATAGGGGGTCTCGAGGAAGCCGAGGTTGTCTATCTTGGCATATATGGTGAGCGAAGATATTAGACCGATGTTTGGTCCTTCAGGAGTCTCAATAGGACAGAGGCGACCATAGTGTGTGTAGTGTACGTCGCGGACTTCGAAGCCAGCACGATCGCGCGAGAGACCTCCAGGACCAAGGGCAGACAGACGACGCTTGTGCGTTACTTCGGCCAACGGGTTTGTTTGGTCCATAAACTGCGAGAGCTGGTTGGTGGCGAAGTAGCTGGCTACGACCGAGGCAAGTGTTTTGCTATTGATAAGGTCGGTGGGCGAGAATACTTCGTTGTCGCGTACGTTCATGCGCTCACGGATTGTGCGAGCCATACGAGCGAGACCGATGCTGAACTGGTTGGCGAGTTGTTCGCCAACGGTGCGCACGCGTCGGTTGCTGAGGTGGTCGATGTCATCGACATCGGCTTTAGAGTTGAGGAGTGCGATTAGACGCTTGATGATTTCGATTATGTCTTCTTTTGTGAGGACGCGTACGCTCATGTCGGTTGATAGACCGAGTTTTTGGTTGAGTCGGTAGCGACCGACATCGCCAAGGTCGTAGCGTTTGTCTGAGAAGAAGAGTTTTTCGATGGCGTCACGAGCTGTAGCTTCGTCGGGTGGGTCGACGTTGCGTAGCTGCCTATATATGTAGACTACTGCGTCTTTTTCGGAGTTGCAGGGGTCTTTTTGGAGTGTATTGTTGATGATGGCAAAGTCGGCAAGGTTTTGTCCTTCTTTGTGTAGGAGGATTGTTTTTGCGCCCGAGTCGATTATGTCATCTATGTGTTCTTCGAGCAGGATTGTCTCACGTTCGACAACTATTTCGTTGCGTTCGATAGAGAGCACTTCGCCAGTGTCTTCGTCGACGAAATCTTCGACCCACGATTTGAGTACACGTGCGACAAGCTTTCGACCGATGCTGTTTTTGAGGTTAGTTTTGGTAACCTTTATTTCGTCGGCGAGTCCGAATATTTCGAGAATATCTTTGTCGGATTCGAAGCCGATGGCACGCAACATTGTCGTAACAGGCAGTTTTTTCTTGCGGTCGATGTAAGCGTACATGACGTTGTTAATGTCGGTAGCGAACTCAATCCACGAGCCTTTGAAAGGTATGATACGTGCGGAGTAGAGTTTTGTGCCGTTGGCGTGTACGCTTTGTCCGAAGAAGACGCCTGGTGAGCGGTGGAGCTGACTTACGACAACTCGTTCGGCACCATTGATGACGAAACTACCTTTTTCGGTCATGTAGGGAATCATGCCGAGATAGACGTCTTGCACTTGAGTGGCGAAGTCTTCGTGTTCGGGGTCGTTGCACGACAGTTTCAGAGTAGCTTTTAGCGAGACTTGATAGGTCAGCCCTTGTTCGAGACACTCTTTTATGGTGTAGCGTGCCGGGTCTATGCTATAGTCGAGGAATTCGAGAACGAAGTTGTTCCTCGTATCATTTATGGGGAAATTTTCTTGGAAGACCCCGTAAAGGCCCTCTTTTTTGCGTTCTTCGGGAGTAGAACCGAGTTGGAAGAACTCCTTGAAGGACTTCAGTTGCACTTCGAGGAAGTCGTTGTATTCCAGTGGGTGCTTGAGGGAAGAAAAACTGATCCTGTCGGCTTTTTTGGGATTCATGCGATTGAATTAAAGGGTTGCAGGAGACTGCGAAGTGTCAGTGTTTTGAGGAGTTGGGGTTTGTTGTATGGTGAAAGGGGTGTGGTAGTGAGGTGAGATTAATAATGTAAAGACGTGAAAAGGTTTGGACCCCACGTTAGTGGGTTCCAAACCGTATCCGTTGTCGGATTGCTTTTACTTAAGTTCAACTTCAGCACCAGCCTCCTCGAGTTTAGCCTTGAGAGCTTCAGCGTCGGCTTTAGAAACTTTTTCTTTGACAGCCTTGGGAGCACCATCGACGAGTTCCTTAGCTTCTTTGAGGCCGAGACCTGTGTTCTCTTTGACAGCCTTAACGACTGCGAGCTTCTGAGCACCAGCACTCTTGAGGATGACGTCGAACTCAGTTTGTTCGGCTGCTGCTGCTGCGCCACCTGCTGCGGGACCAGCTGCTACTGCTACTGCTGCTGCGGCGGGTTCGATGCCGTATTCGTCTTTGAGGACTGCAGCGAGTTCGTTGACTTCCTTGACAGTGAGGTTAACGAGTTCCTCAGCAAGCTTCTTTATATCTGCCATTTTTATTTGAAATTAAAAGGGTTCTTAGGTAAAGGTTTGAATGAATTATTTTTTGCTTAACGTCTCGAGGATACCATGTATCTTGTTGCCGGCGCTTCCCTGCAGAGCAGAGATGACGTTCTTGGCCGGAGATTGGAGCAGAGCGATGATGTCTGCGATGAGTTCTTCCTTGCTCTTTATAGCAACGAGAGCGTCGAGGTTTTCGGCACCTACGTAGATGGACTGCTCAACGAAAGCGCCTTTGAGTACGGGCTTATCGTTGTTTGCACCAAATTCTTTGATGAGTTTGGCGGGAGCATTGCCCACGTTGGAGAACATCACTGCTGTGTTGCCAGCGAAGACGCTGTCGAGTTCGGAGAAATCGGAGTCGAGATTGCCGAGAGCTTTTTTGAGGAGCGTGTTTTTAACGGCAAGGAGTTTGATTTCTTTTTCGAAGCAAAGGCGACGCAACTTGCTGGTTGTCTCTGCATTGAGACCTTCAATATCGACAAGGTAGAAGTGAGGATATTGTTTTAGGGTCTCGGTGAGTTGTTGAATGAGAGCACTTTTATCTTCTTTTCTCATGATTGGCTTTTGTTAGGTTGGTTATGCATCGCCGACCTTGAAGTCGACATGTACACCAGGGCTCATGGTGCTTGACAGATAAACGCTCTTGACGTATGTGCCTTTGGCGGTTGAGGGTTTGAGTTTGACAATTACGCTAAGGAATTCCTTGACGTTTTCGACAATTTTGTCGGCGGTGAAAGATACTTTGCCGATGGAGGCGTGGATGATACCAGCTTTGTCGACTTTGAAGTCAATCTTACCTGCCTTAACCTCTTTGACAGCCTTGGCGATGTCCATTGTTACGGTGCCACTTTTGGGGTTTGGCATGAGTCCGCGAGGGCCGAGGATACGACCGAGAGCACCGACTTTGGCCATTATACTAGGCATAGTGATGATGACATCGACATCGGTCCAGCCGCCTTTTATCTTCTCGATGTATTCATCGAGACCGACGTAGTCTGCGCCAGCTTCTTTTGCTTCGGCTTCTTTGTCGGGTGTGCAGAGAGCGAGCACACGGACTTGTTTGCCAGAGCCGTTGGGCAGAGTACATACGCCGCGAACCATCTGATTAGCTTTGCGTGGGTCGACACCCAGACGGACATCAACGTCGACAGAGGCGTCGAACTTTGTTGTCGTCATATCTTTGACGAGAGCAGCGGCTTCGTCGAGGGTATAGAGCTTAGTCTTGTCGAGTTTTGCCAAAGCTAACTTTCTATTTTTCGATTGTTTGGTCATTTGATTCGAATCGTTTTTATCAGTTAGTTATTGGCAGGGAAATCTCCGGAGACGGTGACGCCCATGCTTCGTGCTGTACCAGCGACCATTTTCATAGCTGACTTCAAAGTGAAGCAGTTAAGGTCTGACATTTTGCCTTCAGCGATGGTCTTTACCTGATCCCAGGTAACACTGGCCACTTTGTTCCTGTTAGGTTCTCCTGA
>CALAVC010000135.1 GCA_937892095.1 uncultured Bacteroidales bacterium | reverse complement strand
GACAGGCTCGTTGGCTCCAGCACGCATTTCGGACACGACCACTTCGACTACGCCAGTCTTCGGACCCATGAAAAGCAACGTGTCGCCAACAGCGAAAGAGCCAGCTTCGACAATGAGCTCGGCAATGCCTATCTTCTTGAAATAGTTGCTTACGCGAGCGACGTATGTTTTGCGACGAGTGGCGCGACTGCCAGAGGAGTCGTTCCACTCGCCAAGCCACTGTCCGAGGTAATATCCGTCCCAAAAGCCACGATTGAAAACTGTGGCAAGACGAGCATCCCAAGCGTCTTTGTCGGCATGAGCGAAAGAACCATCGGCAATGGCTCGAAGAGCTTCGTCGTAGCATTGGCAGACTGTACGGACATAGTCGGCTGAGCGCGCACGCCCCTCGATTTTGAGGACACGCACACCAGCATCAATCATCTTGTCGAGGAAACGAATTGTTTTGAGGTCGCGTGGCGACATGATGTATTTGCCGTCAACTTCGAGTTCGATGTCGGATTCGACATCGTGGACAGTGTAGCGACGACGACATACTTGTAGGCATGCACCACGATTGGCTGAAGCAGCCATGTTGTCGAGACTAAGGTAGCACTTGCCAGAGACGGCCATGCAGAGTGCTCCATGGGCAAACATTTCAATCTTGATTTTCTGACCCGCTGGCCCGACAATATTTTCGGAGTCTATCTGCTGACTAATTTGCTTTACTTGCTGCATGTTGAGTTCGCGAGCAAGGACTACGACGTCGGCCCACTGGCTATAGAATCGCACAGCTTCGATATTGGAGACGTTACACTGTGTGGAGATGTGCACTTCGACGCCTATCTGCCGAGCATAGGCAATAGCAGCTATGTCGGAAGCGATGATGGCTGTAACTCCAGATGACTTGGCAGCATCGATAATCTGACGCATGAGTGGGAGCTCATCGTTGTAGATGACCGTATTGACTGTCAGATAGGTTTTTAGATTGTGCGCATGAGCGATGCGTACAATTTCACGGAGGTCGTCGAAAGTAAAGTTGGCACTGCTGCGCGAACGCATATTCATTTTTTCAATGCCGAAATAGACAGAGTCGGCACCACCTTGTATGGCTGCCATAAGCGAGTCGAATGAGCCTACGGGAGCCATTATTTCTATGTCGTTGCGATTCATGTAAGAAGAGACTGTATAAACTTTGCAAAGTTGAGAAAATTATAGGAGTCGGCAGACGTGCAGAAGGCGACTAAAAAGTTAAAATTTAGGAAATAATAAGAATATAATTAACTTTGCAGAGATAGATATTTATACAGAAGTTCCATCTGAATATATCATAATGGATAAATATATTAAAAAACTTCTGACGACCGACTATAGAGCAATCATACCAGAATTTGGAGCTATACAGGCGTCGCAAGATGAGCCGGGGGTATTGTCGTTTAACAAGTATTTGAATTTTGACGACGGCAAACTTGTACAAGCACTTTCGGAAGGTGAGAACATTTCGGAAGCAGAGGCTCGCGAAAAAATAAAAGCCTTTGCAGAGGACCTGAACACGAAAGTAAACAACAAAGAGACAGTAGGCATTGCTGGCATAGGCACATTTAAGAAAGACGAATACGACGCGTTGGTCTTCTTGCAAGATACGGCATACGTGCCTATGGAACGAGAGGCTTCGAGCACCACCGTGACGACAGAAGCAAGTGAAGCTGCGAACAAAGAAGATGTCGCAGAGAATGTGGCGAACACAGACACTATACCGACATACGTATCGAGCGAAGACAATAGCAAGCGCAAGTGGATGTGGATATTGCTCATCCTGTTGCTACTATTGATAGGCTTGGACATAGCATTCTTTGTCGTAAACAAAGACAATGCTGTATATAAACTTTTCTTTGGCGACAAAGAAAAGACCGAGCAAATAGACGAAGCAGCACGAGCAAAGGCCAAAGCAGAGGCTGAGGCCAAAGCAAAAGCAGAAAAAGAACGTAAAGAAGCCGAAGAAAGAGCTCGCAAAGAGGCCGAGGAGAAAGCGGCAGCAGAAGCCGCAGCACAAGTTGCGACCAGTGCACGACAGCTGGATAAGCGATATAACATAATAGTAGGTAGCTACAAAAACGAGGCTCAAGCACAGCGAAAAGTGGAAGACTTGCACGCAAAAGGCTTTACAGATGCTTTTGTTGGCATAAGGAAAAATTATTATGTGGCTGTGATTGGTGCTTTTAGCAACATCACGCAAGCTGAAAAGATGCAAGAACAAATTGTCGAAGGTAAGTATCACATAGAGAGTTGGATAACCAACTCTGGTGAGAACGAGAAATAAGTTCTTATAAAATATAAAAGAAGTCCCCACCGATACGATTCTGTTATCGGTGGGGATATTTTTATTGGTAAGCCCCCCACTCCATCGTGCGTAAGGCTAACGCACAGAGTGGGATGGGTTGATTACTTTTTCTTGGCTGGGAAAAGAAGAGCGAAAAGGATGCCGACAATGGCAGCAAAGAGTGCAAAGACGAGCCACGCAGTGTGCCAACCTTCGATACGTGGCATACCCTCGGGAGCAGAATAGGCGAAATGGTTGACAACGGCTTGTGCGGCAATTGTGCCCAGACCTGCACCAAGACCATTGGTCATGAGCATAAAGAGACCTTGTGCGCTGGAACGGTATGATGGGCTAACCTCGCTATCGACAAAAAGAGAACCAGAAATGTTGAAAAAATCGAATGCGACACCATAGACAATCATAGAGAGGACGAGAGCGACAATGCCTGGCCAAGCAGGGTAGCCAACACCAAAGAGTGCAAAACGGAGTACCCACGCAAACATGGAAGTCAGCATGACCGTTTTTATGCCATACCGCTTCATGAAGAAAGGGATAAGGAGAATGCAGAGCGTTTCGGAAAGTTGCGAGAGAGAGATGAGCATGTTGGCGTGCTCGACGAATGGAGATGAGACGTATTGACTGACGAGGCTGAAATCTTGGATAAAGGGATTGGCGAACCCATTGGTAACTTGAAGCGACATGCCAAGAAGCATAGAGAAAGCGAAAAATAGAGCCATGCGTGGGTTGGCAAAGAGACGGAAAGCCGTAAGTCCGAGTCGTTCGGATAGGGACGTGTTGTCGTTAGAGCCTGCGACTGGGCAAGCTGGCATGGTGAACGAATAGAAACCGAGGAGAAGCCCCCAAAAGGCGCAGACGTAGAATTGTGCGGAAGACGTCTGAAAGCCGAGCCAATCGACAGTCCACATCGAGACGATGAATCCGACGGTGCCGAAGATGCGAATTTTAGGGAAGACGGCTATTTTGTCAATTGCAGCAGTCTGCATAGCGGAATAGGCTACGGAATTGGAGAGGCTAAGAGTGGGCATGTAGAAAGCGACGGCTAAGGTATAGGGGATGAAGAGAGAGACAAAAGAGACAGAGTGCGAAGAGCCGACATAGCCGACGTAGGCCATGAGAGCGGCACTGACAAGGTGGCAAAAGCCAAGCAGTCGTTCGGCACGGACGTAGCGATCGGCAATTATGCCCATAAACGTGGGCATGAATATGGAGACAAGCCCCTGAATGGAATAGAAATAACCGATATGGCTGGCCAGTCTGGCAGAAGCCAAGTAGGCACCCATAGAAGTGAGGTAGGCACCCCACACGGCAAACTGCATAAAGAAAAGAGCAGTGAGCTGTCGGCGCATTTTAAGAGCGTTCATAAGTATGTGAGAATGTTGCAATTAATACTAAAAAAGGAAGCGTGGGCAAATGTAAGAAATAAGCAAAGAATGAGGAAAAAGATTACGTCGAATAGAACATTAGGCGTGGTGGAAGAGCTATTTTAATATCTATCTGAAATTTTTTACATTTAAGAGAAAACGCACAGACTATGAAAAGCATCAAAGAACTCTACCGAATAGGTCATGGACCGAGTAGTAGTCATACTATGGGACCACGTAGGGCAGCCGAGTTGTTTCGCGACAGACATGGCGACGCCAAATCGTTTCGCGTCAGTTTGTATGGTAGCTTGGCGGCCACAGGCAAGGGACACTTAACAGACACTGCCATTGTCGAAGTATTGCAGACAGTGGCACCGACAACAATAGTGTGGCATCCTGAAATAGTCTTGCCATTTCATACGAACGGCATGGATTTCGAGGCTCTAAATTCAAATGGTGAGCCGACAGAAGAGTGGCGTGTGTATAGCATAGGGGGTGGTGCGCTCTCGGACGGGAACCCAGATGCCACATGGCAACCTGCTGAAATATACGAATTGAACACTATAAGCGAAATAATGGCATGGTGTCGGAAGACGGGAAAAACTTTTTGGGAATATGTTGAGGAACGAGAGCCAAGCGACGTGTGGGACTATCTTGCCGAAGTGTGGAAGACGATGCAACAAGCTGTTCGCAACGGACTGGAACATGAGGGAGTCTTGCCGGGTTGCCTCCACTTACGACGGAAAGCCACAACGTATTACTACAGGTCGCAAGGAGCTAAGCCTTCGCTCCAATCGCGAGGTTTGGTCTTTGCCTACGCACTTGCCGTTAGCGAAGAGAATGCTGCTGGCGGACAAATTGTTACGGCACCAACTTGTGGCTCATGCGGAGTCTTGCCCGCTGTTCTGTATCACTTGGCTCAGACTCGCGAATTTTCGGACAAAAGAATTTTGCGAGCCTTGGCTACGGCAGGTCTTTTTGGCGATGCCGTCAAACAGAATGCTTCGATAGCCGGCGCCGAAGTGGGTTGTCAGGGTGAAGTGGGCGTGGCATGCGCAATGGCTGCAGCTGCTGCAAATCAACTTTTTGGCGGTAGCATATCACAAATAGAGTATGCGGCCGAAATGGGGCTGGAGCACCATCTTGGCATGACATGCGACCCAATTTGTGGACTTGTGCAAATACCATGTATTGAGCGCAATGCGTACGCTGCGGCGCGTGCGTTGGACGTTAATCTATACTCTACTTTTTCAGACGGTCAGCACCGCATATCTTTCGACAAAGTGGTACAAGTCATGAAGCAAACGGGCAAAGACATTCCGTCTCTTTACAAAGAGACAAGCGAAGGTGGACTGGCAAAAATTGAACTCGATAATAACTAATTATAATTGGCATAAAAAAACAAGCGGAGACTGTTCTCTCCGCTTGTGTCGTATTGTAATAAGATGAAGCCTTTAGATGATGCCTTCGAAAGCTATTGTATGACTTACGCGCTTGCGATTGATTTTGAAGCTTACGGTAAAATCCTGTACGAAAGTGGTACAATCGGTTGACGGAGCAGAACTTCGAGCCATCAAAAGACGATGAGAGATAATCAAATATCAACTTCGCCGTTGCGAATGGCCGTAAGGGTCTTACTTGCTGCCTGTTGCTCGGCGGCTTTTTTAGTACGCCCATAGCCCACAGCAACCATTTGGTCTGCCATTCTGACCTCGCTTATGAAGTTGTCGGCATCGGGGAGAATGAGCTGATTGTTGTCTATACGACGTGTTATAAAATTAACTTCAGTTCCGCTACGCTGACCGAGCGACAGAAGTTCGCTTTTGTGGTTACTGATGTCGGCTTCGGCGAGGGCTGCATTTATACAATCGACGGAAGCAATGTATTTGCTAACGAAACGCATGGCACGTCGTCTGCCACCGTCGATGTAGAGTGCTGCAACAAAAGCTTCGAGGACGTCGCCGGGTATGTGGCTATGAACGACATCGGTGCGCACTTGACTAATATGTTGCTGAAAACCAAGTGCGAGCGCTACCTCATTGAGGTGCCGACGGCAGACAAGCCGAGAGCGTAACTGCGTCAGGAGTCCTTCGCGAGCCGATGGGAAATGGCGATAGAGGACAAAAGATACGAGTGTCTCAAGAATGGCATCGCCAAGGTATTCCATGCGTTCGTTGTTGTCGGTTGGTCGAACTGAACGATGAATAAAGGCTTGGTGATAGGCTGCGGTGTTGAATGGCAAATAGCCTATAAGACGAACAATAAAAAAATAGAACTTTCTTCCCTCGCGGGAAAAAAGTTCTACGAATACGTTTTGTTTTAGAGACAAAGCTTTATAAGGCTTTGAAGACAACAGTGCCGTTGTGTCCGCCAAATCCGAAAGTGTTCGAAATGGCTGCGCGAACTGTGCGTTTTTGAGCCACGTTGAACGTAAGATTGAGGCGAGAGTCTATTTCAGGGTCATCCTCGAAGTGATTGATTGTGGGCGGGATTATGCCCGTCTGAATAGCCTTGACACAAGCTATGGCTTCGAGAGCTCCGGTTGCACCGAGAAGGTGACCAGTCATAGACTTGGTGGAACTAATGTTGAGACGATAGGCATCTTCACCGAAGACTTTGCCTATGGCAATTAGTTCACCACGATCGCCAAGTGGGGTACTGGTGCCGTGAACATTGATATAGTCAATGTCGGCAGGAGTGAGACCTGCGTCATCAAGTGCGGCTTTCATCACACGAGCTGCGCCATCACCTTGTGGGTGAGGAGCTGTGATATGGTAGGCATCGGCCGAGTAGGCTGCACCTACGAGTTCACAGTAGATGTGAGCACCACGCGCTACGGCATGTCCATACTCTTCGAGGACAAGACTTGCTCCACCTTCACCAATGACGAAACCATCACGATTCTTATCGAATGGGCGAGAGGCTGTCTGCGGGTCATCGTTGCGGGACGAGAGTGCTTTCATTGACGAGAAGCCGCCGACACTTGCCACGGTTACGGAAGCTTCAGAGCCACCACTGACGATGGCTGTGGCCTTGCCGAGTCGGATAAGGTCGAATGCTGTGCTGAGCGCCGTTGTGGAGGAAGCACAAGCAGAGACCGTGCCGAAATTGGGACCACCGAGTCCGTTGCGAATAGAGATATAGCCAGGAGCTATATCGGCTATTATCTTAGGGATGAAGAATGGGCTGAAGCGCGGTGTGCCATCGCCCAAAGCAAATTCTTTTGCTTCGTCATAGTAGGTTTTTATGCCGCCTATGCCAGTTCCCCAGATAACACCTATTCTGTTCTTGTCTTCATTTTCGAGGTCGAAAGCAGCATCTTTGAGGGCTTCTTCGGCGGCTACGATAGCGAACTGCGTGAAGAGGTCCATCTTGCGAGCATCGCGTCCGAAGTAGGCTGTTTCGTCGAAACCTTTGACTTCACAAGCGAATCTGACTTTGAATTTAGAAGCGTCGAAGCGAGTGATGGGCGCAGCTCCGCTGACTCCACTTGTAAGGTTTTGCCAGGTGTCGGCAACGTTGTTGCCAAGCGGCGTGACGGCACCCAAGCCTGTTACGACTACTCTTTTTAGCTCCATAAACTCTGAAAAATGTGGGTAGATTGCTTATGCTTTGTCTGTGATTACTTTTCTTACTTCTTAGAAGCGATGAACTCAATGGCGTCGCCAACGGTTTGGATCTTTTCGGAAGCGTCGTCGGGGATGGTGATACCGAAGGCTTTTTCGAATTCCATGATGAGCTCTACAGTGTCGAGCGAATCGGCACCAAGATCGTTTGTGAAGTTTGCGCTTTCTACGACTGCATTTTCGTCAACACCAAGTTTCTCTACGATGATGGACTTGACTTGCTCTGCAATTTCTGACATAGCTTTCTTTGATTTAAAGTTTAGTGTTCTTGTTTTCTTGTATTGTTAGTAGGGGCAGTGCAGACCGAAGTTGACCCACATTGCAAATCACGTAGTGCAATACGTTTTTTTACTACCTTGCACAAATGACGTTGCAAAATAAGTGAATACAAAAGGATTTTTCAAATATTAAGCCTGAAATTTTGTTTTTAGGGTTTAATATTTGACTATATTAGCACAAAGACAAATAATATATACATAATTTATTGAAAGTTGGCGAGTGCTGACGAAGAAGGAAAGACATGGAAAAAATTGCAATTTTTGCATCGGGCAATGGGTCGAATGCTGAGAATTTAATAAGACATTTTAACCAGACGGAAGGTGGCGTGGCCGAAGTGTCGGTTGTACTAACGAACAACAGCAAAGCAGGCGTGATTGGTCGGGCAGAGCGGTTGGGAGTCCCTGTGGTGGTGTTTGAAAAAAAACAGTTGATAGAGACAGACGAAGTGATGAAGTGCTTACGGAGACGGGGAGTTACCTTTATTGTGCTATCTGGATTCTTACTGAGGATGCCAGAAGAGATTGTTAGTTCGTTTGAGCATAGGATGGTAAACATACACCCATCGCTACTTCCGAAATTTGGAGGCAAGGGTATGTATGGTCATCGGGTTCATGAGGCAGTAATTGCAGCAGGCGAAAAAGTTACGGGCATTACTATACACTACGTTAATTCGTATCTTGATGATGGAGAGATTACACTTCAGAAGACGGTGGAAGTAACGGCAGACGACACAGCAGAGAGTGTCGAAGCAAAGATTCATGCATTGGAGATGGAGTGGTTTCCGCGCGAGGTGGAAAGATTGATTTGTGAGAGGAGGGTGTAGTGTAGTGATTTATGGATATGGGAAATTTTTAGTCTAAATTTGCCACTACATACGCAGTCTCGAAACGGAAAGGGACGCAAATGCGTATAGATACAAAATACATTTGCAAATGATACAGAACATAAAATATTTGGCGGCCGTGGCGATGGGTGCGCTGTGCGCAACGGCATGTCAGGAAGACGAAGAGAAATTGACGCGCGACAAACAAGATTTTGAAGACAATTCGGAAGTCGTGGAGGTCGTGGAGCACATGGTTGTAGAACCCAATGCAATGGACCTCGGACTGTCGGTATTGTGGGGAACAACGAACTTGGGCGCAGAAACGGAAAGCGATTATGGCAACTACTATGCGTGGGGCGACACTGCGGTTCGCTCTAAGAGCACATTGGAGACATACGTACTATATAAGGATACGGCCGAAGAGACTAACGCAAAAATCAAACTATTACAATCGGGCTACTTAAAATATTGCTACGACGAGAAGTTGGCGTATAACAAGCACTCGGACACACTATTTACATTGTTGCCAGCTGACGACGTAGCACAAGTGAAACTTGGTGGGAAGTGGCGCATGCCGACACGCGATGAGTTTAAAGAGTTGTCGGAGAAATGCAAACTTGAATGGACAACAATGAACGACGTAAAAGGATTTAAGGTTACAGGTCCGACTGGGAACTTTATATTCTTGCCTGCTGCAGGTAGCCGATATGACGACCGATTGGCATACGCAGGGACATACGGTGATTATTGGAGTTCGCAGATATATTTTGGCGATGCCAACTATGCGTCGGGGATAGGATTTAATGCGGAATATTTTTATGTGCAAAGTGGCAATAAAAGATATTACGCACAGCCTGTTCGACCCGTTAAGGATAAGGAGTAAAAGATATTTTTATAAACATTTGGCGAGGGGCTACACTAAAACTGAAGCCTCGCGCCTTTTTGTGTGCAATGGGAGATGAAATAAGCGAATAGGCGGAGAGTTGTTATTTTTGTCGCCATGAAAACTTATTCATAATGCTAAAAAAGATTTGTGATACGATTGCCAAAGAGATTGGCATACTTGTGTTACTGACGGCGGTCCTTGCTTACGTCTTTCCAGAAGCAGGACGTGAAGTGCCTACGCTGACAATTAACCCTCTATTGGGCGTGATAATGTTTGGGATGGGACTTACGTTGCGAGCAGAAGACTTGCGAATTGTTTTTGCACGCCCAAAGGGAGTTCTAATCGGTTGTGGAGCTCAATTTATGGTTATGCCAACACTTGCATGGGGGCTATGCAAGATACTAAATTTGCCGACGGACATTGCGATAGGAGTGATACTTGTGGGTTGTTGCCCGGGAGGGACAGCCTCGAACGTGATTACATATTTGGCAGGTGGCGACCTTGCTCTGTCGGTAGGCATGACGGCAGTGTCGACACTACTGGCACCTATATTAACACCTCTACTGACATGGCTTTTGGCAGGGGCATACGTAGGCGTAGACGCATGGGGTATGCTAAAATCGATACTTATGATTGTTGTGGCACCAATAGCATGTGGGCTATTAGTGCAACGCTATTTGCCAAAGCTTACGAGAGCAGCATCGGTCTACTTACCTGCGCTATCGTCGATGGTGATTGCGGTGGTGGTGTGGATAATAGTGTCGCACAATGCAGAAACGCTACGAATGGCTGGCGCACTGGTGGTACTAAGCGTAATATTACACAACGTGTGTGGTCTACTGTTGGGCTACGGAGTGGCACACGCGGCGAAGCTAAGCAAGAAAGAACGAATAGCAATGTCGGTTGAAGTGGGCATGCAAAATTCGGGATTGGCATCATCGCTGTCGGTGAGCCATTTTGCGATGTACCCTATGGCGGCTGTACCCGGTGCTGTATTTAGCGTGTGGCATAACATCAGCGGCGCAATAGTTGCACGCATTATGCATAAAAAGTAGACGTATTGAAACACAAAAAAAACTCACCTTTCGGGTGAGCTTTTTTTGTGTTGTCCCGCAAGGATTCGAACCCTGTCTAAGAGAACCAAAATCTCCTGTACTGCCATTATACTACGGGACAATCAACGATCAGATAGACGAGGCCTCTTCGACCGAAATGCTATCTGCTTAATGCTTTTGCTTCAACTTGTTGCCCCGCAAGGACTCGAACCCTGACTAAAAGAACCAGAATCTTCTGTACTGCCATTATACTACAGGGCAGTCAACATGTTAAGCGCAAAGGCTTCTGCCTGATTGCGGTTGCAAATGTATGGACATTTTTTTAATACGCAAAATATTGCGAGCATAATTTAGCGACAGGAACGAAATTACACGTCTGAAAGACACTTCGTTATACCAGAATGACATAAGAAAACACTTTACATAAGAAAAGTGCGACATAATGACACACAAAACGAGGTGGCACAAATATTGAGAAGTAGGAGGTCAGAAAACGAAAACAAACATAGAAATGGAGGATACAATTATGGTACCTATGAAAAACAATTTCGAGATGATGAACAATGGCAGTTGGTTGCCAAGGTTTTGGAATCAGATGTTTGGCGACGACATGCTAAGCAATATGATGGACACGCGAGCGAGCATGCCAGCTGTGAACGTCAGTGAGGATGCCAAGGGTTATACAGTCGAAGTGGCTGTGCCAGGCATGACTAAGTCGGATTGTAAAGTTGGGCTGTCGGACGACACGCTGACGATTAGCGTGGAGAAGCAGACGACCAACGAGCAAAAAGACGAGGAGCGCAAATACTTGCGCAGGGAATTTTCGCAGACGAGTTTTAGCCGCAGCTACGTCTTGCCCGACGACGTGGACAAGACTGCAATTAGTGCTCAGGTGAGCGACGGCGTGCTACGTATAAGCGTCCCAAAGAAAGAAAAGGAGGAAGAAGAAAAATCGTATAAAGAGATTGTGATTGAATAGGAGACTTGCTCACCTAATCGGAAACAGAAAACCACAGGAGAAGACGGCAACGACAAGCAATTGTTGGTTGCCGTCTCTTTTTTTTTGTTTGTGGTGTGCCCCAAGGGGGGGTGGAGGTTAGTCGACACGCTGCCCCTCGAAGAAACGTGGGGACTCGGCGAAAGCAGGCGAGGCGAGGTCGGAAGAGGGGATATAGTCGGAGGTGTGGACACCGAGGAGAGTGGAGAGAGTGTGGATAATGTTGTCGGAAGAAATGCGGAGAGAGGTGTGCAGACGAAGATTGTCGACAAGAGTGGGGTTGGCAGCGCGGAAAGCACCATCGGCCCAGAGGAGCATGGGGACGAAAGAGCTTGTGGTGAAACGCTGAGTGTTGTGACCAAGACGTCGGGACTGGTCGAAGACTTCGATTGAATGGTCGGAGAGGTAGAAGACGACACTGTTGGAGGTTGATTGGCTTACAGACTGAATGACTTGGTGGATGAACCAATCGGTGTAGAGAATGGCGTTGTGATATTCGGCGAGGGTCTGTTGGCGAGAGGGGGTAAGCCAAGGGCGCGGGTCGGACTGAAAGTCGACAGCTGAGAAGACGTTGAAAGAAGGTGGGTAGGTGTCGACAAAGCGATTGTGGGAGCAAATCATGTGTAGGACGATGAGTCGGCGAGAGGCAGAGTCGGCGAGGGCGGAAGAAAGGAGTGGGAGCAACTCTTGGTCGAGCCGCTGGAGGGAAAGTTCGTCGAAGAAGTGGTAGCCGAGATGTTGGCATACGTCGGCTTGCTGACTGATGAAGCCGACAAAGCTTGTGTTTTGAGACCAAGTGGCTCTTTCTTGATTGGAAAACCAATAGGTGCGTCGGTGGGACAACTCGGCGAGAGAAATGATGTTGGGGTAGGCGTAGGGCTGGTCGGTGTTTGAGGTGGAGTTTTTGAAAGTAAGCACATTGGCAAGAGCCTTGGAAGTGTTGCCCGCAGGTGGGAGGACATCGGAGAAGACGATGAGCGAATCGGCCATTTGGGCGAGCAGTGGAGTGGTGCGAAGGGGATAGCCGTAGAGTTGCCAAAAGTTGCGATTGGAAGATTCACCGATGATAAAGACAACATTTTGAGCAGCAGCGAAGAGGCTATCGACAGCGGTGGAGGGGTTGTAGTGATGAGCAATATATTCGTAGTTGCTAAGGAAGTTGGCGCAACGATGGTAGGCGGTGGCGGCACGTGGGAGTGTGGAAAGGCTGAAACGTTGAGACTTGTTGCTGTGGGAGACGTGATAGACACTAAGCGCACAAGCCGCTGCGAACAGGATAAGAGTGGGGATATAGGCGTAGCGGAGAGCAAAGAGGCGACGGGCGAGATAGACACAGACGGGAATGGAGACAAGAAAGGCGAGGAAGAGGGGCGAGGAGAAAAGCACGAGGAAAGAGGAGGGGAGCGAAGATACGTAAGCAAGAGCTTCGGAGGGGTTGGACTCTAAGATGAGGGAGAAGAGGCGAGTGGAGATGCCGAAGCCATAGAGCACGAAACAGGAGACATGGACAAGAGAGAGCAAGACGGTGAGAAAAGACAAGAGCAGCGAAAGGAGACGAAGCGAGATGAAGCGGCTGCGCACGAAGAGGTAGACGACAAGAGCAGTGGGGAAAGAGACGACGAGCCACTTGAGGATAAGGAGAGGCTGACCGAGCCAAAAGTCGACAAAAGAGAAGAAACAGCAGACAAAGACAATCCAGCGCGTCTGGCCAGTTCTGTCATTCGCATACCCTTTGCTGCACGAATATTACGTATGTTGTTTGGAAAGATGATTTCTTCTTGTGCCATCATTGACTCCTTAAGATATTTGTTGACAAAATAATAGTAAATTTTTAAGATCGGAAGAGCGTCGTGTAGGGAAAGAG
>CALAVC010000134.1 GCA_937892095.1 uncultured Bacteroidales bacterium | reverse complement strand
TGTGACTGGAGTTCAGACGTGTGCTCTTCCGATCTCATCAATGCCATACTCTTCGATATATGGCTTAAGAATAAACTTTATTTTTTCTCTCAACGCTTGTGGCGACTCTTGCGCCTTTGCCAAACTCATATCTATGCGGAATGTCGGGTAACTTTCCCATTCCTGCTCATAATCGTTGATTTTCAGCCCAGTAAAGAGTTCTTTCTCGCCTTTGAAATACGACTCAAGTGTAGATGTCAGCAGCGACTTGCCAAATCTGCGCGGACGGCTCAAGAAAATATACTTGGCATAGTGCGCCAATTGCCAAACGAGGTCGGTTTTATCCACATAGATATATTTCTCTCGAACAACTTCTGAAAAAGTCTGTATCCCAACGGGGTAACGGCGTTTGCTGAATGGTTGCATAGGTTGGTTGCGTTTGTATTATCGTCCAAAGTTAACGATAAAAAACGTAAGTGGCTTTGATAGAGCGTGAAAGTGTATCTGAGCTAACGCCGCCTCTCACAAAAGAAAAAGGCAGATATGCGGACCTCTATCCACATACCTGCCTCAATTCTCTCAATATGTTTTACTTCGAGACATACACCTTCTGTGTGTTCCTACTCAACGTTAAGTATGCCTATGTTGTACGGATCTGGTTTTTTGGTAATATTGACGAAGTTCTTCATGGCATTCTTAAACCCTTTCTCCTTGACTTCTCTATATTTTACCAACCAATAGTTGCTACGCATTTTGAAAATGCCAGTTATGTAAGGGTCTTCTTCTGCACGTAGAAACTCTTTATCAACTTCTGTTATTTGCATATCGTCGTTGAGTATCAATTTGTGCCACCAATACGACTCCGACTCCTTGTATCCCATACACATCGTTTTGTCCTCTTTATATACCCCAAAGTATACCTTGTCGACGTAAAAATTGAATTCGCCATTGTAATGTATTTTTTGAAGTTTGTCAAAATAGGTGCATTTCACAAATTGACCTTTTGCATCAAAGTGTGCCAACATTAACGACCCTAAATAATGTCTGTAGTATGTATAAACTTTTTTCAATTCTGTCTTTTGACCATACGACACACCTGTATTTTCAAATACCACTATTACAGAGCCATCTGACAATACGTTGAGCTCACGTGGACACAATTGTTTAACGGTTACTATAGGAGCGTTTTCGTCGTACATACTTTTTAGGTTGCCGTCCATCTTCAATTTTATGTCGCTGGGCACACTGATGGTATCAATGGTTATCTCTTCTGAACCATTTAGCAATACTAAGACGAATAACTTGCCTATCTCAGAATGAGTTATAGCTTTGGGAATACCTATACTAACAGTAAATGTATTGCCTGCTGTTCTTTCTTCCTCGTTGGGTGTTACACCAATGGCAAATACGTCGCCATTATCGGAAAGACCAAATATTGGTATTTGCGCAAAGTGCGTTAGCCCTTGATAACTGCGCTTGTAACTCTTTGTTCCTTCGGCATTCGCTACGTATACATAATATGTGAACACATCCGATTTTTCATCTATATATCGTCCACTGAAAAATGCCATATAGCACTTGCCATCATTGCCTACCATCACGGTGCTGGCTCCTGTTGTATTATTTCGCGTGGCTGAAGTCTCGAATGTTTGCTCATAGAGTTTTTGCCCACTGCGGTCTATCACTGCATAGTGTAGCGAGCGTCCGTCTTTTTTGTCGTTAAAGAAAAAGTCGCCTACCTCCAATTTTGAGCCATCACGCGATGTAACACACACGTTGCCCTGAATGCTTTTCTTTGCATTAGTCTCCAATATTGTTTGGGGGTTCCATTCGGGCTGTGCCGCATCAAGTGCCACAGCATTGATGAATGTAACTATCGACTTCTTCTGCACGTTGCGATATA
>CALAVC010000133.1 GCA_937892095.1 uncultured Bacteroidales bacterium | reverse complement strand
TTCGGCAAAATAGCCCCAACCCCACTGACCATTGTTGCCGTTGCCCTTGGTCCCATTGCGCATTGTAGAGTTACCGATAAGGAAGAGTACGGGTTTTCCGTCTTTGCGACTTAAACCGGGTGCTATACGACTTTGGCGCACCTTGTCGAGACTATCTAAGGTGTTGTCGATCACCTTATTAACATCTTCCATGCCTTGAAACTTCTTATCTTGCCCATAGGCAGAAAGAGAGATTATGGCAGAGAAAAGAAAGATTATTTTTTTCATTCTTAAATCAAGAATATTTTTTGATGATGATTTATGAGACTACGTTATTGGCAGAATCGAGAGAGTAGACTATATTCTTTATTCGTTCGGCTTCTGACTTTGGATTCTTCTCGTCGAGGCTTTGCCACGAAATTGGACTACCAAAAGTTACACGAACATTTTTTCCTTCTTGTTTGTACATCTCGTCGGGTAAATAGAGCATTTCGATATTGAACTTTAAGCCAATCTTTTTGCGAAGATTGGCTAAGTTGTAGAAAAAGCTACTATTCTCACCCGAAATATAGACTGGTACGATGTCTCTATGGTAGGCAACAGCTTTGGTAATGAACATTTTTTTCCATTCGAGGTCTTTGATTTGTCCATTTTGCTTGCGACTGCAAAGACCTGCTGGAAAAATTAGTATTTGACTGTCACTCTCGAAAGCTTCTTCTAAAAGTCTTGCGGCTTCACGCCCCTGACTTCCTACTTTGTTGACAGGAAGAAAGATGTCGGAGAAGTTTTTTAAAAAAAGTAGAATATCGTTGACAGGGAATTTTATGTTGCGGAATTTGGTGCCAACAGCACTGATGAAAGCCATGCCATCGAGTCCGCCCATGGGGTGATTTGAAGCAAAAATGTAGCGTCCGTTGGTAGGTATATTTTCTAATCCTGTGAACGACATTTGAGCCTTAAACTTCTTAATTATGTCGTCGGCAAAGTCTATTCCAAGACAATTACGCCGAGAGACGATGTATTGATTAACATCGTCTTGATGAATTATTCGTTTGAGATAATTGACAAGGAAACGTGGCACAAACTTGCTGACTTTGGGGCTTTTGGCCGCCAAAATCTTGTCGACATCAATGGTCAAAGTCTGCCAAGCATCTTCCTCGGAGATTTCGGTCATAAGGTCCTTTTTTTTATTTGGTTGAGAGGACAATTTTTTGAGTTTTCAGACCTTCGGCAGATGCTTGTAGAACGACTTGACCACTTTGTTTACCAGCACGCAAGATTACGAGCGCACTGCCATTGAACAATTTGCGAGCATCGGTTGCGTTTAATTCATCGGACTCATGATTGCCACTGCTTACGACAACAATGCGAGCATCGCCACTTATGACCTTAAACGTAACGTTTTGCGAAGCAAATGGAACCCGACGTCCTTTGGAGTCGAGACACGTAACCCGTACGTGCTGAAGGTCGTATCCATCGGCTTTCCATTCGGAAGATTCAGCTGTGAGGGAAAGTTTTTTAGGTTCGCCAGACGTTTCGATTTTGTGACGAGCAACGATCTTTCCATTTTTACGTGCAATGGCTTCGGCATAACCTTTGGCATAGGGTACGTCGTTCCATCGAATTTGATTGCGTTGTTTGGGGTCGGAGAAGTTGTTTTTTTGTTTGCCAAAAGACTTGCCATTGATGACGAGTTCGACTTCGTCGGCATTGGTGTAAGTGATGATATTTAGCTTGGAGCCATCGGCACGATTCCAATGGTCGCTCATGCCGTCATTACCCGTTTGAACACCATTCCACATAATGTCGCCTTTCTTATCGATGACGGCAATGTGGACCACGGGTTCGTCGGAGAAGATGCTTTTCATCAGGTATGCTTTTGGCTTAGCCTCGAGCGAGATGTCGAAGCAACCTTGTGCCCAACCCTTAGTTGGCCAACCTTGACTTTCGCCAAGATAGTCGATGGCACCCCAATAGGCAAGACCAATCACCTTATTGAGGTTCATTTCGTAGAAGTTTGGGCCCATACTGGCCATAGCAGCTTCGCTCTGATAGAATGTCATCCAAGGGAAACGACGTCCATCTCCGGGGAAATACATATAGCGATAGTTGTAGGCTTGTATGTCTGTGTGCATAGCAAGGTCGGCGGGGAGAGAATCGGTGTCCCAATTGCGGAAACGTGGGTGCATGGCAACAGTAACAAGACGTGTGGTATCGTAGCGATTGAGCAACGTTTTTTGCAACTTGAAGCAAGTTACACCCCAATCGTTGAAAGGCTGATTGACCTCTTGCTGTAGTTCGTTGCCAAGGCTCCATAAGACAACAGACGGCGAGTTACGGTCGCGTTTTATCCATTCGGGAATATCGTCTTGCCAAAGATTTTTCCAATCGACACGTCCACCAGTGTGTTGAGTTGTCCACTTGTCGTAGAGTTCGTCGACAACAAGAATGCCGTGTTTGTCGCAAAGCTCGATAAACTCGCGGCTGTAAGGGTTATGACTTGTACGGATATGGTTGCAACCGAACGACTTGATGAGTAGTATGCGCTTCTCGATGGCAGAAGGATAGGCAGCAGCACCAAGCGCACCCAATGTATGATGGTTGGCAATGCCTTTAAGCAAGACTTTTTTGCCATTGAGTTTGAGACCGAAGTCGGGACCAATCTCTATGGTTCGAACACCGAAATGAGTAGAAACATTATCTGTTGGCTCGCCATTTTCATTGTAGAGAGTTAGTTCTGCAGTGTAGAGATTTGGGGTCTCGCAATCCCACAACTTTGCGTTGGGGAGACTTATGGGTTGGAGTTTTAATTCTTGAACACGCAAACGCTTGTTGCGACGAACTTGTTCTTTATGATTGTCGACAACGTTACCGTCAGGATCTATTATTTTGACACCAACCGTTATTTCATCGAGGTTTTTGCCATAGCAAGCACTCTCGAAACCTATGGTTACTTCACGATTGTCTTTGGTGGTGATGTAAAGAGGGTTGCGTGTGAAATATTTTTGTGTGTCTGTGGCAATAAGTTTGACACTGCGGAAAAGACCACCGCCAGTATACCAACGCGAATTGTTTGGCTCACGAGTGTCGGACACAATGCTAATGACGTTTTCTTGTCCGAATTTTATCTTCTTGGTTATGTCGATGTCGAAACCAACGTAGCCATAGTTGGTTTGACCGATTAGTTCGCCATTGAGGTAGACATCACCTACGTACATTATGCCACCGAAGTCTAAAAGAAGGCGTTTACCTTTGAGTGCATTGTTTGGAGTTATGTGTAGTCGATACCAGCCTTTGCCCATTTCTTTGAAACCGCGAGAGCTAAGGCGACTACGTATGTTGGCCGCTTCGTTGGTGTTGTCGGCCTTTTCGTCGGCAGATGGGGCTACCCATGGTTGCTCAATTTGGAAATCGTGCGGCAAATCGACAGTGCGCCAAGAGGAGTCGTCGAAAGTTGGTTGAGCGGCTTCGGGAGCATCACCTAAGAAAAACTTCCACCCGAAGTTTAAGTCTTGAATTATTCTAAGTGATTGATTTTCTTGCGCATTAACTATTGACATGCAACAAGAAAAAAACAGAATGAATAGAGCATAGTGTTTTTTCATAGGATGGATATTTTTTGAGAGATGATGTGGCAAAAAAAATTTATAGACGTCGCATGATGAAAGGACAATCGTCGCTACGACCGCAAATGCCGACATCGGTAACGGAGTCGATTCGCATGACGACACGGCTTTCTTTTGCAAGACGGAGCATTATGCGTTTTTCGAGGTTTTCGCTGACGTATTTACGCATGTGTTTAACCATTGCTTCTTCGGTAGGACGAGTGGCATTGCTACTTTTGAATTCTGACTTGAAAGAGTCTTGCACTGGCGTAACGACAAGCGTATCTCCGTTTATGTCCCAATGACCACGCATACTGATGTCGTAGATCATAGACAAATCTTTAAACTCTAAGACGCCACTAAAACGGACGTCCATACGCATAGTGGCGATGAGGTCCATACCTTCGCTTTCGAGGTTCTGACTTGTTTTGAGAAAGACATTACAAACGATGCCGTCCTCATCCTCAAATGTTTCGTGTATATCGGTCTCGTAAGAGCCACGCAAGTCATGCCCACGCCATTTGCCGACGTTGCAAGAACAGAGAGATATGGAGAGAAATAGCGAAAAAACTAAAATAAGGTAACGATTTTTCATTTTATTATCTTAGCTCAACAAATTTAACTTTAAAATCCTTTAGGAGCAAATTTGATGCCGATAAGAGAAAATTTGTTTTTACATTTGATAAGATATGATAAATCAGATATTTTTTAGTTTGAAAGGTAGGGCTCGTGGTTGCCATTTGGTAACAGACGAAGTAATGAGTCATTTGCCAGACTTGCCAGAGTATGGTTTGGTAAACCTATTTGTTCAGCACACGAGTTGTGCACTGACTATAAACGAGAATTTTGACCCATCGGTGAGAGCAGACATGAACAGAGCGCTTGACAAAATTGCGCCAGAAGGATACGACATCTACGAACATAGCGACGAGGGACTTGACGATATGCCTGCACACATCAAGAGTAGCCTTATAGGTGTTTCCTTGACCATTCCGATAAACAATGGGCGGTTGGCACTGGGGACATGGCAAGGGATATATTTATGCGAATTCAGAAATAGAGGTGGTAACAGGAAAATTGTGGCTACAATTGTTAGCTAACAATTAGTTTCAAAAGACGATTATACCATCGCTTGCGCCAACTATTGAAACAGAGGTGAATGGCAAAAGAGTTGGGAGTGAGTTCATGCTTGTTGCCAGCGAAAAAGGTTGATGGATATATGTGCATATCATTATTGAGGGACTGCTCGCAATCGGCATAGCGGAAGCCATATTTTTCGGCTATACGCGAATATATGTATGGGGCTACAATATCGGTAGATAGTGAATTGTCGGGACGAAGAAAATTGTTGTTTTCGTACCAAGACATTACATCTTTGAGAAATGGGGAGTTTTTTTCAGAGCCCATTATAGCAGCCTGAATCTGTATGCCTTTTACATAGTCGACAGACAGGCGACGACCATCGGCAGATATTTTGTGATAGCCATCGTCTTGCAAGACTTGGGAAGGGTGGTACTCGATGGCGGAGAAAAAGGAATTGTTGAGAAAAAAATCAAGATTTTTGAGAAGCACGACATCTGTGTCTAAGTATACGCCACCATACGTATAGAGTGCGTAGGCGCGAATGTAGTCAGAAGCGAACGCCCATTTTTTGTAGTGACAAGCTTGTGCAACATAGGGTATAAGCGAGGTGTCGAAACGAGAGGAATCCCAAAGGACAAACTGATAGTCGGGCAAGAGTCGATGCCAAGTGTCAATACATTTTCTTTGTCGACTGGGGATTGGCTCGGAGCTTAGCCAACAATAGTGGATGATTTTCGGTATCAAAAATATTTGCTTAACGGGCTCGGAAACAAGAGAAAGCTGTGCGGTTGGCTTCGACAAGTATGTCGACGGAGAATGTAGTTTGGCAAGCAGTATACTGAACCTTATATTGTCCGGGCGGCATTTCGATGTCGATTAGTCGTATGCAACCCGGAAGAGACATCCACGAGCGAGTGTCGGCCTTTTCACTTATAGCACCTGCTAAATTGACAAGCAGACCGACATATTCGTTTTTCTCTGCCGCTAAACGTCGCGCAACTTCTTTGGTAGCTACGCGCAAGATGGACTTTCCGAGTTCGGACCAATGACGATCGGAGAGGCTTTGCTTGGCTATTTGCTCGATGTCTTCGACGGCTTCGGGGAAGTATAGTTTATTATTAATTAATAGTTGCGACTGGGTACAATCGGGTGTACGGTTGACATATTGCGGCAAAGCGAGTCGCATTACTTTGAAGTCGTTGAGAGCAGAGCGTTCGGAACTAGACATGTCGGCGAGGAAGATTGGTATGGACATGCTGCCATCGGAGCTGACGTAGTTGACATAGCCAATGCCACTGTTGCGAAAGAATTCTATTTCTTTTTCGGTCTTTACGGGCGAGAGTCCGTCGAGAAGAAATAGTACGAGACGACCATTATCTGACGCTGCGCTGGAGTATTTTATATCGAGTTCCTTTTCGAACTTTTTGCCTTCGGCTACGAGACCTGTTTTGTAGGCAGAACGGACGAGAGCATATTGCAAGGCTTTGGGTACGGGCTGACCATACATTGGATTGTAGTCGTCGCGATATATTTCGAGCGCATTACGATAGGCTATGAAAGCATTGTTATAGTCTTTACGAGCTTCGTAGATAATGCCCATAAGATAATGCCCGAAAGCATCGCGAGAATATCGCTTGCCGTCGTGCTTGCGGAAGTTATCGGATAGTTTTTGGAGCTCGAGATTCATGCGTCGACACTCTACAATAGCTTCGTCCATATCGTTTAGTTTGATGTAGTTGAGAGCTTGGTAGAAGTGGAGCATTACGGCTTCGTAGAACTCGGGTTCGTATGGTCGGACCGAAGGATTGCTTATGAGTGCTAAGGCTTCGAAAGCGTAGTTCTTGCTAAAATCAGAGATATATTGGTCGGCAGAGGCAAAATATTCAATACTACTCTTGGTGTCGTCGAGGAAGAATGAAGCGGTTGCATAGTTCAGGTCGTAGAGTACTTTGCTATTGTTCTTTTGCAACTTTTTTTCGGAAGAAAGATAGTTGCGAGCAGCTTCGTAGTCTCCTTGTTCAAATTTATGATTGAAAAGGAGTGATTTTTCATAATATGTCTGACAGCTTGTTAGGAAAAGCAAACAAGCCGACAGACATAGTGTATTTATCCTACGAAGCATAGGAGTGCAAGATTACTTAACGACGTATTTTTTGAGTTTCTTGTCACCAATCCAGACAACTTCGTTGGTTTCGAGGTTGGAGAGTTCGAGAGATGTCTGGTAATAGATAACCTTTTCTTTCTTGTATTGGTCGGTGATGGAGGATATGTCGCCATGCATCATATAGTCGGCACCGAGTTCCCTACCCCACTTCTTTGCTGTTTCGCTTGAAGCAAAATCTTGCTGATTGGCGCGTTCTTTGCGGAGTTCTTCGCGCTTGTCGCCAGCTTGTACGAGACGTACTTTGCCACTTTGAACAAAGGCTTTTTCAACGTCCTTGATGAAGGTATTGGCATCGATGTGTTCGCTTGTGTTGTTGTAGACGAGTCCGACTATTACAACGGGCTTGCTACCATTGTGAGTGCGCTGATGATTGGCAATCCAATCGCCAGCGAGTACTTGACTTACCATTTCTTCGGCCACGAGACGGCTATCGGTATCGTTCCAACGTCCACTAAGGTCAATTTGTTCGTCGACGCTGACACGCTCGACGCGATGGCGGCAGCTTGCGGTAGAGAGACCGAGCGTGAGAGCCATTCCGAATATGAGAAGTGTTTTATTCATGGTGTATGTATGTGTTTTCTTAATTTCTTCTTTGGAAAATCATATTGAGGTTTTCAACAATATATTTGACAGAGTCGTCTTGTGGGGCAGAAGGTGGCACATTGACAATGAAGTTGAGTGTGTCGCAAGCTGGTTGCGAGCCATTAGACTTACCTATGCGTAAGCCCGACATGACGTATCGTACGGTGAAGTTGATGAGGACGTCGGGAGTGTCGGCAAAAACAATCATCATATCATATTGCGAAGATAAGGTATTGACTAAGTCTTGATTGGTAAACTTAAACCAAAAAGAAAAGTCATTGTCGGAGACGTAGCGCAAAGAGTCGGCACTGATGTAGGAGTCTTCGTTGGAAGAGTGTCTTTGTCGAAAACAGAGCCACTGTTGTTTGGCAGCAGGACAGATTTTTTTGAGTTCGCTTTTGAGTGTATTGTTGCTTTTTTCGCGCTGTGGAGTATCGACTTGTGCAAGGACTATGATGCTACGCACCATGTCGAGCGTTTGAGCAAAGGAAGTGGGGAACGAGATATTTTTTCGTTCGTTGAGCCAATCGCCTATTTTTTGTCGAAAACCGAGAGCGAGATTAAGCATGTATTTTAGTTTACGTTGAAAAGTTGTTTTAGTTGCTCAAATGAGATGATTGGGACACCAAGCTTTTGAGCTTTTTCGAGTTTGGCAGGTCCCATATTATCGCCAGCAACGATGAAGTTTGTTTTGCTCGAAATGGAGCTACTTATTTTGCCTCCATGCTGTTCGATTAGTTCTTTTAGAGCATCGCGACTTATGTCGGCAAAGACTCCACTGACGACAAATTGCTTGCCAGATAGAGAGTCGGAAATGTTTTGTTTGCGTTCGAGAGCGAAATTTAAGCCTGCGAGGCGCAAACGATTGATTAGTTGCAAGTTCTCTTCTTTGCTGAAGAAAGACTTTACAGAGGTGGCAATTTTTATGCCAATATCTTGTTGACTGACGAGTTGTTCGATAGAGGCGTTAGCAAGGTTGTCGATATTTTCGAAAGCTTGGGCTAACGTTTTAGCGACGGTATTGCCTACATAGCGAATGCCAAGAGCAAAGAGAACACGATCGAAAGGCTTAGACTTGGACTGCACGATGCCGTCGTAGGCTTTGCGAGCAGACTTTTGTTGGTAGCCTGGCAGTCGTTCAAAATCGGAAACAGAAAGGTTGTAGAAGTCGGCGACATTGGAGACGAGACCAGACTGGTATAGAAGTTCGACGTTAGCTTCGCCAATTTGGTCGATGTCCATAGCACCACGATGCACAAAGTGTATTAGCTTGCCGACAATTTGTGGTGGGCAAAACGTATAGTTTTGGCAATAGAATCCGGCTTCACCATCTTCGCGAACGAGTGGAGAGCCGCATTGAGGACAATGGGTTGGGAAAGCGACTGGCTTAGCGTCTGATGGACGGAGCTCGATGTCGACACCTACTATCTTGGGGATTATCTCGCCACCTTTTTCGATGATGACGGAATCGCCAATGTGTAGGTCGAGACCACGGATTATGTCGACATTGTGGAGTGAAGCACGCTTGACGATTGTGCCAGCAAGAGGCACTGGCTCCATGTTGGCGACAGGAGTGATGATGCCCGTGCGACCGACTTGATAAGAGACTTCGAGAAGTCGACTATGTGCTTGTTCGGCTTTGAACTTGTAGGCTGTTGCCCAACGAGGACTTTTAGCTGTAAGCCCAAGAGCGTTTTGAAGGGCGAGTTCGTCGACTTTGAGAACGATGCCATCGATGTCGTAGGGGAGATTATGCCGTTCGACATCCCAATGGTCGATAAAATCGAATATTTCGGTTAGTGAATGGCAGAGCTTGTGCCCAGGCGAAATGACAAAGCCCCATTTTTTGGCTTCATTAAGGCTTTGGGTATGCGATACGAAGTCGATGTCATCGGTGAGGACGTAGTAGAGCATGCAATCGAGAGGACGCTGAGCTACGGCACTGCTTATTCGTTGTTTGAGAGAGCCTGCAGCAGCATTACGAGGGTTGGCAAAGGGTGGCTCACCGATGTCGATACGTTGCTTGTTGAGAGCCTCGAAACCTGCGTGCGGCATAAGAATTTCGCCACGCATTTCGAGGTGGGCGGGGAAGTTGCCAACGAGTTGTAGGGGGACACTTTTTATGGTGCGAACGTTGCGAGTTACGTCATCACCGATGATGCCATCGCCACGTGTAGCAGCACGAACGAGTTTGCCATTGTCGTAGATTAGACTGATTGATGTGCCATCGAATTTGAGTTCGCAAGAAATATCGACATTGCGTCCGACGGCGGATATGACACGATTATAGAAAGCTGTTACTTCGTCGCGACTATATGTATTGCCAAGCGAGAGCATTGGTCGCTCGTGGCGGACTTGCTCGAATTCGAGACTTATATCGCTACCGACACGCTCGGTTGGGCTATTGGGGTCGAAAAGCTCGGGGTGTTTGGCTTCGAGAAGCGAAAGCTCGTGGAGCAAATCGTCGTATTGCTTATCGCTTATAACGGGCGAATTTAGCACATAGTAGTTGCGATTTTGCTCGTGGAGGAATTGGCGGAGATATTCTATACGAGAAACTTCGTCCATGGCGAATTATTTTTCGTTCCATATTTTCCAAGCGCCTTCGGCCTGCAAGTGCAACATTTCGAGACCATTTTTTATGGTGACTCCTTGTTGTTCGGCTTTTTGCAAGAAGAGCGTCTTGAGAGGATTGTAGACTATATCAAAACACAGATGCTTTGTAGTCAGGCAATCGTAGGGGATGGGTGGACAGGTGTCGACGTTTGGAGACATGCCGAGCGGCGTGGCGTTGACTATGAGAAGATTTTCAGCCATAACTTCGGCAGAAAGGTCGTCGTAGGTTAGTTGTCCTTTGCTTTGGGAGCGACTGACAAGCGTCGTGGAAATGCCGAGGGAGTGCAAAGTGGCAACAGCTGCTTTGGAAGCTCCACCAGTGCCAAGGACAAGAGCCTTTTTGTGATGAGGTTGCAAAAGCGGACGGATAGACTCGCGAAAGCCGTAGGTGTCGGAGTTATAGCCCTTGAGAAAATATTTGCCATTGGGCTGACGCGTTATCTTGATAACGTTGTAGGCACCAACGGCTTTGGCATCGGCGTCGAAATCATCGAGGAAAGGAATTACCTTTTCTTTGTAGGGAATGGTG
This sequence comes from uncultured Bacteroidales bacterium, assembly GCA_937892095.1. Taxonomy (GTDB): domain Bacteria; phylum Bacteroidota; class Bacteroidia; order Bacteroidales; family Marinilabiliaceae; genus W3P20-009. Next base: position 7,035 of record CALAVC010000133.1, on the reverse strand, counting down.
ACGTTGAGCCCAACGAGTTCGGGGATGTCGTTTAGGAGGGCAGGCAGGTCGTCGATGGTTGGAATGGGGAATAAGGTGTAGTCGGCATCTATGTTTTCGCGACTGAATTTTTCGGTAAAATATTTTTGCGAAAAAGAGTGTCCGAGTGGGTATCCGATGAGTCCGTAGCGTTTCATGTGTAAGTGTTATAGTATGTATGGTGTCTGCTGATAAACGTAGTAGTTGAGCCAATTGCTAAAGAGCAAATGAGCATGACTTCGCCATGTCATTTTGGGGGTACGCAGTGGGTCGTCGTCGGGGAAATAGTTAACAGGTTTTTCTATTTTGAGTCCTTTGTCGACATCGCGAAAATATTCGTTTTTGAGCGTATCGCGGTCATACTCTGAGTGTCCCATGACGAATATTTGCTTGTGGTCGGCAGAGATGACGATGTAGGGACCAGCGACTGGCGAATAGGCAATGAGTTTTAGATTTGGACAGTCGTCGATATTTTCACGTCGGTTGCCTGTGTGTCGTGAATGAGGAGCGTAGAAGACGTCATCGAAGCCACGCAGAAGTGGTATGCGATAGTCGAGAACGACGTGCGAGAAAACGCCAAACATCTTGGCGGGAAGAGCAACCTTATTGATTCCGTAGTGGTGGTAGAGACCAGCTTGTGCGCCCCAGCAGATGTGGAATGTTGACGTAACGTTTGTTTTGCTCCAATCCATTATTTCGACGAGTTCGTCCCAATAGTCGACATCGGAAAATGCGAGTTGCTCTACGGGTGCACCAGTTATGATTAGCCCATCATATTTGGAGTTGCGGACATCGTCGAAAGTCTTGTAGAACGAACTTAGATGTTCGACGGAAGTGTTTTTGGAGCGATGGGTTCGCACCATCATTAGTTGCACATTGACTTGTAGAGGGCTATTGGAAAGCGCACGCAAAAGTTGTGTTTCGGTTTGAATCTTATTGGGCATAAGATTCAAAATTAGTATTTGGAGTGGTCGGATGTCTTGCGAAGTGGCACGCGACTCGTCCATTACGAAGACTCGTTCGGCTTCGAGGATTTGCTTGGCGGGCAAGGCATCGGGTATCCTAATTGGCATTTGCTATGAGAATATAAGGCTTAAAGGAAAGCAAAATTAACTTTTTTACGCTAAAGGTATAATTTAGAAGAAATGACCTACGTTGACCGAGATGTTGAATTTATCTTCGGGGGAATACATTAACGTAAAATACATGGGTAGGACGCCAAATAGGTTGTAGGCAACGGACACGCCACCACCATGTAGGTATTTGGCGACCTTGAAAGGTTCGTTGTCTTGAACGTAGGCGTCGATACTTTTAAAGGTCATGGCAGAATTAAGATGTATGAGACCATAGATGTCGCCAACGAGTCGATATTGCATCATGAGCCTAAGCATGGCGAGCGTAGACTCGTAGCGGTGAGCGGTAACAATGCCGTAGAAAGGCATGTGGCTTGGCATGTGTTCTTCGCAACCACCGACGGCAGTACGATGGACAAAAACATGGTCGCCATAGGCAGTGGCAAGTCCAATCATTTGCCCGACACCGAGGCGACTGGTTAGCATTTTGTAGGACTCAAACTTAGCGGTGAAACGAGTAACAATCTTATCGTTGAACTTGCCACTTTTTTTGAGGCTATCGGCTTCGGCACAGTGCTTGAAAGAGTAATGTGGGAAGAAAGCGCCATAGAGGTCTAAGTCGAGTTTCATTCCGTTTTGTGGAAGGTATTTACGATCGAGAGTGTTGACATGCCGATTTATGCCGACGTAGGGGCTACGAATAGAACCCTTTAGGTCGCCAAGGTCGGCGACATCGGGAGAGATTCGGAAGTTTTCGAAGCCGACTCGAGCACTGACACATTTGGATATTGAAATAGAGTGTCCGAAAGAAAGTCGGAAGTCGTTATGCAGATACTTATTTACGTTTTCTTTGCCTTGCGAATTACCATAGCCGGGGATGTAGAAGAGTGTATTCTCATACTGAGTATCGAAGAAATAGTTGTGTTTTTGTCCGAAAAAGAGACGGTTTTTAATTCGGAATCGAAAATCTTTTGAGATTGCTACTTTAAAGTCGGTAGTAGAATTTTTGCCGATGAGATTGCGCGTTTGGTAGTCGAGGAAAATGGAGGCATTTGTGAAAGTGTTGTACGAAAGAGCTATTTTGAGTGTGTTCTGAGGGTTTTCGTAGACTTTGCAATGGAAACGAACAGAATTGCCTTCGACTAGGATGAGATCGTAGGTCATATTTTTGTAGTATCCAGTAGACATGGCATCTTTGATGGCCTTTGTGAAGTCGTAGGGCGTGTAGAGATGTCCGAGACGGAGGTTAAGATTGTGGAGGAGGAGAGACTGGCTTGTGTGTTCAAGACCTTCGAAATCGAAGTCGACTATGCGTACCTGCGAGTCGTAGGCCTTGAGTCGGTTGGTGCTGGCATAGGGCAAGCCATAGGCATTGTGTAGAGAGTCGGCGAGTTGTTTGAAGAGTGGATAGAACTCTTCGCCAGTTTGGTCGCCAATGGCAAGAATGGTTTCGCTGGCATCGAAGCTACCTGCAGAGTAGGCAGAGACATCGGGTTCGATAATCATATCGCACATTGACTTTTCTTCTTCGAGATCTTTGGCGTCGCGAAAGTTGATGGTCTGCATCATGATGTCTATCATGGAGTTCATCTTGTCGGACGGGGTAAGACCCGAAAAAAGATTCACACCTATGACATAGTCGGCTCCCATTTCGATGACGTCGCGGACTGGGAAGTTGCGAATGACACCACCATCGATTAGTTTGGTTCCGTTGTATTCGGTGGCAGAAAAGACTCCGGGAATGGCCATACTGCTACGAGTGGCGAAAGCGAGGTCGCCTTTGTCGAGGATGATGGCATCGCCACTGCTGACATCGGCAGCAATGCAACGGAAAGGAATATTTAGCTGATTGAAATCGTCTATGTTGTAGACTGGGAAAAATATTTCTTTGAGCTTGAGCATGACCTGATATGGCTCGAAGAAACCTGTATTGAGTTGTGGGACGAAGCCTTTCATGGGGAAAGAGGCAAGATAGTTGTCGAACTCGCCTTTTTCTTCAATGCTGATGTCGACGTAGTTTGGTCGGCTACTGATGAGGTCCATCCACTGTATTTCGTGGGCAAAACGTTCGATTTGTTCTGCATTGTAGCCAGAGGCATACATGGCAGCCACGATAGACCCCATACTTGTGCCAGCAATGTAGTCGATATGCAAACCTGCTTTTTCGATGGCTTTGAGGACACCGACATGGGCTAAACCCTTGGCACCACCACCGCTCAGAACGAGACCGATTTTGGGTCTGTTGTCGCTTGTGTCATGACATGTGGACTGAGCAAAAACGCTATTAGAAAAGGAGAGGGAAATGGATATGAGAGAAAGAAGGATACGAAGATTAACTATGCGCGACACGGACAAGATGTGTTATGAGATAGCAAAATTTTACTTACAAGCAAAGTTAACAGAAAATCGTTTGAATTATAACGATTGGTTCGGTTGTGGGAAGCAAATTGTTGCTTGCTACAAAGGGACATTTCAAATTCAGATTATTGATTAAATTTACAACGATTGGAAGTATGTTCTACAATAAATTTTGATTAACGACATGAAAGCAAAACTGTGGATGTAATTTGGTTTAACGAACGTAATTTACCATCATATTTTTATGAAGTTGAACACACAACAGACATTAAAAATTCATTATCAAAATTTTATGAGTTACAAGATTTTTATGCAGGATTCTTTATTGTTGCCGACAAACATCGTAAAAAGGAATTTGAAGACAAACTGAATGTTTCAATCTACAATTCTATCAGCAACCGTGTCAAATTTATTGATTACGAGAGAGTTGCAAAGATGTACGAAGGAATTAAAACAATCGATAGTGTAACTTGGTAAAAAACAGAACACAACAATGAAACATTTGGTTATATTGGAAATACTTGTTCTTTACACACGAAGGCAGTGCTATCCCACCAAATGAAGATATGGATATTGATAATTGTCAGCTTTTAGGACGAGCAAAAGGAAGAAATGCGGCAGAAGCAAAAGTCAATCTATTAAACGATAATCCATGGATTGAGGAATGTGGATTTAACATTAACGAAACATTTTACGAAGAAATTATTCCGCACTAAACATTGCAATTTCTGACTATAAGTCTGAAACAATTTTCTAAGACAAACATTCGTACTTTTTATTTCAATTTTTCGGCTAAGCAGATAATTTGGAAACACAAATCAAAAAAGTACAGCACTTACAGACTTTGTGGAATGATTTTTAGAATAATATGAGTTCATTAAAACTCACTGAGATGCATTCTTAGATAAAAAAAACGGACGACACACACGAGTGTGTCGTCCGTTTTTTAGGTAGGTAAAGAATTGAAATTAGAGGACCTTACTCTTCGTAGGCTTTGGATTGCAATTCTTCGATTCGAGAGAGCTTGGTGTCGATGCCATCGGCTTCGGCTTTGAGGGCACTAATGGCAGTCTCAATTTCAGCGATTCTGTCCTTATCGTCGTCGGTAAGTTCGGTTTCGTCTTTGGCTTTGAGGGCGGCGTATTCAGCAGTCAATTCGCCATATTCTTCTTCTATTTCAGCATAGCGTTCTTCGAGGTCGGCTTGCTCTTTGAGAAGCGAAGTGAGTTCGTCGTATTCGCTGACGGTGAGGTTAGCGTCCTTAGCAGTGAGGAGTTTGACGCTGTCGGAAGCGACGCTAAGACGAGCTTCGACAGAGGCAACGATGTCGGCATTAGCTTTTACGGTCTCGTTGGTGAGGAGCGATTGCAATGCAGACACTTCGCTCTGCAAGGCAACAAGGCGAGCGGCTTCGTCGTCGGTGAGGTGGCTAATTTTTTCTTTGGCAGGGGTGAGGTCGATGGGGGACATGCCAAAGCCACCATTCAAGTCGGGAACATAAAAATAGAGTTCGAAGTGGAAAGAGCCATCAGAACCAACAGAGCTGTTCAGTGGTCCGTATTTGCTAATTTGCGTATCGGAGAGGACGCCCTTTGCTGTTTCGGCTTCGTAGGCTAAGATGTCTGAACCATTGTAGTCGTCGACATAGAAAGGTTTGCCAAAGAGAGGCACACCATCGACAACATTGAAATAGAGTTCTTCGGCATTGGCGAGTCCAAGAAGTTTGTAGGTGTCGAGACCATCGGCTTTGAGGAGAGTAACATTGCCGACTTGCTCCATAAACTGATAGTTGACAGTCATCTGCATAGTATCTTTCCAAAGATACTCGTAGGTGAGATTGATGGCCATCTTAGCTCCCGATAGATAGTAGGGGTTGTGGTCATCGTCGGAGCCGACAGATAGTACTATGGGATAAGACACGAGCCTTTCAGCAGAGGCAGAGTTAAAGTCGACGTTGAGAGTGGCAGTCTCTTCGCCAGCAGCGAAGTTGACAGTTGTGGGGACCGAAAAGACGTTATTGTCGTTGCCAGAGACACTGATGGCGTATTCTTTTGCAGAGTTCTTGTCAGTACGGACGAGCGTAACGGCAAGCGTCTTGTCGGAGGTGGCAGAGGTGGTCAGCGTAGACTTGGCAAAGCCCACGTGAGCCGAAGTGCCGGGCGTGCCGGGCGTGTAGTCGACATCGTCGTCGGAGCAAGCCGTGAGAGCAAACACACCGAGAGCGAGTAGACCCAATATGTTGGTTTTCATGATATAAATCTCTTTTATTGTTGTTGATGAGGGGTTAGTCGGTTATGCCGTCGGTAAGGCCAGAATTTTCGCCAGCTTTAGGGGTGCTCGTTTCGTTCTGCACGATGAGCGGATTGGCATTAATCTCAGTCTGAGGGATAACCATTAGCAGACGTTTGTCGCCAGCAGGGATGTTGAACTGGGCAGTAGTGGGCACATTGATGTCTTCTTCTTGACCAGCATGGAAACGGACCATGTTTTTGCGCAAGCGCATAAGGTCGGCATAGGCAAAGCCTTCGCCCCAAAGTTCGACGCGACGTTGGAACCATATTTCGTCTTCAAACTTAGAGAAGACGGGTGAATAGTTGGCATCGCGATATGTCTTCATGAAGTTGGTCAAGACAGACTGTCCGTCGGCGCCCGACTTGGCAAGAGCCTCGGCTTGAATGAGGAGCATTTCTTCGACACGCATAAGGCACCAGTCGCCACCATTCTTGGCAAGGTCGGCACCCGATTGGAAACCAAACTTGATGTTGGTATATGGTAGGTAGGCAACCTTGACGTCTTCGACTTCGGCACTTGCAATGGCATCGCCTGTGAAGCCTTGCCACGTGAAGCCGTCGAGGTGGTCGGAGTGCAAGTCGGCATCGACCCACCAGCCTTTGCGAGCATCGGTGTCGGGGATTTTGTCGAAGAGATTTTGGTTAATCATGGCGTAGGTGCCAGTGGCAACAGAGTAGGCATTGGTGCTGAACGAGCCTATCCACGAGGGCCACGAAGCATATTCACCATCGATCATGCTGTCGGAGAGACGGATGCCCCACATCCAGTTGTGGTCGGAGATGTTGCAGAAGGAAGGCTTACTGATTTCGTCTATGCTATATGGGGTGCCATCGCAAGTGCCAGTTACGTTTTCGAGGGCAGCCTTGGCGTCGGCAGCAGCTTCGACCCATTTTTCCATAGCAAGATAGGCGCGTGCACGCAGACCATAGGCGACACCTTTGTCGATGAAGTTGCTGGCCGTACGGGTGTAGCCGTCGAGGTAGTTGATGGCATTGGTGAGGTCGTCAATAATTTGCGTGTAGACTTCTTTGACAGTAGAGCGAGCATAGGCTTTCTCGTCGGCATTGGTGTCGGTTACGAGAGGGACGCAAGGGTCGTCGGGGTGCTGAGCATAGTCGAAAGCATAGTAGGGAGCGAGGTTGAGATAGTCGAAGGCGCGCAAGGCGAGAGCCTGACCGAGAGTGTTGAGGTCGGCAGCCGAGGCAGTCTGTGGGTCGCGAGCTGCGATGATGTCGTTAGCAGCCTTAATCTGAGCATAGAAAATACGCCAACGAATGTTGGGGTTGCGTAAAGA
>CALAVC010000132.1 GCA_937892095.1 uncultured Bacteroidales bacterium | reverse complement strand
CCTCTCTGAGTGGACTACTTTAATCGACCGTTTTTTCTCGCCACCCCACCTGCCACAACAAAAAGCATTGGAGCACCCTCGTCTCCGAGAATGCCCCAACGCTCATATCTTTTTATTTTTCAGTCGCTTATCTTTCTGCTCGTCTTCTCTTCGCCCTCTTCTTTCTCCTCTCTCTGGGCTTGCCACGCACCCTATCTTTCATATTTTTTCTCCTCATGCACATCGCTTACATTTTTCTTTTCTGTTTGCTGTTGTCGAAACGTTTTTTTTTCTTAAATTTATTCAACTACACTTCGTCTACAAAAAATTTAATATTTCACACGTTTAAAGTACAATCGCACCCCTTTTTCTACCTTTTGTTGAATAATTTTCACCCTTTGTAGTCAGTTTTTACACTTTTTTCTTTTCAACTCTTAATTTATGTTATAATTTTGTTCTGATAGTCTAATGTCTCTTACCCCACACTCATCAGACTAATCATTTTGCCAACACCGTTTGGACTAAATTAAACGGTCGATTAAAGTAGTCCACTCAGAGAGGCAAAAAACACACGAAGAAACAACCTACAGAATTTGCCCAAAAAGAAACCCTAAACAACAGACATGAGCATGGGAATTAATACCACAATTCCGCACGAAGGAACACACCGGTGGCTTCTGGCTCTCTCACTTACGGCAGTCGGCACGCTTTTTTGCCCACCGCTGACAGTCGTAGCACACGCCGAGCAGTCGACAGTGTCCGCACGCCAAGGCACCATCCGAGGCATCGTTGTCGACCAAAATGGCGCCCCAGTGCCAGGAGCCTACGTAGTGGTCGAAGGCACCACCACCGGCACCATCACCGACTTCGATGGCAACTTTAGCATCTCCGTGGCCACGGGTGCCAACCTCGTCTTCTCCTACATTGGCTATCAGAGTGTAACCACACCAGCCGCCGATGGCATGAAAGTCGTCCTCGAAGACGACAGCAAACAAATTGAAGAAATTGCCGTCGTGGCCTACGGCGCGCAAAAAAAAGTAACCGTGACGGGTGCCATTAGCTCCGTCAAGAGCGAAGACCTGCTTCGCACACCTGTCTCGAACGTCAACAACGTCCTCGCTGGTCAGCTATCGGGCGTAACGACAATCCAGAACGGTGGCGAACCCGGTGCAAACGAGACTGATATATTCGTGCGTGGTAAGGCTACTTTCCAGACCGATGGCGGTGGACAAAAACCTCTTATTCAAGTCGACGGTGTCGAACGCGAAATGTGGGATATAGACCCCAACGAAATAGAGTCAATTACAGTCCTTAAAGACGCTTCTGCCACTGCCGTTTTCGGTGTACGTGGTGCCAACGGCGTCATTCTGATAACCACCAAGCGTGGTAAGGAAGGCAAAGCCAACATCAACGTCAGCACAGCTTTTTCTGCCCTCATGCCCACTAAGATGGTCGAGATGGTCAACTCGGTAGAGTATGCAGAGTTCTACAATAAGCAACTTGCCAACGACGGAAACAACGCTCTGTTCTCTGACGCCATTATCGAAAAATTCCGCAACCCACAGAGCGCAGAAGACCTAATACGCTTCCCGAGTGTCGACTGGGCAGACTACATAATGAAGGACGTTACGCTCCAAACGCAAAGCAACATAAGCATAGACGGTGGCAACGACAAGGTTAAATACTTCGCTTCCGTAGGTCTGTTTACGCAAGGTGGCGTATTCGACCAGTTCGACCAGCCCTACGACTTCGACTACCGCTACAAGCGTTTCAACTATCGTTCAAACATCGACATCGACGTAACGAAATATACCCGAATCAGCGTCAACGTCAGCGGTAAGGTCGACCGCACGTTGAAACCTATCACAGGACAAGGCTCTGCAGGCATGATAAAGCAAATATACTTTGCAACGCCATTCGTGAGCCCTGGCTTTGTCGATGGTAAGCTAATCTACACGTCGTCATCTGCTGCCGACAATATGGACAAGCTTGTGTTGCCATTTACTGGCAATAGCGACCCTCTGAACTACCTACGCACAGGCGGTTGCTACCGACAAGACAACAATAAAATTCAGATGGACCTCGTCTTCGACCAGAAACTCGACATGCTAACCGAAGGCTTGTCGTTCAAGATGAAAGGTGCCTACAACAGCTCGTTCTACGTGCAGAAGACCATCAAAGGTGGTAGCGTTGCGACCTACACTCCTGTGCTTCAGTCCGATGGCTCTTTGCTACTCCGCAAAAATAGCGAAGACAAGAAGCCTATGGCCACAAGCCACAATACAGGCAAGGGACGCGACTGGTATTTCGAGGCAAGCCTCAACTATCATCGCACTTTTGCCGAGAAACACAACTTGACTGCACTTGCACTCTACAACCAGAGCAAGACCTATTATCCCAACACATATTCCGACATTCCTCGCACCTATGTTGGCATAGTCGGACGTGTATCCTACGACTACAACAACAAGTATATGGCTGAGTTTAACTTCGGTCGTAATGGCTCAGAAAACTTTGCCGAGGGCAAGCGATTCGGCAGTTTCCCCGCAGCTTCCGTGGGTTGGGCAGTCTCCGAAGAATCTTTCATGGACAATCTTAAGCCAGTTGTTACGTTCCTCAAGCTACGTGCATCGTGGGGACTTGTTGGCAACGACAAGACAAAGAACCGATTCATGTATACACAAGACCCCTACTTGGTCAATGGTAAGAAGATGAACAATAACGACCCGAATGTCGACCACGGTGGTGCTAACTACTACTTCGGAGCGTCTACGACCTACGGAAGTAACACCTCATACATGGGTGCAACCGAACAACAGACTCAGCTCAACAATGCCGACGTGTCGTGGGAAAAAGCCTTCAAGCAAGACTATGGTATCGACATCAACTTCCTCGACAATCGTCTCAGCACTTCGTTCGACTACTACTACGAAAAGCGTACCGACATCTTGGCAATCGACCACAACGCGCCGTCGATCCTCGGCTTCGACCAACCATACAAGAACTTTGGCGAAGTGCATAGCTGGGGTTGGGAAGCCTCGGTAGGTTGGAATAGTTCAATCAACGAAGATTGGCGTATATGGGCCAAGCTCAACCTGTCCTACAACCAAAACGAAATCATCGAAGACGGTCAGGTTACACAGAAAAACGACTATCAATATACCAAAGGACATCGCATCGGCAGCCGTGAGCAATATAAGTTCTGGCGATTCTCCGAAGGTGCCGAACGCGACAACGAGCTCTATCAGAGTGAGTTCGGACAAAGCCTGCCACAACAATCTCTTGTCAGCAAGCTAAAACCGGGCGATGCAATATTCATCGACCTCGACGGCTCGGGCATTGTCGACCCCGACGATAAGAGCCGCGACTATGGTCATACCGACGACCCCGAATACATTGCTGGTCTGAACTTCGGATTCTCGTGGAAGAACCTTACCGTCAGCACACAATGGACAGCCGCATGGAACGTCAGCCGCATGATAGAGAGTGTCTTCCGTCAGCCATTCACCAACGCAGCTGGCACCACACAAGGTGGCTTGCTCAAATATCACATCGAGAACACATGGACAGAAGAAAACCCATCGCAAAGTTCTGAATATCCACGTGCCACATGGACCAATGCTGCACAGAACTACGCTGTCAACACGCTCTACGAGAAAGACTCCAAATACCTCCGTCTGAAGACAGCCGAAATTGGCTACAACTTCGACCTCCCATTCATGAAAGTTATCGGTCTGAGGCGCATGCAGCTTTCGCTTAGTGGATACAACCTCGTAACCTTCACACCCTACCTTTGGGGAGACCCCGAAAGTCGTGCCACAGGCTCGCCAACATATCCATTACAACGCACCTACACGGCAAGTTTGAAACTAGCTTTCTGATGCTTAAAAACCTTCTCATAAAACAGGATATTCTGTCATGAAAAAATCGACCATATACGGCAAGTCTTTATCGATAGCTTGTCTGCTCGGAGCTCTTTGTTCGCCTGCTTGCACAGACGAGATTGAGTTTGGCGACAACTTCATCGAAAAGGCTCCTGGCGGCACAGTCTCTATAGACACCGTCTTTGGCAACGCCACCTATACCGAGCAATACCTCACGGGTATCTACGCACTGCAATATTACGGTTTGCCCTACAACAACTATACATACACTTCGTGGAGTCATAACCCCTATCGTGGCAAACTCGATGGCTTCACCGACCTCTATCACCTACACTGGTCATCAACAACTCTCTACAACGCCTACTATGTTGGCACGCTGACCTCGTCCGAGAACCCACTCATAGCCTACATCGACGACAACGTATGGGTGGCCGTCAAGCACGGCTGGCTTCTCATCGAGAACCTCGATAATGTGCCCGGACTTTCCGACGACCAGAAAAAACGTTTCGCTGCCGAAGCTAAGTGTCTTATCGCAGCTCGCTACTTCGACCTCTTCGCATGCTACGGTGGTCTGCCCATTGTCGACCACACGTTTACTGGCACAGAGACCTCCTACGATCTCCCACGTGCCACCATCGGTGAGACTGTCGACTTTATGGTCGGACTGCTCGACGAGGCCATTCCCAACCTCCCTTGGGCATGCGATGGCTCTGGCTCATACACCATAAACGATGTCGGACGCTGGACAGCCGCTGGCGCTATGGCTCTCAAAGCCAAGATACTCACCTTTGCTGCGTCGCCACTCTACAATAGCGAACAAGGCTATTTCGGCGGCAAGACCGAAGCCGAGCAACAAAACTTAGTCTGGTACGGCAACTACGACGAAAGCCGTTGGCAAAGAGCCAAAACAGCTTGCAAAGAGTTCTTCGACCGTCTTGCCTCCGATGGCTACTATGCTCTCGAACGTGCAAGTGGCACCTCTACCAACGCCTACCGACTTGCATATCGCAAAGGCTACATATACCAGACCAGCCACGAGCCTCTCCACACCACCCGTGTGCGCGACTACGACAACTGGTCAAACGGCTACTACTGCTGGTCCAACTGGGTCAACAACGGTCGTAACAGCTACCTACCCACATTCGAATATATGGAAATGTTCCCTTGGAAAGATGGTATGCCTTTCGATTGGAAAGCCGACTCCACCAAGATTTTTGGCACAGTCTCGTTCATTACGGGCAAGCTTGGCTCTGGTCGTCTGTTCTATTCCTACAACACACAAGGCGTTGCAACAGCCACTCGCGACCCTCGCCTCTACGAAAATATGATCGTCACTGGCACGACTGCCACCATGGACTGGTCGTCGGGTGCAACTTCGGGCGACGAATATGAACTATGGGTCGGTGGATACCACGAAAAGTTCCAAGTGGCCAACCAAGAGATTGATGAAGAAGGCAATGCACACACCATCATCAACGAGCAGATGGTCTGCAACTACTCCACGGGCTTCGGCGTCTGCAAATACATGCTCACAGGCACCGACTATCAGCGCATGCCTCTCCAATGGGTCTACCTCGGTCTTAACGAAATGTACCTTATGTACGCTGAATGTCTTGCTCAGACTGGCGAACTCGAAGCTGCCATCAAGCAAGTCGACGTCGTGCGCGAACGCGTCGGTCTGTCGACAAGCCTTGGCGTAGCCTACGAAGATGTCAAGACAGACAAAGACGCTCTAATTGAGCAAATCCTTCGTGAACGCGCTTGCGAACTTGGCATGAGCAACAACCGCTACTACGACATGTGTCGCTACAAACGTGCCGACTGGATTACAAAACGTCTTCACGGACTTGTAACATATCGACTCACCGAAGACCCTTCGACGGGCAAATATAGCGACGACCTCAACCCATACATTGGCGAAGAGAAAAACAATGGTGCTCAACACCCAACACGCTTCCGCTACGAAAAGTTCGAGCTTCAACAACCTGGCGAAGGTCGTGCTCAGTGGGCATTCTCGCCCGACGACGACCAAGTCAAGAAGTGGTTCCTTATGCCACTGCCTAAGTCCGAACTCAACAAAAACTACGGTCTCGTCCAAAACCCCGGCTGGTAAGCCACCATTCAAGTGTTTTTCACTATTCACGTTTAAGCAAAGCAAATGAAAACATATATAAACAAACGATTGCTTACCACGGCCAGTGCCACTCTGCTGTGCTTCTCGCTATGGGCGCAAAGCACTGTCCGCGGTCGTGTCGTCGACCCTCAGGGCAAACCGCTTGCTGGGGCAGTAGTCGTTGTCGAAGGCACATCGACTGGCACCATGACCGATGCCGATGGCAACTATCAACTCGCAGTACCCGAAGGCGCCAAAATCAACTACTCTTATGGCTCTTTCGCACCCGAAACGCTTAGCGTTGGCTCTGCCGACACCTACAACGTTACTCTCGGTCTTGCCAAGACTGCCGAGGCTGCTCCAGCCGAAGCCACTTCGCAAAGTGCATCCGACAAAAATATCAACCTAACAGGTCGCGTAACCGACAAAGACGGCAACCCCATTGCTGGTGCGTCCATCGTTGTTGTCGGCACAACCATTGGCACCATATCCGACCCCGACGGCAACTACTCTATGACCGTCCCTGCCAATGCCAAGATTGCCACATCTTTCGTTGGCTACAACACGTCCAACGACAAAGTCGAGGGTCGCTCGACGGTCAACATTGTCCTCCTATCCGACGACGATAACGCCCAATACGACTTCGTAAATCAAAAAATCAGCGTTGGTGCCAACCGCACATTCAGTCGCACAGAGTCGGCAGCTGCAGTCTCCGTTATCGGTCAGAATGGCGACCACCGCTCGGCCAAAAACATTGCTTGGTCCACCATTGGCGAAGGTCATGGCCTTATTTCGCTGGACAATGTCGGCACATACTATGGTGCCGAGCCCACATGGTATGTCCGCGGACTTCAGAGCCTCAACGGCAGTTCTCCACTCGTGCTTGTCGATGGCATCGAACGCGACATCACGACCCTCAGCCCCTTCGAAGTCGAAGAAGTCCAAATCCTTAAAGACGCAGCAGCTGTTGCCCTCTATGGCTACAAAGGTGTCAACAATGCCGTCCTCATCAAGACCAAACGTGGCTTACCCGAGCAAAACACAGTAAGCGTAACCTACGACCACGCCATCAAAAGATATGTCGATAAACCCGAATTTATCGACGCAACCACCTTTGCTCGCGCTCGCAACGAAGCTCTTGCCAACGAAGGCTCTGCCGCACAATATTCTGACCGTCAGATTAAAGCCTTTGAAGATGGAGACATGCCATACTATTACCCCAATGTCGATTGGGTAGGCGAAGTATTCCGTCAGAATAGCTACACCAATCGCTATGCAGTCGACTTCCGTGGTGGTGGCAAGAAGTTCCGCTACTTCACTGCTCTCAACCTGACGTCCGACAAAGGCTTCATTGCCAATCATGACATAAACAGTGGCTACGACACACAAGATATGTATAGCCGTGGCAATTTGCGTTCTAATCTCGACATCGACATGACCGACTACACCAAGTTGCAAATCAACGTTGGCGGTGTGCTGAGCGAAATGTCTTGTCCGGGTTCGCAGTTCAACTTGTGGTCTACTGTCTATGCAGTGCCTGCCGCCGCCTATCCCGTCAAGAACGAACGCGACGTATGGGGCGGCAACGCCACGTGGGACGGCGTCAGCAACCCTGTGGCTAACGCTGTTGGCGCAGGCTACTACAAAATCCACGAGCGTGCACTCTTTGCCGACATCGACCTCAAACAAAGTCTCGGCATGTTTGTCGACGGATTGGGCATGTTCGGTCGCCTCGCCTTCGACAACTACTCGACACTCTACGAAGACCACAGCAAAACATTTAGCTATGGTCAGACCGCAACATCTTTCGACGAGTCGGGCAACTTGGTCTTGGGCGACTACTATACATCGGGCTCCGATGGCGTTTTAGGCAGTGGCGCTGCCACCAGCTCTTGGCGTCGTCGTGGAACAATCAACGCAGGCTTCGACTACGACCACCAGTTCAACGACGACAATAGCCTCTTTGCACAAATAAAGTGGGACTACGAGTTTGAAGATGCCACCAGCACCAACACGACCATATATCGTCAGAACTTCTCGTGGTATAGCCACTACGGACTGATGAATAAATATTTTGTCGACCTTGCTCTCGTTGGCTCCGAAAGTAGCAAACTTGTCGATGGCACCAAGTGGGCTTTCGCACCCACTGTCGCTGTGGCTTGGGCCATCAACAAAGAAGACTTCATGAGTGGTCTCGATTGGGTCAACTTTATGAAGCTTCGCGCATCGTTCGGCAAAATCAATAGCGACTACACTCCCTCTTGGACCTACGACACGCAACTCTACGACGGCACCGCCTCGCAATACTTCTGGGATAGCAAAAACAATAGCACGACAAACGCTGCCGTCCGCTCGCTCGGACAGATGGCCACAACCGACCCAACAAACGAAAAGGCATACAAGCTCAACGTGGGTCTCGACGCTCGTCTCTTTGGTGGTCTCGATGTCGAGTTCGACTACTTCCACCAAAAGAATAAAGATGCCTTCATCTCTGGCGCAGGTGCTTATAGCTCCGTCATCGGCTTCACTGCCCCCTATGTCAATCAGGGCGAAACGACCAGCAGTGGTGTAGAATTGGCTCTGGACTACAACCACATGTTTGGCGATGTTTGCCTCAATGTCGGTGGCAACATTCTTTACTCACACAGCAAAATTGATGAGCAAAAAGAAGAACCACGCCTCTACCCCAATCTCGTAACAACGGGCAACCCACTCAGCTCCACCTATGGTCTCATTGCCGAAGGCCTCTTTAAAGATCAGGCAGACGTAGACAATAGCCCCAAGCAAAGTTTTACGACCACACGCCCTGGCGACATCAAATATACCGATGTCAATGGCGATGGCGTTGTCGATGCCAACGACGTTTGTCGCATCGGATATAGCACCGCAATCCCCGAAGTATACTACAGTTTTCATGTTGGTGCAGGTTGGAAAGGCTTGTCTTTCAGCGCAATGTTCCAAGGTGTAGGTCGCTACACGGCCATTCTCAACACTCCAGGCTACTACTGGGGACTCATCGGCAACACCAACCTCTCGCAAGAAGTGTACGACAATCGTTGGACAGCCGACAACACATCCGCCAAGTATCCACGACTCAGTAGCGCCTCCAACGCCAACAACTACACGACCAGCACTTTCTGGATGGAAGACCGCTCGTTCCTCAAACTTCGCAATGTCGAGCTCTCCTACGACTTCGCAAAGTCTATCTTGGACAACACTTTTGTAACCAAAGCCCAACTCTACGTTCGTGGCGTCGACCTCTTCACTTGGGATAAGATAGACGATCGCGATGCTGCCACACTTGGCTACACTCCCACAACTCGTAGCCTCATTGTCGGACTATCGCTCGGGTTCTAATAGCTTCCTCAAACTAATTACACACGGTTAAACTATGAAATTCTGCAAAATAATGACCAGCCTTCTCGCAGCAAGCGCCACCTTGGCAGCTTGCTCCGACGAGATGGACTACAAAGAAGTCGACACTTCGGTCACTATGGACTATATCAAAGAAAAGTGGGATAAAGTAGCGGGGCTTTTAAGCCCCATCTACTACCAACTCGACTACGATTTCGGCAACTATAGCGGTGCTATGCTCGCCTCAGCAACCGACGAAGCTGTCTACTCGCACGCTGGCAACAGCATCGAAGGCTTCTACAACGGCGCTTGGAGTCCCACCAACAGTCTCTCTACCATTTGGTCGTCTTCGTGGAGTGGCATTAGCCAGTGCAACCACTATCTCGACAACTTTCTTGGTCTTACTTTCGACGACTACATCCTCGACGAACACTACGCACAAGAAGTCTTCCGCTACCAAAACTTTGAATACGAAGTTCGTGCCTTGCGCGCCTACTTCTATTTCACCCTTGTGCGCTCCTATGGTGGCGTACCCCTAAAAACTGCCGACCTCGACGCCGACGCTGCCAACGCTCTTCCACGAGCCTCGGCCGACGAAATATTCAACTTCATCGATAGCGAATGTGCTGCCATTGCCGATAGCATCATAAAAGACTATGGCGACCTCGGCAACCTTGCTCTTGCCGAAATTGAGTCAGGTCGCGTCAACGACATCTTCGTACTTGCCCTCCGAGCTCGCGCTGCTCTATATCACGCAAGCCCTCTTTTCAACACCTCAAACGACAAGTCTTTGTGGGAAAAGGCAGCATTGGCAAACAAAGCCGTCATCGACTCTTGTCTTTCGCGTGGCATGACCTTGCTCCCCATGAGCAGCAGCATGAGCGATGTGATCAACACGCTCTTCGGCACCGACGAGAACTATGTCAATTGCCAGCCTGGCGGCGAAATAATATTTAGCCGTCGCACCACCGTTACCAACGCTTTCGAAAAATACAACTTCCCCATTGGCATGGCCAATGCAAACGGTGGCAACTGCCCCACACAAAACCTTGTAGATGCCTTCGAAATGCGCAACGGCAAAGCTATCGACGATGCCGAAAGTGGCTACGACCCAGCTAATCCTTATGCCGACCGCGACCTCCGACTTGCAGCCACCGTGGCCGTCAATGGCGACGAATGGCCCACGTCCGACAATAAGCTCCAGACCTACTATGGTGGCGCCAACGCCTTGCCAATAACCTACGCAACGCCAACAGGCTACTACCTCAAAAAATTGGTCAATAAGGACCAAGTAATCACCACCACTGGTGCCACCACCAAAAAGCACAACTGGATAACATTCCGTCTGGCCGAGTTCTACCTCAACTATGCCGAAGCCATGCTCAACCTCACAGGCGATGGCTATCAGACCGCAACTGTCGATGGTGTTAACCTCGACATGACAGCTGCACAAGCCATCAACGCAATCCGCGCTCGTGCTGGTCAGCCCGACATTGCCGAAGGACTTAGTGCCGACGACTTTAAGCAGCGCTACGAAAACGAACGCTACGTCGAACTCGCTTTTGAAGGCCACCGTTTCTTCGATGTCCGCCGATGGAAAGAAGCTCCCAAATACTTCACCACAATCAAGACTATGGACATCACCATGAACGCCGACTCAACCTTCAACTACACCCCGAAAGTCGACAACACCACTCGCGCCACTTGGAACGACAAGATGTATCTCTTCCCAATACCACAAAGCGATCTGCTGAAGTCGGCTGGCGGATGGAGTCAAAACCCAGGGTGGTAGCCCTTGCTTGCCTCTTCTCTGAAAGGAAAATATCAACCAAAACAATCTAAATGAATATGAACTACAAGTTTTCAACATTGCTTGCAGCTCTTTGCGTGGCAGCATCTGCCGATGCTGGCATCTACAAAGGCTACAAACAATCGTTCTCAAACGTAACCAACCTTTCCGACGCTGGTTGGTCTTTCGGTGCAAACTCTGCTTCCACCGTGTCCGACGGTCAAGCTTTCATCGCCATCTCTGGTGCTGGAGGCAACCGTGGCGCTGTCCTCAACTGGGGCAATGAAGCTTTCTCAAGTGTCGAAGAACTCGCTCCCGGCACCGACAACAACATTGTTGCTTTCGACTTTGCTGTGCCAAGCGTTGGTGCTGACCGCACTGGCAACCAGTCCATTACAATCTGCACAGCAGGTGGTCCCTACAATGGCTCTTTCGCCGCAAGCAATCAGAACTACATCTTTGAACTCTGCGATGTGCCCATCGGCAATGTAAAAAGTGAGCGCAACTTCTACATCCGCACTCCTAAATATCCCAATGGTCTCGACTACGTTGCAGCCGATGAAGAGGCTGGAACTGCAGCCGTCTACAAGACCTACAACATCCGCGAGGGCGTAACCTACCACCTCGAAGTAAAAATAGACGTTACCAATAAAGTCGCCAACTGGACCATCGTCAGCACCACCGATGCTGCCGATAGTTGGAGTGGCTCTATCGCAATAAGCGATGACGACATCGTTTTGCCCAATGCTCTTCACATCGGTATGAACCGTAACAATGGCTCCGTCATGCTCGACAACATCGCTGTCGGCAAGTGGGTCAGCACCGCTGTCGTCGAGACTCCCACTGCTGCCATCGTAGGCCTTGGCACCACCCTCACGGGCGACCTCCCCTATCGCATCTACAACATCGAATGGGCTTTTGAAGATGGCGACGTCCTCAACTACCAGTGGACTGGCGAAGAAGGCACTCTCTACCAAGGCGATGTCGACCTGCCAACATCTGGCAAGATAACTGCCGCAAGCGCCACCACCGACGGACACGAACTGACGTTCCTCCAAAGTGGCAAGCTCACCGTTTGGGCTTCCAACTCCGAAGGCGAATCCACCAAAGTAGAAGTCGACATCGACTGCACAAAACTTACCGTACCTCAGCCTTCTACCACCATCACTGGTGTCGAAGCTGGCTTTGCCAAGACCTACACCGTCAACATCGACAACAGCGAAATTCCGACCAAGCCCACCATGTACTTCAACTACGAGTTCACCAATCTCGACACCAAAAAAGTTACCACAGGTGGTCCTCTCGCCTCTGGCTCCAAAGTCAGTGTCGATGCAGCTGGCACTCTCGTCATAACTGGTGTCGCTTCTGGCTTCAACAACTCTGCCCCGCTCACTGTCTACAACGACACGAAGTTCGAAGTAGCCTACGACTTCGACTTCCAACACATGACTGCTGAGCAAATCACCTCCTATGGTTTTGTTGACAATGGTGGTCTCCAAACCGTAGACGTAGACGGAACAGCAACAACAGTAATTGGCCCTAACTACATGCGTGCCGAATGGTACACCGGCTATGGCTTCGGCTACTACACCGCTCCTCTTGTTGACGAAGTCGACGAAGAGGGCAACCCAACAGGCAACAAAGTTGCTGGCACAAAGTCCGAGCGTGTCAACATCAACGCCGCTTCTCACGACTACCTACGCGTAGGCTCTTCGTTCATCGGCGAAAATGTCGACTCTACCATCTTCTCGCCCATTGTCAACTACCACAATGTCATCACCGAAGTATGCTCCTACTCTGGTCATAGTGGCGTAGCCGAAGGTCAGAACCTCCACATACTCCAAGGCATAGGTCTCATCACAGCCCTCCAACGTGGCGATGAAGAAATCTACGACAAAACAGCTTCCTACACAGCCCAAAATGGCGACAACGCTGGACACTATGCAGCCAATAATGTAACTTTCTACATCGACACAGCAGCAGCTGGTCTTTCCGCAAGCGACTTCTACGTAGTTTACAAGGTTAGCAACTATGGTCGCGACGATTCCAACTCCTATGGCATGGCTTCGACAGTCTATACCTACGACCCCGAATCAGATGAATTCAAAGACAAGACCGCCGAAGAAATCGCAGCTTGGGGTCTCGAACAGTTCAACGCTCAATACCCCAACAAATACTTCTCTGTTGAAGTTTATCCCGCAACCGAATCGTTCACTCTCTATCGCTACTCCGATGCCATCACCCGCGTTGTACTCCTCAAAGCTGGCGAAGTCATCGCTTCTGCACTCCCAACAACTGCAGCCGACAAAGTAGCTCCTGCCGACAACACCATCTACAACCTCCAAGGTCAAGTAGTTAGCCCGTCGGCTCTCCGTCCTGGCATCTACATCCAGAACGGTAAGAAGTTCATCGTCCGCTAATCTCTCGTTTAGCTCACATCTGCAAATACCACAATAAGAAAAAAGATTTCTTTCCGCCTGCACCACTCGTGCAGGCGGTTTCGTTTTCGCAACAATAATCTGCACCCAAAAACATAACCATAAAAAACACCACACTTTTGCATAATCATTCAAAAATATATACCTGCTTCTAGTGATAATAAAGTTATTCAAATCCATCCAGGCTTAACATCTTTATCACTAAAAATAGATGACAAAAATTTTAATATGTTAAACGATATAGGATATCGTTTACCAAATTTAATATCCTTAGATTTATCAGGCAGTGAAATCGAAAGTATTATGGATATAGGCACCAGCTTCAATAAATTAGAAAAATTAAATATATCTTTATTTATTTGTACTATTTGCCCAACTGAGCCTTCCAAAGTTACAAAAAATACTATTTTTACCTCATCACAGTTGTCATCATCATCATTATTGTATTCGGGTGATAACTTAAATAAGTCTTTATTCTTTATTTTGGTTAATTTCATTGAATTTATTCTTTCTCCATAGTTATAATATGCAATTCTATTTAATTTTATTTCATCATTTTCTTTCTTTGGATTATTATTCTTTTTCAATGATATAATATTTCCTTCTATATCAGTTAAGTACAATAGATCATTTCTTAACTGGGAAACACTATACACCCAGGTATTGCTGTAATCCCGGCATATTTCGCTCAGCTTATTTCCATCGATGTCATATGAGTATATGCCTATTGACCTATTTAAGTCACTAATGATTAAGTATTGTATATTTGTATTATCAATTATTATATTGTTATTTTCTTTTTCTTTTTCTTTATTTCCTAAATTGTTTTTACTATCAGAAAATTCAGTTTTGATTTCTATGTCATCAATTCTTTCATCCCAAACATATAAGTCATTAATTAAAATAAAATCTGAACATTTTTTAATGAGCTGAAATTCAAATGAGCTTTCTATAGTTTGTTTTAATTTGTAGATATATAAAATATTACCAATATATGTATATATAATATTTTTGCATGAAATTAGTTTATGTATACCTCCCCTTGTCTCTGTCTCACCTATTTTCTTCATACTATAATTATTATTTTGGTTAATTTCTATTAAATATAAATGGCCCTTTGTTGCTTCTTTACTTTGGTTTTCTATTATACTAGTGCCTATAACAATTAATTTGCTATCTATGAAATTTCCATGGAAGAAAGATACTTCTGAAAATGTATTACTTTCTTCATTTTGGTACTCAAAAGTATATCTGGATATTTCCTTTAAATATAAATCACTTAGTACTAAACTATTTTTAAAAATATTTCCGACTTTATTTTCTTCAATTGTCAGTATATAATGTTTGCTTTTATTTGATTCATTGGAATTATTTGAAACACCAAATGATATAAGTTTAATACAATTCAGTTGTCTATCAAATGATTTGGAATATATATTTTGGCTTTGAATGTTCGATAAAGATCCGAATGATATCTTATCATTAAATACAAATAAAAATATATTTTCTTCAAACTCTATCAGATTTTTACAATTTTTGATATTAAAATATAAAACTACAGGTGTGTCCTTGTTGAAAAATATAAAAGTTGGATTTTGTGAATTAATAAATAATGAATTCTTATTTTTTTGCTTTATTTTTTTAATGATGATATCTTCAAAATTTAAATTATATTTTCTCTTGAATATGAAATCTTGTTCTGAAAAAGTATATGAATCATTAAAACTTATGATACTTTTTTTTAATTGGAAATATATGATTTTCCCATTTGATAAAGATATGAAAATATAATGAATTGATTCATTTTTGAAAAATTGTATAGAAGAAATTTTTGTGTAATCTAATGGCTCTTCAGGTATTTCCAACGTTTTTGTAACTTTTGAGTTAAGGGAATATATATATAACTTATTTGAATCCCATAAAGAATATATTATAAAATATTTGCATACATCAAAAGAGCAAATAAATACATCTTTCAAAATATCACTAACTTCTGATATATTTCCATTATTGTCAATTTTGAAAGATTTCAGAGATTTATCATTTGAATAAACATATAAACTTTTCAATTTTTTATTATATTTGACTATTAGAGGATATATATTTTTGTTTTTTTCTTCTATGTATCTATTAGTAATTAATTTTAAATCATTATTATATATTTTAATTGATAAATTAGTTGTAATAACAATTAGATTATTACTAATATTTTCCACATGTAGCACCAATTCATCATTTTTCAAATCAATTTTTTTATTCATAGAAACTTCATTTTTATTATAGTTATAATCAATAATAAAAGATTTAGTTATAGTGGTAATTATAAAACTGGAAACTTGGTCTTTATTATTGAAATTAACTTTGAAAACATCTCTTATATTTTTAATTTTCAGCTCCCCAAAGGATACTACAGGGCTTCCCTTTTTGATCTTTTTAATAGCGCAACCTTTTTCTATTCCTGAAATTGTTAATATTTCAATTCCACTTTCTTCTTCCATATCATTTATTATTGCAAAGTCTTTTATAGGTGACAAAGACTCATAGTTTTTTACTACATTTATTAATGAATTATTTTTATTTTCAATTTTTATTAATTGACTATTGGACTTATTAGACCCATTAAAAATATAATTATTATCTAAATATACTAAGCATGTGCTATAGTTAATTTCTCCTAAAATTTGTAAAATGAATTGAGAATTTTGTTCCTTTATATTAAAAGGTTCAATGAATGCCAACAGAAATAAATTGCCATATTCATCAGTTACAAAATATTTATAATTTTTTTCATCAATTATTGCATAGTTAATGAATTTTCTATCAGGATATTTTATTTTTTTATTTTTGTCGCATATTAATTCTTTTTTGGATAAATCGTATTTGTAATACAATGCATAATTAGAAAAAAATAAAATAATAAGTCCATCTGGATGAGTTATCATTAAGCTGACTGTAGGATTATCTGTCAAATCTATTTTTTGTATTAAATTCATATGCTCTAGCATTTTGTCATGAGTATTGCTCACATTTTTATTTTCACTATTATTATTGTTCTTATTACTTGCATTATTATTAGTATTAGAAGGATTGGAACTATTGTCTTTATAATTTGCTTTCCTATTTGAAGTTACTTTTAATGCTATATTTTTATTGTTTTTTAACAACTCATTCTTTTTTTCATAATAATATATATTAAAAGAAGTTGGTTCTACTTTTATTTGGAATGTTTCCAATGATATTTCATGTCTTTTATAGCTTGTATTATTATTATCTTTATTTTCAGTATTATCATTTAGGTTTTCTTTATTTGAAGAATTTTCAATTAAATCAGTTTTAACCATGGCAAAAGTTAAAATAGTGCTTTTATTTTTATCATCATCTTTATTTATTACAATATTACTTACATTAAAATCGGATAAAAATAGCACGCTTTCATATTGATACCTTATAATAAAATCATTATATTTATCTCTAAGTCTTTTTGTGCTATTTAAGCATATTAATCTATAAATATTTTTATAAGCACTAATTAACAAGAAATTTTTATCGGCATCAAGTGAATATATTATTTTTTCTTGTTTTTTTCCCAAATCTTCTTTTATTGAGCCCGTCAACAAAGTATTAATCATATTTGAATTTTTGTCATATGATAAAACGCAATAATCTAATGATTCAGTTAAAATGAATATATTATCTTTATGATTCTCTTTTATATCAGAAGAAGAAGGAAAATTTATCAATACAACTATTTTTCCATATACATTAAAACTTTTGTTAAGGACTAGACCTTCTTTAGATCAATCATATATTTCAATAATATTGCCTTTCGATAATAATAAATTTGGTATTACCTCATTGATGAAAAAGCATTTGAGGCATATCTCTACTGATGAAGTTTTCCTTATTGAACTTATATAATTATACATTTTTATTATTTTTAAATAATTATTTTTTTAAATTTTAATAATTTAGTTAATTTAAATATTATCAAAAAATGCGGGGATTGGGGATT
>CALAVC010000131.1 GCA_937892095.1 uncultured Bacteroidales bacterium | reverse complement strand
CTGGAGATAGTTGCTTTGCGTTGCAAGCCTCAACTATGCCGTCGTAAATTGACAGTGTCTCTTCGTTTGTCGGGTATTCTATATTTTAGTAATTTTGCAGAATTGAAACTCAACATATGGATTGCCTTATATCGTTCGCAGACGTGATGACTCAAAAAAAATTTGAGACGTGTATCGCGCAATTTGATTATCCTCTGTCAAGTAAAGCTAACAACTTAGCTATGCTATCTCATTATATCCATACTAAAGGGAATGGCGATATAAATCCATACCAAAAGAAAGCACTGAGTCTTATTGACGAAATACTGAGTTTGCAAGAAAATGTCGAAATCGATAGTAGCAATAAATTAATTGTCAATGAACCCGAATTTCAATATAATTTATTTAGTGATTTGTTTGAAGTTCCTTTCCCTACACCACGGAATGCAGAGTTGAAATATATAGACCTATTTGCTGGCATGGGAGGCATAAGAGTTCCTTTTGATGAACTTGGATATCAATGTGTTTTTTCCTCTGAATGGGATGCAAAAGCATGTGAAACATATTATGCCAATTTTGGAGTTGTTCCTTTTGGTGATATAACAAAAATTCACGCTGAGGATATTCCACATCATGATGTGTTGTTAGCGGGTTTCCCATGTCAAGCTTTTTCTATAATGGGTAAAATGCAAGGCTTTGCAGATACACGAGGTACGATGTTCTTTGAGATAGAACGTATTCTGAAATATCATAAAACCCCATATATCTTATTAGAGAATGTAAAACAATTAGTTGGACATGACGGAGGGCGTACTTTCAAGGTGATATTAGAGCGGCTGTCGGACTTGGGCTACTATGTAAAGTGGCAAGTACTAAATGCGCTTGATTTTGGGCTGCCACAAAAAAGAGAGCGAGTTATAATTGTTGGCTTTTTGGACAAAAACGATTGCGATGCATTTTCTTTTGACGTACCTCATATACAGTATAATCTATCAAGTATACTTGAAAATGATAGTAAAGTAGATAAATCATTATTCGCTTCTGAACATATAGTGAAGCGTAGACAAGAACAAACGTTGGGTAAAGAGGTATTTTTCCCATCTATATGGCACGAAAACAAGGCTGGGAATGTATCTGTCCTTGATTATTCGTGTGCGCTCAGGACTGGTGCGTCATACAATTATCTGCTTGTTAATGGTATACGACGTCCGACTTCGAGAGAGTTATTACGTCTACAAGGATTTCCTGAGAAATTCAGAATAGTAGTTTCGCATCAAGATATTCGTAGGCAGACTGGTAATTCTGTAGCCGTACCTATGATAAGAATGGTTGCTCAAAACATTAATAATGTTATCAAAAGTAAGAAACATGGAACATCCAAAGCTCAGAGACTCAAAGAGGTTGCTGACGCGTGAACCTTATCACATAAATGAAATACCAGAAGAAGTCATCAAACAAATAGGCAAGAGAATTGTCTATATGTTGTGTGTGGGCTATAAAGATTTAACTGGTGATGATTGGGGTAATGTCTTCGCAGAAGCTATTGATGGCGTCCATCTAAAATTGCCTGTTGGTATTGCTGATGTCGTATATGATAAGATGGCTTGGTCAATGAAGACGGTAAAATCGCCTAAACCTCATAAAAAGGATGGTGTAGTTCGTCTAATAAGTGGGCGTTGTTCTCCCGATTATTCTTACGGAATTACAGATCCTCATGAGGATATTCAAAAAACAGGTCGCGCAGTTTTGAATATTTGGAATGAGCGAGTAAACATTGCACAAGATTATTACAATCCGCTTCGTACTGCGGTATTGGTTCGTAGCGATGACTTGTTGTCATTTTGTATGTTTGAGGAAGAGAATCATCGTTACCCAGCTAATTCTTACAAATGGGACGAGAATAATAATGGTAATTTGATTGGCATGAATATAGAAACTGGGCAGCATAAGTTCACTTGGCAACCTCATGGTTCTCAGTTTACGATTCTTACAGAAGTACCAGCGAATGCCATTAAGTTTAGAATTAAGCAACCTCCTAAACTTAGTATGGAAGAAACCCTTAAGCAGGTAAATTATTCTGACGATTGGGTAGAAATCATTTAGCTTGGTTATTATCTTCATTTATTTGTCAGAATCAACTCGAACTCGCTCGACTTGGCTGGTATCTCATCCTTAGAGAAATCGTAAATCGTCTGCCCGAGCGACACTTCGCCTTTGAACGCTATGAGCGAGAGGTCGAATCCATCTGGCAGTATCTCGTTCTGCGCAATCTTCAGCGAGCATGTAACGCCCGACAAATCGGTGCTTGCCGACTGTGGTACTACGAATACGCCCACGCACTTTGTGAAATCTTGTCTGAGTTGGTCAGTTAACGAGACTATGTTGTCGCCCGCCGTGACTTTATTCGTCTCCGAATCTGTACTCTCGACGAGGTCCTTGGCTGTTATGTTCCTGAATATCTGAAAGCTTCTCTTCATGATTAGACTATTTTCTTGTAGCCGAACAGGAAGAAAAGCGTCCAGTCGGCGAACATCACGGGGTGTTTGGTGATTGCAATGTCAGCCCCTCGCACGTCCTTGCGTCTGTTGACATTGACGGAAATGGAGCGTGTCACGCCGTCCTCGTCATCGAACGTCATCAAAGCCTCTCGCATGGGTATGCGGTCGTTAGCGGTGTACAACTCCAAGTCGGTATCAGGCTCTGTTATCTCACGACCAGCACCCGACAGTGTGAACGTCAGCGGATAGTCGCAGTGCAGCCAAATGTCGTCGGGGCATGATACATTCGCAAAGCGACGAAACTGCGTGATTGACTTTAGTTCTAAAACTACACACATTATCATAGCTGAATATATTTATCAGCAATCAAAAACGGGTGTAACACATTGTGCTACACCCATTTGACTATATTGTCTATTAGACTTTTTCGGTATTATTTTACCTCCTCAAAATCTACGTCTGTAACGTCGTCGCCAGGCTTTGCGCCACCTTGTTGACCTGCATTTTGCTGTTGACCTGCTTGCTGACCTGCACCAGCTCCTGTGGCATTATACATGTCCTGACTTGCTGCTTGGAAAGCCGTAGTCAGTTCGGCCGAGGCTGCGTCAATGGCTGCAATATCTTGCTTCTGATGAGCTTCTTTGAGTTTGCTAAGAGCACTCTCAATTGGAGCTTTCTTGTCGGCAGGAATCTTATCACCATACTCCTTGAGTTGCTTTTCGGTCTGGAAGATAAGGCTGTCGGCCCCATTGATTTTGTCGACCTTCTCCTTAGCAGCCTTGTCGGCCGCTTCGTTGGCTTCGGCTTCGGCTTTCATACGCTTGATTTCGTCATCGCTTAGACCAGACGAAGCCTCGATGCGAATGCTCTGCTCTTTGCCTGTGGCCTTGTCTTTTGCCGTTACGTTGAGAATGCCGTTGGCGTCGATGTCAAATGTAACCTCAATCTGAGGCACGCCACGTGGTGCGGGTGGAATGTTGTCGAGGTGGAACTGACCGATGGTCTTATTGTCGCGAGCCATTGGGCGTTCACCTTGTAGGACGTGGATGTCGACCGAAGGCTGATTGTCACTTGCTGTTGAGAATACTTGCGACTTGCGAGTTGGGATGGTTGTATTGGCGTCGATAAGTTTGGTCATGACACCACCCATCGTCTCGATACCGAGCGAAAGAGGAGTAACATCGAGAAGCAACACATCTTTTACTTCGCCAGTAAGGACAGCACCCTGAATGGCAGCACCAATTGCAACCACTTCGTCGGGGTTGACGCCTTTCGACGGAGCCTTGCCAAAGAACTTCTGTACGGCCTCTTGAATGGCTGGGATACGAGTTGAACCACCAACAAGAATTACTTCGTCGATGTCGCTAACGTTGAGGCCAGCGTTGCTCAGTGCAGACTTGCAAGGAGCAATCGTGCGTTGAATGAGGTCGTCGACAAGTTGCTCAAATTTGGCACGCGTCAGTGTCTTGACAAGGTGCTTGGGCACACCACCTACGGGCATAATGTAGGGTAGGTTGATTTCCGTACTGGTTGTGCTTGAAAGCTCAATCTTAGCTTTTTCGGCAGCCTCTTTAAGGCGTTGGAGAGCCATTGGGTCTTGACGGAGGTCGACACCTTCATCTTTTTGGAACTCATCGGCGAGCCAATCGATAATTCTGTGGTCGAAGTCGTCGCCACCAAGGTGTGTATCGCCGTCGGTCGATTTAACTTCAAACACACCGTCACCAAGTTCAAGTACAGAGACATCGTGTGTACCACCACCGCAGTCGAATACAACAATCTTCATGTCCTTATTCTTCTTGTCAAGACCATAGGCGAGTGCTGCTGCCGTTGGCTCGTTGACAATACGACGGACTTTAAGACCTGCAATTTCGCCAGCTTCTTTTGTTGCCTGACGCTGTGCGTCGTTAAAGTAGGCTGGTACGGTGATGACGGCTTCGCTGATTTCTTGACCAAGATAATCTTCGGCAGTCTTCTTCATCTTCTGAAGCACCATAGCCGATATTTCTTGTGGCGAATACAGACGTCCATCAATATTAACACGCGGAGTGTTGTTGTCGCCTCGCTTTACTTCGTAGGGGACACGATCTATTTCTTTCGATAAGCGATCGTAAGTTTCGCCCATAAAACGTTTGATGGAGTAAACAGTCTTATGAGGATTGGTGACTGCCTGACGCTTGGCGGGGTCGCCCACCTTGCGTTCGCCACCATCAATAAATGCTACTACCGAAGGAGTTGTACGCTTACCTTCGCTGTTGGCAATGACAACAGGTTCGTTGCCTTCCATTACTGCGACACACGAGTTTGTTGTGCCAAGGTCTATACCAATAATCTTAGACATATTGTATTTTGTTTTTTTGTTTTTCTGTTTTAGTTTGAACTGTCCGAGCTCGTTTTGCTCGACCAGACGCCAAACAATTTGTCAAACCTTGTGCCAAAAGATGTTGTCTGCCCTTTTGGCAGACTTGTTTTTAGTAAAACTGACACAAAAGGCAAAAGCAAACATGAAATTGACAGAATGACACAAAAATATGAGACAAGAGAGATGTAGCTCTATGAATATTATGTTTGACAAGAAATTTGTTAACCCACTCTTTGTGGGCTAAATCTCGCTTACGTACTCAATCAGACCTCGATACACCTCAGGTACGTTCAAGAAAATGAACGAATATGCTTGTGAGTAGTTGCCTTGTCTGACGATGGAAGCAAAGTGCGCTACAGACTCTTTACTTTTGCCTTTCTTCAAAAAATTGAAGTATGCCACGAGGTTGTTTTTTAGCACGTCTATGTCTGCTTCAGACATAGATGAGCAAGTGTCAAGATACCGCAATACGGAATCGTTGACAGCCGCTAATTCGTGGGTTTTATATTTGCTCAATCGGGCTTTGCACGCATCAAAAGCTGTCAAAACTTCCCGCCCTGTCAAAAGATTATTCGAACTGATAAACTGCACAAACTTTGTAGCAGCCGAAACGCCCACCACTCCCGATAGAATCTTTATGCTCAAGGGTCCAACCTCTTGCATTCTCTCCACTATCTTGGCAACCTTTACCCACGCCCTTCGGTCGGGCAATTTTTCAAGTCCCGTGTCTATCTGCACTTTTTCGTGCCCACCATCGAGCCATTCGGGGTAAGCAACGATAAAATCTACAACCCTACTATCAATCTTTTGCCTATTAGCCCACTCTGTCCACTCGACAACTGTGGGCGAAAAAGCATAAACGTTAAAGCGTGAGACGAGTGCTGGGTCAAGGTCGGTGAGCTGATATTCTTCACCATCGTTGACTGCCGAAATTAGTCGACTACCAATAGGAAGACTGCGCCCAGCCAACTTTCTGTTAAGTGCCAAATCCATAATGGTTTGTAGCACTTCGGGGCGAGCACGATTTAGCTCGTCAAGGAATAATACTATGGGCTTGTCGTCGGTCGGAAACCAATATGGTGGCAAAAAAAGAGTCCGTCCTGTCGCTTCATCTTTCAGGGGTAAACCAATTATATCACCCGGGTCGCTCATCTGACCCAAAAAAAGTGTTACAACCCTTATTCCCTTAGCATAAAAAAAATCTGTAAGTATTTCCGACTTACCAATGCCATGCTTGCCGACAAGCATAATGTTTTGCTCTGCTGGCGTAATTTCAAGAATCTCCGTAAGTTCGGATACCGAAATATTAACCATTTTTTTGCTATGGTTCTCCAATCTTATGCCACACTGGCACAATGTCGTTTGCCATCATTGCTTTGTCGGCAACACACAAACCTTCGGAAGTCGGGATATGATTGCCATCACACGAAAAGTCTTTTACCAATATGCCTGCGGTCGTATTCCATTGCTGTGTTTCGACGTAGCTATGTTTTGGCCAACTGCCACTAATCTCAACATACGTTTTGCTCGAGCAACCCTCGCCACACACTATGGCTGTCTGTACAATTCCTTGCCTTACAGACAACTTGACTTTGTCGTCAGAACCTGCTACGAAACGTATGTTCTCGTCGTGTATGCAGAATAGAGCATTATATACTCCATCTTCCGAGCGAAGCCATAGTTCTGGTTGTTTGTCGTTGTCGACATCCACAAGTGCAAAGAGTGCAAACTCCGAATGTCGCTCCGATAGCATTTCTCGGTCGAATATTTCGAGCATTTGGGTCAACTTCTCAAGTTTTGTAACTCGCAACTTATATGCTTTACCCTCTGGGTCATAAAGTCTGCTAACGGCAATCTGCCAGTTGGTAATTATTTCAGTTACCACGGCCGAACGATCTTTAGATACTTCGAGCGTAAGTGCACAGCCTTGCCACACTGGCGAATAGGCGCTGCCCAAGTTTTTGCTTATCCAATTCTTTGCTCCTCCGTCTTTCTGAGCCAATGCCGAAAGACACAAAACCATCGTTAGGAGCGTAAATAAAAGTTTTTTCATGTATCACTTTTACGCACAACGAGCATAAAGTTACTCAAAAGTGCTCTTTTTGAACGTCAAAAGTCGTAAAACTACGACCAACAGACAAATTATAGCTAACTAAATTTGCACGACATAAAACAAGCTAACAATGCAAGGAAAATGGATTAGTGGCTGGCGAAAGATAAATTTCGCCATCGGTATCGTAGGATTTATCGAACGTCGCAAACTGCGTAAAGCTGCTCGCAACGTTGAAGTGGCACAAGCAGAAACACTGCGTGGCATACTCGATTTTGCCAAAGATACCGAATATGGCAAAGCACACAACTTTGCTCAAATCTTACAAGAGAAAACACCTCGTGCACTCTTCGATGCCTACAAGAAAAACGTCAAAGTAAACGACTACGAAGACCTTCGTGCACTGATTGATAGGCACATGCACGGCGAAGAAAACATACTCTTCCCAGGTAAACCCAAGATGTATGCCACAACGTCTGGCACCACCAACTTGCCCAAAAATATTCCCATCACATACAAGTATTTCGAAGACGTTTATGGTAAGATGAACAAGTTGTGGCTCTCGACGCTCATCTCTGCCAACAAACATTCTTTTGCTGGTGGTGTGGTTTCCATAGTCGGTAAGGCCATCGAAGGTTACGCTCCAGACGGCACAATAATGGGTAGCGTCTCTGGCGTGTCGTTCACCAACTGCCCCGACTTCGTAAAAGTAGCTTACTCTTCGCCCGCCGAAGTTTTTGAAATTAAAGACTATCGTGCACGCTACTATACCATTATGCGTTTCGGCATAGAATACAACTCAACGGTGCTTATTACTGCCAATCCATCGACAATTGTTGAGATGCAGAAGAACGTCAACGAGTTCTACGATGACTACGTAACCGACATCGAAAACGGTACACTGAAAGCCGACCTCGACATACCAGCTAATGTGCGTGAGGCTTTGCGCAGTCGTATGAAGCCCAATCCTGAACGCGCCAAAGAACTTCGCGACTTGAAGGCCAAGTATGGTGAAGTGTTGCCAAAACACTATTGGCCCGACATGGCAGTTGTCAACACGTGGCATTGTGGCAACACCAAAATATACTACGACAAGATAAAAGACTACTTCCCATCGACAACCAAACAAATTGAGTTTGGCTACTTCGCCTCTGAATGTCGACCAGGTCTTGTCATGAACGAAAAGGAAGACACCACACTCTTCGCCCACAAACACTTCTTTGAGTTTACTCGCGAAGAAGACCTCGACAACCCAAATCCTGAATTCCTTACACTCGACCAATTGGAACAGGGGAAGCGATATTGTATGTACGTAACCACATGGAGTGGACTCTATCGCTACAATATGAACGACCTCGTCATGGTCTCGGGCTTCGATGGCAAGATACCAACCATTCAGTTCATACAAAAGGTCAACGGCATAATCACGCTCACAGGCGAAAAACTTCACGAACGCCAATACATCATGGCTGTCCACCAAGCTGAAGAGCAAATGAATATGAAAACCAATTTCTTCATTGGTTTTGCCGATCCTGAGTACTCTGGCTACCGTTTCTTCTACGAGTTTGCCGACCAATCTGTCAGCCAAGAACAAGCTGAATCTTTCACTCGTCAAGTAGACGAAAACTTGAAGAAAATAAACATAGAGTACGACGCCAAGCGTGCATCGTTCCGTGTGAAAGACCCACAGACACATCGCCTTGTAGACAATGCATTCGAAAAGTTCAAAACAGAATGCATCAAAGAAGGCGCTCGCGATGGTCAGTTCAAACTAATGCTCTTGCAATACAAAGACAGCAAGCGATTCCCGAAGTTTGAAAACCTTGTAAAGAAAGACTAAACATCTTTGACAAATAACCCCGAAAGTGTTGACATTCAACACTTTCGGGCATGTTTTTGTTTTAGACTTAATCTTCTGCAAACGCAATGAACGAAATAAAATTAGTCATCTTCGACTTCGACAATACACTCTACGACGGCAAACGCTTTGCTCTTCGCCTCGTACTTTCCGATTGGCGACATGCACTATGGGCAAAAGCCGAACGAAAAGCTCGTAAAGCTATTGCAGGTCAAGACTTTGGCAACTCAGTAGCACTCCGCAACGCACTCTTCAACCACATGGCAAATGCAACCAAACAGACACCACGACGCATGGAACAGTGGTATGTCGCGTCATATTTGCCACACATGGTTGAGATACTTCGCCAAAGCTACACAGCACGCCACAACACAGTAGAAATCATCAACAATCTACGTGAGCAAAACATCAAAGTGGCTGTACTGTCCGACTATCCCAAGGTCAGCGAACGCCTAATATCTATTGGCTT
>CALAVC010000130.1 GCA_937892095.1 uncultured Bacteroidales bacterium | reverse complement strand
TAAACAAAGGGCTGAGGATACCTCGTAGCCTGCATTTTGACCTATAAACCTTTTTAGACGGGATAAGCGGAGTGAGCGTGCCGAGGTGGAGGGCTCGATTGGCCAACAAGCTACTTGCGGGCATAAGCGAGCGCGACGCGGAGAGAGGTCGTTGGCTTGACATGGCGACGCGAGGCATAACGAATCGTTTGTGTGAGGAAGCGGAAGCCGTGGCAGGCGGTTATGACTTTGCAGGTTTTGCGGGCAATGGTGGAGTGGACGACGACGAGATGATACGCATGCACCTTTTGCGCACGAAGAGAGTTGTGGACGCGTCGCCACAGATGGTTAGTGCATACGGCAATGCGCGTCAGCTTAGTGGAATGTTGGGCTACGTGCTGGACAGGTGGGACACGGCAGAGAGGGAAGATGCCATAGAACAAATGGCGGATTTGGAGCTTAGCGAGCAAAGTAGGGGTGCGATAGACCTGAACGTGGCAGGCGACTACGAAGAGCCGACAGGCGAAGACGCAACGGTGGTGGACAACTACGACCTTGAAGAGCTACGAGGCACAGAGATTAAAAGCGTTGCGGACGGCATGAAGGTTGGCGTCAGACTTAAGCGCAAGGGCGGACTATTTAACGCACTGCGCAAGGTGCATGGGAATAGCCGACTGACGCAAGACGCAAAAGACGTGGTGGCGAGCAACCCTGTAACACAGAAGATAAGTGGCAGGGTTAGGAGCGCCGTGGCAAAACAGCGCATACGGAAGCGAAAGAACGTCGGGACGCAAGACGGAGAGGTGAAACAGATTGTTCAGGCAGTGGCAAGCGTGGGCGGTCTTAGTGGCTTAGGAGGCGTGGATGTGGACACCGACACGGCGAAGCTACTAAATGGTGAAGACCTTGAATATATGGTTAGCGGAGCGGACCCAGTGGAGGCGTACCGGACATATATCCGTCGGACATACGATGTGGCGATGGCACATCCTGAGTATTTCGAGACGACACAGGAGCAAAAGTATGTGTTGCAAGCGTGCAATGCTATACTTAGTTCGTGGGACGACGAAAGGCTACGCGACAAGGTGTTTGAGGACTTGCTTAGTGGACTGGACGAAGATAACGGACCACTGGAAGGCAAACTGCGCAAGAAACTGAAAAAGGCAGTCAAGAAGATTGGTTCGGGCATCAAGAAAGCCGTCAAGACAACGGGAAAGGCAGTCAAGAAAGCCGTCAAAGCGGTTGGCAAAGGGTTGAAGAAAGTGGGCAAAGCGATTGCGAAGGTGGCCAAAAAGGTGTGGAAGTTTCTTGTACGCTTTAACCCACTGACGCTTCTTATAAGGGCAGGCATAATGGCTATTTGCAGGCTGAACATGTTCAAGATAGCCAAGAAGTGCTACCCGGGCTCGCTCACAGAAAGCGAAGCGAAGAGCAAGTTGGGGATAGACAAAGCCGACTGGGAAACATATAAGAAGTGCTACGACAAACTTAGCAGTGCGTACACCAAACTGGGTGGTAAAGAGAGCAAGCTAAGGAGTTGCCTTGAAAAGGGTAGTAAGAAGTCTTGGAGTGGCGTAGAGTATCCGACGTCGGAGGGCATTAAGCAAATGGCCAGTAGTGCAGACGACCCTGAGACGCAGAAAGAGATGGACGCAGAGAAGGCGGAACTGGCAAAGCAGGGGACGCTGACGGAAGACAAGACGATGAGCGCAGAGAGTGCGCCAAAGGTGGAGCGAAAAGAGGTGGAAGTGATAGAAAATGAGCGTACGGCTAAGAACGCAACGCCTATACGCGAGACTGGCGAGTCGGCGGGAAAGGTTCTGGCAACAGTGCCAAAAGGCACAAAGGTTCTGGTGGACACAAAGCAGGGCGATGCGACGTGGGTGGCGGCGACATACATGACGCATACGGGTTGGGTCAGGAAAGAAGACCTTGCGGGCATTGGAGGCATGGACGCAGAGAGTACGCTGGTCATGGGGCTGGGAGGGCTATACGACGAGGGCTGTTTTAGTGGGCTTGGCGACCCCGCCACGGGGACAGCTATAACGGCGGCCACGGGAGTAATTACGACTATTCTTGGAGCCATAAAGACAATTATGGATAAGGCACAAAAGGCGAAAGAGGTTGTAGACAAAACCAAAGACGTAATAAAAACGGGCAAGGGGATAGTCGACTCTGTCAGGAACAAAGACTACGGAGGGGCAGTGGCGCAAGCTGGACAGATGATGACGACCACGTCGGATGTCGTGGCACAGACACCGCTACGCAATACGCAAGCGACGCAGGGAATGAGCCGACTGGCGACTTCGGCACAGGGGATTATGGACAAAGCAAAGGGCGCGATTAGCAACGTGAAGAGTGCAGTAAGCAATGTGAAAAATGTTGTTAGTAACGTGAAAGGAGCGGTGAGCAATGTGAAGAATGCCGTGCAGAGTGGTGGAGAGAATGATAGGGTTCAGACGGCTCCACAGGCGGGAAAACAGGGGGAAGAGACCAAAACAAAAAATGATAAAAAAATGACAATTACAGACAACATGAAGACGTGGCTCAAAAGAGGTATTGTAGCATTGGCCGTTGGTGGGCTGGGCTATGGTATTTATAAGATGAGCACAAAGAAGACCACAGAACGACAAGCCTTGCCTTCGGGTGGCAGTCTTAGCGGAGTAAAGCGAGACAAGAGCGGCAAGGCAAAGACAATTAAGTTTTAAACAATAGAAAAGAAGAGAAAAATGGCAGAAAGGAAAAGTAGCGGAATGCTGTTAGGAGGCAAACGCGTAGACTTGGGCACAATGCTCGGGAAGGTGGGTTGCATACTTGGCGGAGTCATAATAGGCTCGGCAATAGGCAACGCAATTGGCAAGAAAGATGCCGTAAGCGGAGTAGACTTGCTGGGGCTTGACGGAGACACGAGTGGGTATACGACCCCAGCACTTATTTCGCTTGTTGGGGCAACAGCGTGCCACATGGCAAAGAGCGATATGCTGAAACATGTAGGCATGGGCATAATGGCATCGGGCGGAGCGAAGCTGGTTAACACCATATCGGGCAAGAGCCTTGTGAGCCTTGCGGGAGCGGAAGACGAAAGCACATCTGAGACCCCAGTACTCTTGCCAGGCATAGGCGACGTGGAGAATTATAACGAGTTGCCAAACGAGAATCAGTGGGCGACGGCATCTAACGAACAGACGATAGACCCTGTGGCGTCGGACGTTGAGGGGCCTGTTGGTGGCGTAACGACACTGCTTTAAAAAACGAATTTATAAACCTTTAAAAACTTAGATAAAAATGGCTGAAACACAGCAAACACACCTCTTGGCCTACGGCACAACAATAGCGACAGACAAGCAAGAATTTGAAGCTCGTTTGTCGGCCATAGAGCCAAACTTGGCGTCGGCAGTACGCAGTGGCGCAGTTCATACAGTAGACGTTGAGCTTTACACAGCTCGACACATCCAGTCTGACACGACCATTGACCTCATGCAGAGTTCGGACACTAAGAAAGTCGGCATAACGAACGTGAACAACCGCAAGCTGGAACGCGACGAGGCACGACGCGAAGCCGAGGAGCTACGAAAGCAAATAGAGGAATTGCGCACAAAGATAGACGACATGCAGAAGCAAATGGAAGAGTTGCAAGACGAGAACACGGAGCTCCAAAAGTTACGACCTAAAAATTCGATGTTGGGTATAAGCATATCGGAACTTGGGAGTACGCTACTGGCGAAGGGGCTACAAAAGACAGTCAGAGCAAACGCCGGGCTGATAGGCAAGTTGATGGGCGTGGACAAAGACACTATGCTGGGCATGATTGACGGCAAGGGAGAGCAGACAGACAATGTGCCGAGCGTGGAGGAAGTGATTACGCCCTCCGCAGAAGTGGAGGCGGTGGAAGAGGTGCGAGCGGAGGTAGAGGCGGAGAAACTAAAAAGGGTTGAGTTATGAAGCTGGAGATGAACCCGATTACGGGGCGATTGGACATAAGCGGAATGAGTGCGAGCGAGGTGGCGCAAGCGTTGACCTACACGACGACGGAGCCTGTGAGTGCAACGGTGGGTGGGGTGAGCGAGGGCGAGACGTTTGACTCGGTGCCATTGGTGGAGGTGGTGGACAAGATACTACATAAGCCACTTGCGCCGGTGGTAAGCCTTAGCGCACAGCCAAAGGGTGGTAGTTATGAGAAGGGGGCGGTGCTCACAGTCGAGCTGACGGCAGTGGCGACGCGAAAGACATCGGACATAGCAATGCTTAGCTACATAATCAACACGGAAGCGGAGAGCGTAAGCAGTGATGTGTCGAAAGGTGGGACGTTTAAGCACACATTGGTGGTGTCGGCCAATACGACCATTAAGGCGAGTGTGGAGGACGTGCAGGGGCGTATGGCGACGAGTGCGGAGATAAAATATGCGTTTCGGAACCCGATATACTGGGGGCTTACGGACGACGTGCCGACAGGCATTGAGGGGTTAAATAAGATTATCCCGACGACCGATAGTGGGACGCTGACAGCCGACTATGGGGCTTATGACAGCAAGCGGTTTGTGATGGCGGTGTGTGGGAGCGTGGGCGACGTGCTAAACCCGAGTGGGTATAAGATACAGAATAGCCTACGGAATAATCAGGTGGAGGTGGAGTGTTTAGATGGTCAGACGCATCAGTATACCATTTACTATTCGGAGGTGAATACGCAGGGGACGGCATACCCTGTAAGGTGGAACTATAAACTAAGTTAGGCGAGATGAGCGAAGTAAGCAGATATGGGCGTGGCATAGCTATGAGTTGCGGGTTTGACGTTGGCGCGAAGGAGCTACTTGACAACCGCGAGATTGTGGAGAACGAGGAGGAGTTGAACGCGATGAGCGACGTGTTGAGGGCTGATGGGCTGAAAGTGTGGGTGAAAGAAGCGAAGCGACTGGTGGTGTGGGACGACACGGCGCGTGAGTGGCGAGACGTGGGAGGTGGAGAAGTGCGTGGCGATGCGCAGGTTTTTATAGATGCATTTGAAGCGGAGTATAGTAAGTAAGAGTATGGCACTTGACGGACATAGGCTAAGACGCAAGAACATTGTGGCAGTGAACATGCAGAAGAGATGCGCCAACTTGGTGTAACACCGATGATGTTTGTTTGGGCTGTTGTAAATGGATTTAATCAGATATACGAGGGCAAAAATGGTCGGTTGTTGCTTGTGTGCAACAATGAAGAAGAACGCTACAACTCGGCAGTTATAGGTTTAAACTATGCTAAAAATGGGTTTTGGGAGGTTGTTACAGCCAGTCCTCGGAAAGCGAGCAGTTTTAAGGATAAAATGCTACTATATGACAAAAGAAAGCAAAAGACGTAGAGAGAGCACACCTCTCTCTTGCACCCCACGAGCAAGACTGTTAGGTAGGCAAGACACAGATGTGTGGGGGTCTGCCCCTTTGCTAAATCAGTCCGTCTGATGCTAATAATGACAAACATAACAAAAAAAATAGAGGAAAGAATGAACGACATGCAGAAGCTGGGCAAATTTCTGGCAGAGAAGTTTGACCGATTGGGCGACATCAAGAAACTTATTGCGGAGTATGAGGCAAAGATTGCCGAACTGGAAGCGCAACTGAACAAAGACAACGGAGGAACAACAACCAAATAAAAACAAAGAAAATTATGGCAACGGGAACACAACAAACAACAAGTACAGAGACACAAGAGACGCTGATGGGTCAGTTGGGCGACTTCTTGGCCGACAAACTCAACACGTTGGGCAACAGCATAGCGTCGGCAGGCAGTGGTAGTGATAATGGCACATTTAGCGAAATGCTTGCAACGTACAACGAGAACCTGACCGACGGGTCGGAGAGTTGTTACTGACGTGGTGGGCGTGCAGGAGTAAGCGCAAGAACGAAGAGAATAATTTATTGCTCGACACGATAGACCGCATGCAGAAAAGGCAGAGTGAAATGATGAGCGAGATTATGGCACTTCAGCGCGACAACATAGGTCTTCAGAAGGAGGTGGCTCGGCTGATGAGCATACTGACGACAGAACAGCTTTTGCAATATCAACAACTAAAACGGAATGACAATGAATAAGTATAAGATAAGCATAACGACAATGGCGGAGAGTGCGGAGAAGGCACAGGCACTGGCGGAGTTGTTGCAAGACGTGGCAAACAAAGTAAGCTACGCAGACATGATTAAGTTGCTAATGGCGGTGCGCAAAGACCCGTCGGTGGTGAAAGTAGCGATAAAATTTGTGTAGGGGGATAGGGAATGGACGCAAAAACATTTGGGGCACTAAGTATTGGCCACGAAGAGATGGCACGACTACAAAAGATTGGCATTTATGCGGTGGGCGGATTGCTACTTTTCGTTATTGGTCGTCGGGTGATAAGTCAGATAAAGGAGAGTTGGCAACAGAATAAAGAGGAGAATGCGCTGAAAAAACTTACGGAGCCGAGCAAGAGCAAGATGACGATAAGCAGTGCGGAGGCGACGAACTATGCAAAGCAACTACATACAGCGATGGCGAGCATGGGGACGGACACCGACACGATAGACAACGTCATAAGCAAGCTAAGCAATGGCGACGACTGGAAGGCAGTCATTAATGCTTTTGGCATGAAAGAATATGGGACATGGGGCTCTCCGATGTGGGGAAATGGCGAGATGATAGGCCTTGTGGACTGGTTTAAGAAGGAGTTATCGGGCAGTAGACTGACGAAGATAATGAACACGATTAACTCGTACGGGATAAAGATAGCATGATAGGAGCATTATATTTTTTGTCGGCCGTAGGCGTGATAGTGTGGCTAATAGTGTCGTTGTATGGCGACGACGACAGACGCGAGCGATGAAGAGGGTGGTTATCTACACGGCCGTTATTTGGTTGCTTGTGGTGTTGACGCAGTGCAGGAGTGTGCGGACGAATATCAATGAGCAGACGACGGGGCGCACCAAGATAGAGTATCGGGACAGGACGATACGGGACACCATAGCAGTGCACGACAGTGTGTATGTGTATAAGAGTGGCGACACGTTGCGGGTGGACAGGTGGCGGACGCGCTATGTGGAGCGTTGGCGGAGGGACACGATAAACGTGTGGCATGCGGACACGATACGCATGGTCATGCGGTGCTATACGGAGAAAGAGTTGACAGCGTTTGAGAAGCTAAGACTGAGGGCGTTCCCGTATTTGCTACTTGTGATATTGGCGATGTGCGTGTTGTGGAGAGTGATGAGATAGAAAAACAGAAATGTATGAAGAAGATAAAAATATACGTGGCTGTGGGTGCGTTGCTTTCACTTGGCGGGGTGTATTATTTCAGAAGAGCGATAAGAAACAACGTTAGGAACATGATAAACGGGAGTTACTTTACGATAGATGAGCTATGCTACTCGGCGACGGCGAAGTCGCAGGGGATAGACATCACGCCCTCGGCCGAGGTGCGGGCGAATTTGCAAGCACTGATAACGAACATGCTCGACCCGATAAGGGCGAAGTATGGAGAACCGATAACGGTGAGCAGTGGATATAGGAGTGAGAGGCTGAACACGGCGGTGGGCGGAGTGAAGAATAGTCAGCACCTGACGGGGCAAGCGGCCGACCTTGTGGGTGCGCATAGGACAGACGCGGAGCTGGCGAAGATATTTAAGTCGGCGATAAGCGTAGGTGGATATGACCAATTGATTCTTGAATATGGCAAGAATGGCTCGCACTGGGTGCATGTGTCGTATGACCCTAAGCGGAACCGCAGAGAGGTGTTGCTGTATAAGAATGGCAAGTATACGAACATAAAGTCGAACTGGGAGAAATATGTGTAGGAGGAGGAGAGTATGAACCCGACAGAGACAGCAATAATTATGGCGACATACACAGACGGACTGACACCGGCGGTGGTGGAGCACGTAAGCGAGAACCTTATGTATGTGGGCTATTGTTTGGACACGACGACGAGTTATGAGTCGGCGACGTGGATGATAAAGCGCGTGATGACGGACGACAAAGGTTTGCAGACGATATTTTACGCTGGTGGGGACAAGCTGTGGAACAAGCAGTGGAGCGAGCGAAAGACCTACAAATATAAGCCGACAGAGGCGTGGGAGGAATGAGCAATTTTCTTTCACAGCTTAGGCAGTTTTTTGCGGGGAAGTTTAGCGGTAACCTAATAGACGTATGTATGCCAAAAGCATATTTGCTTAGTATGGGATTACCAAATATGCCTATCTGCATACGTCCGACCACACTAAGGGCAAAAGTCAAGAAACACGGACTAACAAGTGAGATGATTAAATACTTGCCCACAGACCTAAACAATCCGATTATGGTGTTCAAGTCGGACATATACACAGGAGGTCTAAATCTTATTGTGGGTAGGGTAAATGCCGAAGGGTTGTTGTGCGTTTGTTTGCACCCGAACAGAAAAGCGAATAAGATAGAGATAAACGAAATTGCCTCAATACACGGCAGAAACATTGAACAGCTGGGGCTTTGGGCAAATTTGGGATTGCTTATAGACGGCAAGCGAGAGAAAACAGAAAAGGTGCTACAGTGGCTCGCAGTTACATCCGCGAAGTCTGAGCACCTATTGTCGAAGATTGACGAGGCAAATATGCGACTAAAAACGGAAAGTGCAAAGGGGAAGGAGGAAAATAATAGGTTGGGTATGGCATGCACACCAGAGCGAAAGACAGATAAATAGTAATTCAAAATAAAAAGCAGAAATGAAAGTAACTTATGAAACATTACCTACGAGGTATGCAGAAATCAAGAAGTGTTTGAGCAAAGAAGTTATTGACGCAGTGGAAGCAACTTTGCCCATTTGGGATTGGTATCATGATGCAGAATTTAAGCCAAGCATAGATGACGTAGTGGAGCTTGTGAATAAAGACCTTGCAAATGCAAATATTGAGGACGAAGAAGAGCCAAAATCCGATGAGCCAAAGAAAGCCGATAAGCCTCAAAAGAAGGAAGCTAAGAAAGAGCCTAAACCAAAGGCAGAGCCAAAAGTGAAGACACCAAAGTATGAAACGGAAGTGAACTATCCGAGCATACAGGTGAGGCTATCGAGCAGGTTTTGCCGTCTACAAGGGAAGCCGTTTGATAGCTCTACGAAAGAGAGTGCTGTTAGATTGCTAAAAGCCTTACAGAAGGCCATTGTGAACCAAGAGATAAGAGCCGAGGGGCATGGCGAAGCAAGTGCATACGCAGGCGAGATGCGCCAAATGCAGAAGGTGCTGGTCAAAATGGCAAACACGGCGTGCAATGCAAGCAAGAATGTAGACATTGAGGGCATAGGCACTTTCGTGAAAATCGCAAAGAACGAGGGTAGCCTGAAAGCGACAGCGGTTATGCGCTCGTATGTGCAACTTGAAGGCTCCGACAACTCGAAACGTGCGAAGAGCTTGCTAAGTCGGGTTGGCAAGGTGCTTGAAAATGGCGAGGCTGGCAAGTATGAAGACATACTCCGACAAATACAGAGTTCGCTAACTGACTTTGTGGAAGGACGGACAGAGAGCGTAGAAGCCCTACCGCAGACACT
The DNA here is from genome assembly GCA_937892095.1 of uncultured Bacteroidales bacterium. Lineage (GTDB taxonomy): Bacteria > Bacteroidota > Bacteroidia > Bacteroidales > Marinilabiliaceae > W3P20-009. The sequence continues at coordinate 12,294 of CALAVC010000130.1, read as the reverse complement.
CGACGGAATTGCGGGAGCTCTGGACGGCACTGGTCAACAGAGTAAAAAAAAAACGCTCGTAAGTGCTAATGCTTTGTGCGGAACGACTTTTAGCGTGCTCCCATTTACGGGCAAGTGGGCAAAGATAATCGGACATCCAGCGGAGCCATACAAGGTCATGATATACGGCGGAGCTGGCAGTGGCAAGAGTACACTTGCACTACAATTTGCCAATTATCTGGCCACAGAGCACGACCAACGGGTGCTCTACTTTGCAAGCGAAGAGGGCATAGGCTACGGGTTGCAAGAGAAGTTGGAGCGACTAAATATTGTCAGCAAAAACCTTATTCTTTGTAGTGAGCTACCCAAGGACTTGACGTGTTACGATGTGGTCTTTATCGACAGCGTCAACCACGCTGGGCTGGAAGCGGAAGACCTCCGTCGCCTACCGCAATCGGTTAGCTACGTGTATGTCTTTCAGGCTACGAAGAGTGGCAATTTTAGGGGGACTAACGACTACTTGCACGACGTGGACGCGAGCATACGAGTGGAGAGCTTTCGGGCCTATGCCGAGAAGAACCGCTTTGGTGCAAGTGGCGAGTGCGAAGTGGTGTAAACAAAATAAACCAACAATCTAATGAACGACTTTCAAAAACTCGGCAAGTTCATCGCCGACAAATTCAACAGACTGGGCGACATGCAGAAATTCCTCAGTGCCGTAGACAACGCAAGCAGTGGCACGGACACTGGCGAAGAAACACAAGACGTGGCAGTCATGGTATCTGTCAGCAAGCGCAGTGGCGACACCATCTATATAACAGACATGGCAGGCTTGACACCCACCACAATAGACGTGTCCGACCAAACCTCAAGGTTTGTTTTCAACTGGGCGCGCAGTCTTGGCTCTCCTATGATTACCGTTGTCCACGACGAAAGTGCATACGGCTACATTGTGAGCGAAGAAACACTATCAACAGCTATCGAGGGGGAGGAGCTAACAGCGACCACTGCAAAAGCAGTCTACTTCAACTTCACCGTCGGCAGAGACTACTATGCCGTCCGCTACTTCAATGTTGACCGCAAGCAGATTTTCTACGACACATTTGGCGATAGTAACGATAGTTACAGCGATGGAGTAATTTCTTTCTTCTACCCACCAAGAGGCGTGTTTGCCTACATCCAGTTCGAATATAACTCAACACAAACGACCGTCGGAACTATTACACATACCAAGCGTATGACAGCAGACGATTTCAAGCGTGCCTACAACTCTTGCAACTCAAAGGCAACAGCATTCGACCTCGACAAACTCGAAGATACCGACCCAATAACGAACTTTGAAATCTTATACTAAAGCACTCACCACGAAAAAATCAGAAGAGTAGACTACCACAATAGCCGTCTACTCTTCTTTTTTTGTCTTCGTCCGTTTTGCGCGAGGCTTGTCTTTTGCCGTCGTGTCGCTTAGAGTTCGTGGCGCATTTATCTCGCACCAATCTATAATGTTATTCATTCGCTTTATCCCACTTGCAATGGTACCTACATCTTTTGTTCCGTCGTAACCCATAGATAGGTGCATAATGTTGTATCCTTCATTTACTTCGTTGAGAAGTTTTTTATTGCGTTTTGAAGCCGATTCTTGAAAGTCTTTTATGTCTAATCGTTGTCCTCGTTTTGCTTTCAGTCCGAGCGCATATTTTAGAGCAATCAGGCAACCATTCCACATACAATTACCTGCCATACGGGTATACTTGCTATCTGTGTAAAAATCACCGTCTTTTATAGCTTTGTCTCGTAAGATGTCTTTTGCGTTTTGCAAATATCGCCGTGCCTCTTCTATCGGGTCTTTCATCTCCATTGTGGTTTTCGCTTTTTTGTTTTTGGTGCTTTTTGCGAATATAGTCAAAAATTTTAGCCCTCACACTCGCTCATCAGACGCGTGCCGAGAGTGTTTGTGTGTGCAAAAGGTCTGATTTTGCGTGTGCCGACGCCGTTTTTACGCATGTTTCGCTGGCACAACCCACAAAATTTGGTTACTTAACACGTCAATTGGTCATAAGAATATGAAGCACTACACACATCTGACAAGCGAACAACGCTACTACATCTACCTTTCTCACGCCAATGGCAACAAGGTAGTGGATATTGCCCGCACGATTGGCGTACACAGGTCGACAATCTACCGAGAGCTACGACGCAACGGCACCGAAAACGGGAAATACGTATGGTGCAAGGCACAAGAAAAAGCCGACAAACGCAAACATACGACATCAAGGAACAGAGCCAAACCTGTCGAACTAATGTGGCGAGTACGGCAAATGATAACGGAGAACGACTGGTCGCCCGAACAGATTAGCGGTGTGCTACTGAAAGAAAACATTCGCATATCGAAACAATGTATATACAACCATATCCACAAAGACACGACTGGCGAACTGGCAAAGCATTGTAGGCATGGCGCACGGCGCAAAGTCAGACACCGCACAAAGCACGTAACGAAAGCCACCAACATTAAGAACCGCACAAGCATACACAATCGTCCAGCTGACGCAGACGACAAGCATTTTGGCAACTTTGAAATGGATTTGATTGTCGACCGAAAGGGACACTCGATTCTTACGATAGTTGAGCGAAGCACCTGCTACTTGCTCATGGCACCAGTGCCCGACGGCAAGAAATCGTCTTCTGTTGCCCGAGTGGCATATCGCCTACTTTTCCCATTCAGAGACAAGATTTACACCATCACAACAGACAACGGCAGTGAGTTTGCCTCGCACGAATGGTTGGCTCAAAAACTACACTTGCAACAACCTATATTTTTCACAGATAACTTTTGTTCGTGGCAAAAAGGATGCGTAGAAAACACCAACAAACTAATTCGTCAGTATATCCCCAAAGGTGTCGACATCAGCATGCTATCGCCCGGTTTTATAGATAGTGTTCAGAAAAGGCTAAATGCACGCCCACGCAAAAAGCTAAAATTTAACACTCCCAAAGCACTTTACTTCAAATACTTTATTTAATATTGCCTGCAGTTTGAGAAGTCGCACTTTGAAGTGGAAAGTAGGCGAAATGGTTGAAGTAAGGTGGTAGATAAAAAGAGAAAACTCCAGAACGACATCTTCTAGAGTTTTCTGTAATAACGAAGTATGGTTCAAAGTCTTATTTGTCGACGTGAGTGAAATTGACTTTGAGAGGTTGCTTGAGGTTTTGAGCGAAATTGTCGAGATAGGCTTTCCAAGCATCGAAACTATCGAAACCAACTTTGTCCCAAGCACCGCCCCAGTAGTAGTCAAGTGGTTGCCCAGCTTGGAGTGTGCTATAAGCGAGGACGTGTCCGTCAGCACCACGCATTTTGGCTTCTTCTTGAGGGAAGAGTACGAGACGAGCATCGGTGATGGGCTGAGTAAATACTGCGCCGACATAGATGGTGCCATAGCCTTCGGAGGGTCGGTCGGTTGGGTCGGCATAGCCAACAAAGCCGTTGGCTGCGTCGGCAACATACGTGCCGCCATCGGGGTTGTGGACGACAGGACCAGCTACCACATTGGTGTTGGTGGGAGCACCCTTGTATTCAACGACTGTGTGGTTGAGACAAGAGGCGGCATCGAGTGTTATGGTGCGAACTTCGGTGATGTCTTGGTCGGCAATGGTGGTGGTGTGATAGGTCAGACGGACTTGGAAACGAAGGGGACCATTGTCGAGAATTTCACATTCTTTGTAGCAGTAGGGATATACAATGCTGTCGCCCAAGATTATGGCCGAAGCACCACCGCCGAGTGTTGGACCGACTTTGTAGCAGTCGAGGCCATTGCCATGATCGTAGTGGTAGCTTGTTTCCCGACGAAGTTTTTGTGCAGCCTCGATGTCGGCATAGAGCTTAGTGTTGTTAAGAGAGTCGATACGCGCATTGGTGGCTGGGTCGAGCTCTAAATTGTAACGATTTTCGACAACTGGCTCGCTGACACACTTCACCCAAACATCGTAGCCGAAAGCTTTTTCGCCACTTGCTTGAAGGGCTGGACCATAGGCACGGAATGCAACTTTGTCGTTTTCCCAAGCAATGTCATCGACACGATTGGGATAGACCTTGCCTGTGGCAACGACTTTTACCTCTTGTGGTTTTTCGTCGACAATGTTGTAGACGGCCTTTTGACCAGCCTTGACATCGGCGACGAAGACGAGACAACGATCTTGTGTTACTTGATATTCGACGTCGGCACCTTGAGCGTCTTTGAGAGCTACGGAGCGACCTGCAAAGCGACCAGACTCAACGGGATTGAGTTGTAGGGATACGAGTTCGTGGCGATCGCGTGGAGAGTCGTTGTTGACGACTATGGCGTTATTATCGCCAGCACAAGCGACTGCACCGAGAGTGATGAGCGAAAGATAGAATGCGTTTTTCGCTTTCATTTTGATATTTTATTGATGACTATTATTTGGTAAAAAGCACCACGCCAAAGATTTGTGCGTGGTGCAGATATGAGTTTCGACGAGTCTTATGGAGCAATGGAAACGAACTGACATAAGACAAGAAGAGACTAATGATTACTTGGGTTGCTTGCCGATGTAGGCGAGGATACCACCGTCGACATAGAGGACATGTCCGTTGACAGCATCGGAGGCAGAGCTTGCGAGGAAGACTGCAGGACCACCGAGTTCTTCGGGCTCGAGCCAACGACCTGCTGGGGTCTTGGCACAGATGAACGAGTCGAATGGGTGACGGCTACCGTCGGCCTGACGCTCGCGGAGTGGTGCTGTTTGTGGGGTGGCGATGTAACCAGGACCTATGCCGTTGCACTGGATGTTGTATTCGCCATACTCTGAGCAGATGTTGCGGGTGAGCATCTTCAAGCCACCCTTGGCTGCTGCGTAGGCACTCACCGTCTCACGACCGAGTTCGCTCATCATCGAGCAGATGTTGATAATCTTGCCCTCCTTACGCTCCATCATTTCGGGCAGCACGGCACTGGCACAGATGAACGGAGCCACGAGGTCAATGTCAATCACCTGCTGGAACTCCTGACGAGCCATCTCGTGCATCGGGATACGCTTGATGATACCTGCGTTGTTCACGAGGATGTCAATCTGACCCACCTCCTTGTGGATGGTGTCAACCAGAGCCTTCACACCCTTCTCGTCGGTCACGTCACACACGTAGCCCTTTACGTTCGTGATGCCAGCCTCCTTGTAGTTGGCCAAACCACGCTCCAAAGCAGCCTCGTTGATGTCGTTGAACACAATCATGTTTGCACCTGCCTTCACAAAAGCCTTGGCGATGTTGAAACCGATGCCATAAGACGCACCCGTAATCCATGCGTTCTTACCTTCGAGAGAAAAATTAGATAAATCAGCCATAATTCTTTAGTTTTTTTAGTTGATTAGTATATGAGTGTTGGATTGTTCCGTTTGCAAAGTTACAGCAAAATAAAGACAAAACAAAATAAAAGGAAACTTTTTGTCTTTTCTATTTCCCCAAGATACGCTCCTTTGCCTCGTCCAGCAGGGCAAAGAGTTCCTCCTGTGTCGTTGCTTGGAGGATACGAATGCGAGTTGAACGGAAGTCGGGGATGCCTTTGAAGAGGGGGCAATTGGCGAGATGGCGACGCACATGGATGATGCCGCCCAGTTCTGTGCGTTTGCGTTCCTTCAGTGCGTTGTCCTCACGCAAGGAATACTCCACGCTGGTGCGGACTTGACGCTTGAGCACCTCCATCTTCCAGTCGAGCGTCATCGTGTTGTCACGCTGACCTGTTTCGAGGAAGGTACGTACATCCTTGAAGAGCCACGGTTGTCCGAAGGTGGCTCTGCCTATCATGACGGCATCCACCCCGTAGCGGTCGAAAGCGGCTTGAGCCTGTTCGGCGGTGCAGATGTCGCCATTGCCGATGATGGGGATATGGATGCGCGGATTGGCTTTCACCTCGCCAATCAGCGTCCAGTCGGCTTCACCCTGATACATCTGGCTGCGGGTTCTGCCGTGGATGGTCAGGGCGGCAATGCCACAGTCTTGGAGACGCTCTGCCAATTCGAGGATAAAGGGGGTCTTCTCTTCTGTGGTGCGATGCCATTCGGGGGGGAGGTCATAGAGGGACGACACATCCCACCCGAGACGTGTCTTCACGGTGACAGGGACAGACACAGCCTTGACCACCTCGCGAGTGATGTCGAGCATCAGTTGGGGAGTACGCAACATGCCCGCACCAGCCCCTTTGCCCGCCACTTTCTTGACGGGACATCCGAAGTTGATGTCGAGGATGTCGGGGTGTGCCTCGCTCTCCACCATGCGTGCCGCCTCCACCATGCTCGGCACGTCACGCCCATATATCTGAATGGCGACGGGACGTTCCCGTTCGTCCACCCGAATCTTCTCTAATGAGCGGTTGACATTGCGGATGAGGGCATCAGCACTGACGAACTCGGAATACACCATGCTCGCCCCAAACTCCTTGCAGAGCAGACGAAAAGCCTGATCTGTCACGTCCTCCATGGGAGCCAACAGAACAGGCTTATCTCCAAGATTGATGTCTCGAATCTTCACTCTTTAAGCCTCCGAGAACTGATCTTTACCAACGCCACAAAGTGGGCATTCGAAATCTGCGGGAAGGTCTTCAAATGCAGTGCCTGGCTCAATGCCGCCTTCTGGATAACCTACCTCTGGGTCATACTCCCAACCGCAGGTGTCACAAACATACTTCTTCATAATCTTTACTTTACTTAAAATATCTGTTATACAATCCCTGGAAACCAGCACCGTGACGTGCCTCGTCCTTTGCCATCTCGTGAACCGTGTCGTGAATAGCGTCAAGACCCAGTTTCTTTGCCACCTTGGCAATGTCGAGTTTAGCGGCACAGGCACCTTCCTCTGCCTCCATACGCTTCTTCAGGTTGGTCTTCGTGTCCCAAACCACCTCGCCGAGCAGTTCAGCAAAGCGTGATGCGTGGTCTGCCTCTTCGTAAGCATAGCGACGGAAAGCCTCCGATACCTCTGGATAGCCTTCGCGGTCTGCCTGACGAGCCATCGCCAAATACATGCCCACTTCACAGCACTCACCATTGAAGTGGTCTTTCAGACCTTGAAGAACGAAAGCACCTTCTTCACCTTCTGGAATAGCATTCGCCACGCCAACTTCGTGTTCACAAGCGAAATTCAGTCCTTCAGTCTCTTCCTTCTCCTTGAACTTGGAACCTGGAACCTTGCACTGAGGACACTTCTCTGGAGGGTTCTCTCCCTCATAAACATAGCCACATACTGGGCATACCCATTTCTTTGCCATAAAACGTTAGATTTAATAATGAATGTTAGTAACCTGTTGCAAAGATAAGGCAATTCCCCTTTCCTCCCAAACTTTTTTTCTAAAAAATCTTTAACACACGAAAAAAAGTGAAGATTCTTTCACTTATTCGGATAAACCACCTCGTTGCTGCGTTCGCCAAGTCCACCATAGAAATTGGCACAGCGGATGGAGAAGCAAGAGCCTTCGGCTGTTCCCTTGGGAACGGTGTAGCGGGGTTGGGTGGTGAAGGCAATGACATCGCGGTTCTTGCAAATGGCGTAGAGACAGGCTTCTGGTACGTCGTCCCAATAGATGTCGCCACGATTCTGAATCTTGGCAACGGGAGGAGGCACAAGGGCAGCCCTGCGGTCGGGATGCCAGCCGGGGAAGACATCGTTGATGTCGTACTTTTCGGCTTCTGCCACGGTCAGGTCGGTATTGTAACGCATGGTCGTGGTGATGTCGTTCTCGTTCTTGAACTGCTTGCGACGCCCCGTGGTGGGGATGAGTTGAAACTCGGAGTCCATGCTCTCATACTCGGAAAAGAGGCGTGGGAGGGTGCCGTGCATCTCTGTCCATGCGGTGGAATCGGGCTGCAGGTCCATCACGGTGCCCAGAAAGACGGCTCGGGGAGCATTCTTCCACGGACGCCCCAACATGTACTTGCCTGCCTGGTCTTTCGAGCCATAGATGCGGCAACCATTGAACACATAACCATAGGGACGTGCCGCCTCGGTGGCTGGAGCACAAATGATGTCACGTTTGCCGCCTCGATGGCGAAGTTCGATGTTGCAACGATTGAAGTAGATGGTGCCACCGCCACAAATGAAATCGACGGTGCCTTTGATGGTGCAGTCTTCGAGATAGGTGGTGCCGCCATCGTTGGTATAGTAAGTGTCCTGATTGCTCATCAGGGAAAGGTTCTTGAAGATGTTGCCCTTGCAGTTCTTTTCGTTCAATGCCACCGCACGATTGGCAAAGGCAGTGAGGTCATCCCGATAGTTCGACCACAGTTCGATGTCCTGAATGTAAGTGCTGTCCGCCCCCTTGAGGAAGAGGGTGGACGTGCAACTGATGCCCTCGTGCATGGGCATAGACTCAATCTGCGTGTTCCGCATCCCTTCGCCACAGATGCTCGTGTTGGAAGCCGTCAAGATGGTCATAGGGCTGGGGATGGTGATTTCCTTGCCGTTCTCTGTGATTTTGATGGGATTACCTTCGCCCTTGATGCGATACATGCTCGACTTGATGAAAATACGGTATCGCTTCGACTTGTCAGGGCGGTTGTTGGCGGCATGAATAGCCTGAATAAAGTTGCCGTTCGTCGGTACCACAAAGTCATACTTGTAACGAATGCGTCCCAAACTATCTGGTGTCTGTGCAAAAGCCGACAACGACATCCAGATGAAAAAAGAAAGTCCTAATATAATAATATGTGTAAATCTTTGCATGCTTATCAAATGACCTGAGGGCTTGCAAAGGTACGGCATTTCTGCAAGAAAACCAAGAAAATCCACCAAAAGATGTCCTCAGAAGGGCAAGAAAATCCCCCTTAGGGCACCACTCAACCGATGGCATCTACTTTACGACACCAAGAACAGTCCCCACCCCTTATCTCAAGATAAACTTCTTTCCATTGAGGATATAGATGCCTGGATCCAAATGAGTTCGCCAAGTACCATTCTCCACCTGCTCTTTCGTCGCCACCATCCTGCCCTGCAAGTCGTAGATGCGGTTGCTGTAAGCGGCGGCAGGAGATACTGCCCTGTCGTCATCAGATGGAGGATCGTCATCGTCGAAAACCACAGGAATGAACGTCACCTCACTTGTCTCACGGCGAGGGGCACCACCACCCGTCGCACGGTAGTAAATCTTGTTGGCAAGCACATACCAGTTGTTGCGGGTCCATCCATTACTCTTGGCGCTGGCCTCCTTGTTGCGGCTGGCATTCAGGTAGAAGCCTACGCCCGTATTGCCGCTTGTTCCCGTTCCTATAATTTCGCCGGTCAAGGGGGTGAGCGTCAGTCCCGTATATGGCAGGCCGAAGCAATAGATTATGTCGGTTTCGCTCATGCTGAGCAGTTGCTCCAGATAAGTTCCGCGGAAAATGCAACTGGCAGATACGGAAGGCGAAGAGGAGGGCAATGTCATTGCCACATCATCGGCCGTTGTGCTGCGGATGATGACAGGCGTTCCTGCGGGGATGATCGTGCCGATGCTGACGGGATGGATGATTTTGTCGCCCCATGCCGTACAAACGTAGGCTTCGGCCTCACTGCCACCGATGGTGACATCGAATGGGGCATAGAACGTCGCATAGTAATGACTGTCTCCACCATTGTTCAGGGTCAGATTCAGCCCCTTGGTGTTGGCTGGTTCCAGACACCACTTCGTGTAGTCGGCCATCTCGGCCACCTCCGTCTTCAGGTTATACACTTCTGCGCTTTGGCTGTAGTTCAGGTAGTTGGCCGTTGCACGGTCGCTGGCACTGCGGATGGTCACCACGGCGCCACCCACGTCTTCCACGTAGAAGGCCGTGCCGCTGCCGCTGCCCATGGTGCTTCCCGTCACATTCAGCCCCTGGGTGCTCAGCGTCGTCGTGCTGCCGCTCAAGTTGAAGCGGTAGATGCTGGCCGGGTCATCCTTCGGTGCGGGCACGGGGATGTCGCCGCGTGTGCCAGCCGTGATGGTGAATCCGCCGCCCAGTGTTCCGTAGGTGGTGGTGACGCCCGCTTTCTCGATGAAGTGCATGGGTATGCCGCCCGAGGTGAACGTGGTCTCGATGTTGTGGCGGTAGCCGCTGGCATAGCGTGGTGTCGTGAGACCCTCCGCTCCCGGCATGGAGTGCATACGGTAGTAGCCTGCGGTATAATCGACAAGGTTGCCGGTCTGATACACAACCGCCTGCTTTGCGGCCAGCGTACCGGCACCCTCGTATGCCGTCACCACCGTCTCGTTCAAACCACCCACGTAGCCCCGACGTGCATAATAAGGATCCAGTTGAGCCTCGTTCAGCGCAAAAGTCCACTCCGTGGCCTCCGTGTCGATGGTCATGGCGCCGCCGTTGTTGTTCACGAAGAAGTCGTTGGCAACGTTGCTGACAGGGTGCAGTTGGAAATAGCCGTCGGTGGTGGCGGTCATCATCTCGTATTGGGCATAGGTTTTGGTATTGCTGAGCACCAGGTCGGAACCAATCAGCGGGGTCGTGGCAGTTGTTACCACATAGTTCCATTGACCGCCATTCATCGTGGCGTAGCGGTTGTAGATGTAGAAGCCGTAGGGGTCGCCCTCGATGGCCCATAAGTAGTCGTTGGTGTAGTGAATGTCGCGGCCTTCCGCTGCCGACAGCTTGTCGTCCTTATAGGTGTAGTGGGCCAGACTGGGGGTTGAGCCGCCGGTCTCCAAGGTGTACCACTTTGTGGCGGCCTTCAGGTTCTCCTCGCTCGATGTCTCCGAACTGGTCAGGTACTGGAATTGGGTCTCGTCGACCGTGTAGTAGACATTAATGGTCTTCGATGTTCCGAACCATGCTGCGTCAACGTTGGACACCTCTGCGTCACCCACCTTGTAGGTATAGGTACAGAACTCGCGTCGCATCGACGTCGGCAGTTTCTCGTCCAGCCCGTCACCAATGGAAAGGTTCACGGTCATGTTTTCGATGGGATACTCCGTCCAGTTACGTTTGGAGACGTGGGGAGTGGTGCTGTCAGCATGGTAGTCATGTATCAAATGGTAGGTAAGGCTCGATGCCAGTCCGAAAATGATAAACTTCGCAGGGGCGCTGATGCCGGTTACGCTGATGCTGCCGATGCCACTGTCGAATGTGCTGTGCAACTTGTTGTCCACTGTTCCCGTCTGGGCCAGTATGCCATAGTCGTAGCCCTCCTTCTTCAGCAGCATGAACGGGGTGGCGCTGGCTTCCGCAACAAGAGCCGACGTGCTGCCGACATAGGTGTTGCGGCCTACGTTCTTTATTTTCAGGCTATAGGGGTCGCCGCCCGTGAAATACCACTCGTGGGTAGTCGTTGCCGTCAGTGCCTGGTCAGCCGCTCCTGCCAGATTCCCGCTGTTTTCATACATCATGTAGTCCGACAGCCAGATAAGGTTGTAGGGCACAGTCCCCGTGATGTTGAGCACGGAATGGCCGGCGTTTTCGCCCTCCGACACGTCGTCGTAGTCGCTGCCCGCATCGTTGCGCACATTGGGCACGACAAACGGCGAAGTCGCGGCATCGTAGGCATAGCGCACATATACCACATCTTCGTACAGGCCCAGCAGTGTTGCCACCTTGGTGGCAGTGGTCACGGTATAACTGCCCGTTGCCTCTTCGGCCTCTTCGTAATAACTGTAGTCCGAGTTGTTGAGCAGTGGCGACTGCACGGTTTCGGGCAGCGAGGGCACGTAGTCGTTGGCGACGGCTGTCTCGCCCGCTTGCGTCTCGCTCACAGCCAGCGTGCGGCTGTTGTTGATGACCCGGTAGACGTAGGTGTGCTTCACCTCGTCGGTCAGCAGCACCTGCGAGTTGGTGCCGCTGAAACTGCACGACGTGCTCTTGAAGCCGCCCTCTTCTGCAGTCGTGGCTGCCACGCTGGTCGACATGGTTCCGTCGCCGTTCAGGAAACTGATAAGGAGAGTAGTGTCATAAGGAGACTGCTCCTGGATCTCCATTTCAGTTTTAGCATCAAGTTCGGGTTTAAATCCAACAAAAGCAACAGATCCGACGGTCAGTGTATCCACAGAGACATCACTGACTTCAAGCTGTCCTTCCCTGTTGGTCCCCTCTGCTCCAAATACAGCAGATCTGAATTCAATGGCCGGAGATTTCTCCGTACATTTAATTGTGTCCGTAATGGAAAGGGCTGCATTTCCCATTTCTGTTCCGAGACGCTTAACCATGGCAAGACCTTCCTGTACGCCGAGATCAAGGTACTGCCACTGTCCGTTTTCATCGAAGCCGTATATCTTAGCAGACTCATCAGTGGTCTGGTCTCCGGCTGCAGGCATACAGAACATGCATGGAACGCCGTATTTCTCCTCG
>CALAVC010000129.1 GCA_937892095.1 uncultured Bacteroidales bacterium | reverse complement strand
GTTTAAGCACAGAACTTACAGGTAGAATTCACCTGGTTGCGGATACGCATATTGCATTATAGCCTTCCACTTCTCGTCCAGCTGATTGAAAAATTCTTCAAGACAATCTGTTTTTGGCAAAACAACGCCGTCAGGCGTTCCCGATTGTTTACAATACGAAGTATTATCTGTTTCTTTCTTTATTTGTTTGTTTATAGCATCGAAATCGGTAACGGCCGTTACAGTTTTCGATGGGTCACCCATGATTTTGACGACTTTTTCGGTCGTTTTGGTGCTTGGGTCAGGTTCGGATGTAGCATCTCCATTTGAGTTTCGGTCGGCTTTTGTTCCCCAACGCCTTTTGGCGCTGCGTCGCCCAGCTTCCCGACGCTCATCGAGCGCACTCTGATACTGCTTCATCTCGTCTATTAGATCCTGGTCGAAGAAGCGAGTTCCATCTTCGGAAATCGTAAATAGGCCAAAATCCATAATTACAGACTTGACTATGCCGTTCGGACAGCGCAGATGCCAACCAAAAGAATCGAAATCTGTGGGCAGAGAGCCGTCTTTTGAACTGCGAAGCAAACCGAGTATGCCAACATAAATTCCGAAACCTTCCCAGCCTAGTTTCTTACGCATGGCTATAACGCTCGGTAGTTCATGAGAGTTAGCAGGCATGCGATACCACAGCTGTTCGGTCTTCATAACTATGTCTCTTTACTGTTAGTCATTATGTTTTATTTGTAAGGGGTGAGGCAAGCCGAGGCTCACCTCAAGCCCCAATGATTAAACCTATGTCATGTCAGAAGCCGTGTCTGGCACGTCAGTTATCATCTTGTCTTCCTCGTTGACGCCTTCGATGTAGATGTCGAAGTGCTTGGCGAGGAATCTGGCGATGCTGCGACTGACGAAGTGCGAGCTCTTGTCGTAGTGCAACTCGTTGAGTCTCCGCATCACCATCTCGTTCTTGTGTATGAGTCTCGACCATACGTATCTATGGTTGAGCCCCAACGCGCGAGAAATCTCAAGCTTGAGCACTCTACCGACCCTCAACTTCTGACCATTATCGATGATTATGTTGTCCGATAAATACCATTTTCACCACCATACGCAACCATACGCTTTTACGAGCGATGATACGCACATAAAGTATTGATACACAAAGTGTACGGCTCGAAATGGCGTCTAAAAATTCCACTCCAAAATTTGGCTTTAATTTGAAATAATTGCGTAGTTTTGCTGAAAAATGATACAAGGTTGATACACGTATCAAGGCAATTCTACGCATTATGAAAGCAAAATATAAGCTCATATTAGGGAGGCGAAAGCAATACCCTCTGAATATAGAACTGGAGGTTTACAAGGGAGTGGACTGTAGAGTCTTCGTGTCCACAGGTATATCCTTGGATAACGAAAACTAGTGGGACCCATTCAGGCAGCTGATCCTGAGAAACAAAAATGCTGCGGCCTACAACGACTACCTAAAACGTCTGGTAGTACATATCGAAAGAGCAGAACTCGATGCCGAGAAACGTGGCATAGCGTTCACTAAAGACTCTGTGAGGAATGCCGCTCGTAGCATGTCGAATGAAAAACAGGAGAACCTCTTCGAGCTGATTAGCAAATACATTAACGAAGACAGGGCGTTGAGAGATAGCACAAGGTACACTCATCTGTCATACATCAAAAACATACAGAAGTTTGTCGATAATCTGAAGAACGAAAGCAAGTCTCCGCTCTACTTTGAGGAAGTCAATCTTGAATTTATCAAAGGATTTCACAAGTTCCTCTCCAAGACAAAGAGTCAATCTTCTTCAGCCAACATCCATTTTACACTACGGAAATATATTGCTAAGGCCAAGAAAGATGGTTTTCTTGAGTACAATCCATACGATGACTTTGAGATACACGAAGGCACAAAGGCTAAAAAGCCAAGCCTGACCACTGCTGACATTGCCGCCATCGAGGCATTGACTGAAGAGCAGCTAAATGCTTTAGGCAAAAACTGCGTTGTCTTGCGAGACAGATTTCTATTCTCGTGCTACACTGGGTTGAGAATAAGCGACAACATCAATCTGCGCAAGAGTAATATCCATAAGAACAAGAACGGCCTTACGCTTCAGATGAAGACCAAGAAGACCGAGGAAACCGTCACACTACCTCTGTTCCTTCTGTTCAATGGCAAACCTCAAGAAATCGCCCAGCGCTACATGTCTCAGAAACGAGACGATGATTACTTGTTCCCATTCAGCACTGGTGTCACTTGCAAACTGAAGTCGATATTCAAACTCGCCAATGTGTCGGAGAACTATACTTTCCATTCTGCAAGACACACGTGCGCCACAATATTGGCTGAGAAGGCAAACGACCCGTTTGTTGTAAAATGTGTCTTGGGGCATGAAAGCATTACGTCCTCTATGGGGTATGTCAACAACAGCGTCAAAACCGCAGAGAAGAAACTGGCTGCAATCAAATGGGACGAGGACACGCAGCATGGCATCTTGCTTGGCGAGACATACTCCAAGGTTATTGCCCTATGCAAGTCGAAGAATCTGCCAAGCACAGTGACGTTCTTGGTGATAGGCGGGCTGACATCACAACCTGCTAAAGCTCCAATGGTGGAAACGTGGCTTCAAAACACTGATTTCGCCACGTTGGCTACCGAAGACATTTACAACAGAATCCACTCCCTTATAAACCTTTAGTGATATGAAGGCAAAATTCAAACTGATATTAGGCAGACGCAGACAATATCCTTTGCATCTTGAACTCGAAGTATATAAAGGTGTCGATTGCAGAGTGTTCATATCTACAGGCATCATTCTGGAGTCGGAAAAGCAATGGGATGCAGCCCGACAGATTGTCATCAAGAATACGAATGAGAAGCAGTACAACGACTTCCTTCGTCAGATGATACAGAATGTCGTTGACGCGGAAACGGAAGCCGAGAAGCGTGGCAATGCACTGACGGCTGCCGACATCAAGATGGCTGTGAAGAGCCAGACTGCCAAGGGTGAGGATGTCATTGAGACATTCCGCGTATATGCACAGAATGCGGAGGTAAGGGAGTCAACACGAAGAGGCTTGTTCTCTCGTGTGAACAACCTGCTGCACTTCGCCCAGTTATACAAGGGCTCCAAGAATGCCACATTATACTTCGGCGAGATGAATCTGAACGTCATCAAGGAACTCGACAAATATCTCTACACCATTGGAGTTCCCTCTACCGTTTCAGGCACACATCTTACATTCAGAAAGTTCTTCACCCTCGCAAGGAAGGACGGTCTTATAGCTGTCAATCCATACGAGAAGTTCGATCTTGAGATACACGACAGCAAGAGACGAGTAGCACTCTCTTCCGAACAGTTGCAGAACGTTGAGGCATTAACACCCGAGGATTTGGAGAAAGGTAAAGTCCCTGAACACATATACGATATGTTCATGTTTGCCTGCTATACTGGTCTGCGTCTGAGCGATGTGTCCACCATCAGCAGAGAACATCTGTATTATGAGAATGGCGGTCTGGTGGTTCAGAAGGTGACAATCAAGACAGGCATCTTGGTTACACAGCCTCTACACTCGCTTTTCAATGGCAAGCCAGAGCGCATTGCGCAGAAATACCTGGAGCTATATCAAGACTCCGAAACGCTCTTCCCAAAAACAAAACCTCAGCATATCCAAGAGTCGATAGCACGTCTTGGTGAGCTTGCAAAGATACCATTCCACTTGACCTTCCACATGTCACGCCACACGTGCGCATCACAGCTGGCCGAACGTTCCGACAACCCGTTTGTCATCATGAACATCCTTGGTCATGGCGACATCCGAACTTCGATGCGCTATATCCATCTAAGTCACACAACAGCAAAGAAGAAACTGGAGGGCATAAACTGGGATGCCGAAGAGTACAACGGACCATTGACCAGAACGAGCAATGAAAACTTGGCCAAGATCCAACAGGAATTGACCGAAGTATGCACCCGTAAGAAACTGAGTGAAGCATTGACTCTCGCTGCCATCGGAGCCTCGATATGCCACGTTGACAAATCGGATCTCATCAAAGAGTGGATTGGGAAGATCCGCAAGACGGACTATACGATTGAGGCTTGGGGTAAGAGATTGGAGATATTGGTGGGGTGATGCATTAATCTCTCTTATTGTTGAAGATATCATAAAAAAGAGACACTGCATTGTGCAATGCAGTATCTCTTTTGTATCACTTCAGTATCTTCACAAAAGACACTCCGATATTAAAATTCGTGAGACCTTTTGTTGCTGTCTCTATTGGAGATATGTAATGCTTATTATTCTTTGTTAAGCAATAATCAGATGCTTGATCTGATAAGGCTTGGAAGCCTTGCTGATAACCTAAAGTAATTTTTATGAGTTTGTCTTTAGCTAACTCTCTCACCACACCTACATTTAGAAGAATTCCGAAATCAAACTTTTTAGCTTGCAAAGAATAATCTACATTGCTGTCTGACATTTTGAAATCGCCATAATCATAGTAATGGTCAAATTCTACACCTCCAAAATAATCGTAGACGCCAGTATACTTCGCATCGAATGAAAATGACTGCGATATAGCTAACCTATAACCAGCATAAAAACCTCCTTCTACCGTAATGAACATAGGCTTTTGAGCTTTCTCTAGAGGAATCAAACACTCAAGTGCTATCGGAACATTTAATGATAATACACTTGTGTTCTCTTTGTATGAAGATATGGAAATCTTTCTCAAATATCTATCTCCGTCGCTATCGACATCACTGTACGATGTATTCCACTGGCCATCAAGTTTGTTCTTGTAAAAATCAATGTCCAAACCCAAATTAAGAAACAATGTTGATTTCTTAATCCTACTAATTTGAAATCCGTACCCTGCCTTGCCCCCAAGAGCGAACGCTGATTGGTTAACGTCAGGTAACAAAGCGTTGTCTATATTGAACCCTTTTGCAACAGGAGCAATCTTTAATGAAGCGCTAAATAGATCTCTGTTTACCAAATGATACCTATAGAAACGGCTATCTGATTGTTTGTTCTCTGATATTAGGGATTGGAAGTAATTAAGAGAAGGGATATTGATGTCTTGTGGTTTATATCTTGGAGACGGCAACAGTTTCCCTTCGTAATCATCTTTAGATAAGGACAACGTTTTTATTCTAAGAATAAGGGAGTCGACATTTTGGACAATAAAATAATCAGACAACACCTCACCTCCGTTCTCTCTATCAATATCAACTTTTTCGATTTTTGCATTTCCATAAGATGCGCCTGTTCTGCGTTTATCCATGGAAATGCGAATCACCTTATTCAGTCGCCATTCAGGGTACTTCAAGTTGTTTTTACCATTGATATAATAGAATGTTTGATCGAAAGAACAATTAATAATCCACTTTTCGCCTTCTTCTGTAGGGAACGACAACCTCAGTCTCCTAAATTCAGTTTTGTAATTCTTAACTGTCTTGTTAAGTACTGAATAATACTCGAAAGGAGCTATCATTTTACCCAAAGAAGTCGAGTCTGGTATTATGTCGTTGTAAACCTTGGCTTCAGAAGAGAACAAATCAAAGAATCGGTCTTCTTCATACGACTCGTTTTGATACAACAAACTGATAGTAGCCACATAGTTGTCAAAGACTTCAAGAGCTACGGTCTTAATTCTACGAATCTCATCAACAGACTGAGAATGTGCGAAATCGCTAACCAATATGAGGAGCAACAAGATTATAAGCTTTAATGTTCTCATTTTACCATCATTTTATTAGTTAGTACAAAATCAGAACACTCAACACTAAGCATATAAATGCCTCCAGATAAATATATCGGGATTGGGATATTATCCCCTTCCTGATAACCGTTAAAGACCTCTTTCCAACAGAGTTTTCCATTCAAATCTACAACCGAAATAGTGTACGTTCCTTCAATACAAGTATTCACGGAAACATAAGCTATCGTTTCTATTGGATTAGGAGTTATCTTAACAGCCAATTGAGCACTTTTATTAGACGGCGCAACAATGGCTTTTAACGGATCGAAGAAAGAGGTCGTCTCACAAGAACCCTCCGCGGTTTTAACAAAGTAGTTATACTTTGAAACATCAATAGCCGAAGGATACATAACGTAACGATAGTTTGAATCCTCTATCGTATGTTCGACTCCTGTAGCAATATCAATATACCCCCATGTATATGTAATACTGTTTCCATTTTCAGCACATATCAAAACGCAGGAATTCCCTTTTTGAACAATGTCAGTTTGCTCGGGTAATGATTCTGTCTTTTTCAATATAGGATAATCTGTATTGAGAACACAACCTGTACGTTCGTTCGTCTGCAACAAATGCAAAGATGCCGACGGTGTTGTGTCCCAATCCACTACCAATGAAGAATTGTTGTCGGATCCGTCAATTGTGCCACCAATAATTGTCCAATTATATATTATTTCATCTTCATTGAATGAAAGTGCATAATCAACATCGGACGAATTTCTACAAACTTCTTTGTCTCCTATCAATTCCTTTTCCAAAGGCAGAGGATTGACAAACACTTCAACACTATTCGTAGTTAATGAACCACACAGGTCTGACACAGACAAACGATAGTACGTAGTTTCATACAAATCTGGTGATTTGTATGAAACATTATTGGCTGCCGCGATATCCGAAAAATCTGAGTTGTCTGACGAGTATTGCCATTGATACTTGTAATCTCCTTCACCACCTGAAAATGCAGAAGAGATTATCTTCTCACTTGCATTATTTCCATAACAAATTTCTTCATCTCCCGATATTGCGCCAGCAATGAACTCAGGACGTACCGTTACTGTCACAACGTTGGTCTCATCAGTTGTAGCACAAGCTACCGATGTCACTTCTGCTTTATAGTAGTGAGTCGTAGTCAA
>CALAVC010000128.1 GCA_937892095.1 uncultured Bacteroidales bacterium | reverse complement strand
TTGACCCACCTCAACATATAAACTTTTTTTAGCCTGCATTTTGACCTATACACCTTTTTTTACCTACTCTAAGTGAATAAGCAAAAAAGGGACACCTCCGACAATGTAAAGATTGTCGGAGGCGTCCCTTTTAGAAATATATTTATTCTTAGTCCTGACGCGAGTAGTTTGGTGCCTCACGTGTTATAGAAACGTCGTGAGGGTGGCTTTCGTTCATACCCGATGCCGTTATGCGGACAAACTTAGCGTTGTGCAATGCTTCGATGTCTTTTGCGCCACAGTATCCCATGCCAGAGCGTATGCCACCAAGCACCTGATAGACAACTTCGTATAGCGAGCCTTTGTATGGCACGCGCGCCGAAATGCCTTCTGGAACGAGCTTTTTGACGTCGGCTTCCATGTCTTGGAAGTAGCGATCTTTCGATCCGTTCTGCATTGCTTCGAGCGAGCCCATGCCTCGATACGACTTAAACTTACGTCCGTTGAAGATTATTGTGTCGCCAGGCGACTCTTCGACGCCTGCAAACAGACTGCCCGCCATCGTCGAACTTGCACCTGCTGCCAAGGCCTTTACGAAGTCGCCAGAGTAGCGCAATCCACCATCGGCAATCACTGGAACATCAGCAAAACCAGCCTCGCGCAGTGCCTTGCTAACGTCATATATGGCCGAGAGTTGTGGGAAGCCTACGCCAGCAATTATGCGCGTAGTGCAAATTGAACCCGGTCCTATGCCTACTTTGACAGCGTCGGCGCCAGCCTTTGCGAGCGCTACGGCCGCCTCGCCCGTACAGATGTTGCCCACCACGATGTCTATGTCCGTATATCGACGACGAGCTTCTTTCAGAACCTCAATTACGCCACGGCTATGCCCGTGTGCTGTGTCTATGACAATTGCATCGACGTGTGCAGCAACAAGAGCATCTATGCGATCAAATGTATTGTAGGTTACGCCCACGCCACCTGCCACGCGCAATCGACCTTTGTCGTCTTTGCATGCCATTGGCTTGTCTTTGGCTTTTGTGATGTCTTTGTAGGTTACCAAGCCCACCAAACGACCTTCGTTGTCTACGACAGGCAACTTCTCAATCTTGTAGTGTTGCAATATTTCAGCAGCTTCCTTGAGGTCGGTTTTTTGGCTTGTGGTTATCAGGTCGTCTTTGGTCATGACGTGGCTGATGGGCTTCTGCATGTCCTGCTCAAACCGCAAGTCACGATTGGTTACTATGCCAACGAGCTTGCGCTTGTCGTCTACAATGGGTATGCCACCAATTTTGTATTCTCTCATCATGTCCAGCGCATCGCCAACGGTCTTGTTGTCGCGCATCGAGACGGGGTCATATATCATGCCGTTCTCTGCGCGCTTGACTGTCTCCACTTGGCGAGCTTGTTGCTCTATGGACATGTTTTTGTGTATGACGCCTATGCCGCCTTCGCGTGCAATAGCAATGGCCATGCGCGATTCCGTTACGGTGTCCATTGCGGCTGTTACCACAGGTGCGTTGAGCGTTATGTGGCGCGAGAATTTGCTCACTAAGCTTACTTCGCGAGGCAAGACCTCAGAGTAGGCTGGGATGAGCAATACGTCGTCGAACGTTAGCCCGTTCGATACTATCTTATCTTCTACAAACGACATAGGTGTTGTTGCTTTGAATGTTGTATGTTGATATATTTTTTTGCTAATAAAATATGTGGCGAAGGATTATTTCGTTTCGCCTTCTACTATGAGTCTACGGAAGCCCTCTGTCATTCCTTCACGCTCGTTGCCGTCTTCGTCAAGATATATTATGTAGGCTTCTGTGTTAGGAAATTGCTCTGCAAGTTCAAGAGCGTGGTCAGGACCTGCAACCATCAGTGTAGTGCAAAGAGCATCGGTTACTGCTGTGCTCTTGCCAACAACTGTTACGCTCTCCATATTGTGTGTAACGGGCAAACCTGTTGCTGGGTTTATGGTGTGTTGCACTTTGCGTCCGTCGGCCACGTGCCAACACTGGCGATAGCCACCCGATGTCGACACTGCACAATCGGTTAGCTGTATGATGCATTTCTGTTTGCGGTCGAAAAAACTACTCCCTTCTATTGGTCGTTCTATGCCTATGCGCCACTTTTGCCCACGCGAGTTCAGCCCACGACAATGTATTTCTCCACCAATCTCAACCATATAATCCGTTACGCCATATTGCTCCAACGTGGCAGCTGCTAAGTCTATGCCGTAGCCTTCGGCAATGGCGTTAGCATTCAGTTTTATGCGCTGATCAGATTTGCGGATTGTGTTGCCGTCAATGCTTATCTTGTCTACACCAACATAGGGCATTATGGTGTCGAGCTTTGCAAGTAGCTTGTTCCAATCCTCTACCGAAATTGTGTCGTCTTTTTGTTCGTCGGAGAATCGCCACAATTTGCTCAGTGGCTCCACAGTTATGTCAAATGCACCATTAGAAATCTTGTTGAAACGTTTAGCCAACTTTATGACAGCCAAGAGGTCAGAGTCTGCTTCCACTTCCATGCCGTTGTTTAGCTGCGTCATAAGTGAGTTCGGATTGTAGACCGACACCGAGTTGTCGTATTGTTGCAGACGCTCCATAACGACGTCTCCAAGATCACGATTGCTTTTGTAGGTGAGGTTATATTGTGTGCCAAAAATAAATCCAGACTTGCGTTGGTAGGTCGTTTCGCTTTGTCCTCCGCTACAAGACTCCAAGAGTAGGGAACATATAATGATTACGAATGTGCTTATTGGTGTAAATAGTTTTTTCATCATTTCGTTCTCCTTGCAAAAACTATGGTATTGACTGCAAATATATATTTTTTCTGTTAAACTTGTGTCTGCTGATGTCCGATGACATCTTGCGAAGCTAAAAAGAAAAAAGCCGATGTTTGTTACATCGGCATGGTACCATGTGCTATGAGGTCAAAGAGACGTCTTTCTTATTCCTCGTCGCGGTGCATTTGCTGCACGTAGACAGCTTTTGCTATTTGTTTGCGACGCACTACAGAGTCTTTTGTGTAGGCTTGGCGATTGCGGAGCTCACGCATGACGCCTGTCTTCTCGAACTTGCGCTTGAACTTCTTGAGCGCTTTTTCGATGTTTTCTCCTTCTTTGATAGGAACTACGATCATTTTGTTTTTCTTAGTTTTTGTATAGTACTGTACAAATTTGGGTGCAAAGTAACTGCTTTTGTGTCAAGTTTCCAACTTTCGGTCGCAATATTTTGTTTATGAACGTAGTAAATGCCTATTTGTTTTTCTCTGCGACTTTAAATTTAAAGGCGTTTATTACGTCGTGTAGGTGTTCGGCCGAGCTTGCCAATTCTTCGGCATTAGCTGCTATTTCTTCTGCGCTTGCAGCGGCCGACTGGGTGGTTTTGTTAAGCTCTACCATGTTGTCGACCACTTGTCGAGTGCTGTTTTCTTGTTCCACGCCACCCGAAGCAATTTCGCGCATAATGTTTACCATTTCATCGAGTTTGGGCGTAACGATTGCGAGTCGGTCGTTTATCTCTTGAGTGCCGACAATGGTGTTTTGTGTTGTGGAGTTGATTCGTTGTGCAGTGTCGCGTGTCTGTTCGGCAAGTCTACCGACTTCTTTTGCCACGACTGCAAAACCTTTGCCTTGTGAACCTGCACGAGCAGCTTCTACCGAGGCGTTGAGCGAGAGTATGTTGGTTTGTCCTACGAGTGTATTGATGTTTTTTATGGCCACGGCTACGCCACGATTGGCCGTCATGCACTCGTTGCTTTTGGTTGTGATGTCGGTTACGTTTGTGTTGACTTCTTCGACAAGTTTTTTTGCTTGGTTGGAGTTCGTTGTGTTCGATGTGGTCTTTTGACGGACGTCTTCAATGGCTGCTGCAACTTCTTCGAGGGCGGCAGCTTGTTTGTTGGCTCCGTCGGAGAGCTCTACCGACGCGCGACTAAGTTCTGTACTACTAAGTTTTAGCACGCCCGACGTGTCGAGAACATCGGAAAGTGTGTCTGCAAGCGATTCCTGCATTTCTATCATGCTTTCGCTTAGTTCTTGTAGCTCATCGTCGGTGGTGCAGTGGACGATTGGTTGCGAGAGGTCGCGATTGGCAATTATGCGTGCCGAAGTGGCAAGAGATCGAATCGGACGAGTTATTTTCTTGCGAATGTAGAAGAAGAATATGGGTGTTATTATGATGCACAAAAACAAACTTCCGAAGAGCATGCCAACAGACATGTTCGTTTTAAGTTCTGTGGCTAAATGGGCGTTCAGACCTGTGTAGAACATTCCTGTAATGCGCATGGCCACGTCTGTTGTCGGTGCGTAGCGGACAATCATATCCTTGCCACCTATGTCGGCTTTACCTGTGTAGGTAAGGCCTTCTTTGTAGACGATGTTCATGGCTTCGGTGTTGGTCAGTCTGGTGCCAACCATACGTATGCCACTGTTGTCGGTCATTGTCGTTGCCACGCGCACATCGCCCTCAAAAATTGTTATTTCGATGTCGTGTATGCTTTTAAGTTTGTCAAGATACTCGTCTTGCGTAAGCATGTTGACCACAAGAAATATTGTTCCTACGGTCTCTTGTTGTGAGTTGCGTAGTGTTCGTCCGCCTATGACAGCCAGTTCGCCGTTAATCATCTTGCTCAGACCTGCAAATTTGCCGTCAGTATGTTCCATTGTGGCTGCGATTGAACGCATTTCGTTGGTCTGCTCAAAGTCGAAGTCGCCGTTGTTTATGTTGGTGTTGGCAACGTCTTTATCGTCGCCCATAAGTATGTAGGCATAAGAGTCTGAATATTGGCAAAGGCGATTGAGCTTCTTGCCCAAGGCTTCATAGTCTTTGCTTTCGGTCAGACGGACGAATGCTGTGTCGGCTGTAGACATAACTTCAATTGCTCGGCAAGCTCGTTCGGCGTCTTCATTGAGGTCGGCCAATAGTCCCTCGGTTTTAGTGTTGAGCTGCGAGGTGAAATAATTATTAAAGATATAATTACCATTCTGGTTGACGTTCAGGACGCAAGAAGCAATAAGTAAAACTGCAAAGAGTGCAAGAATGAGTAATAGCTTTACTTGTAGACTTGTCTTCCCTTTACTGATTTGGCGAATGCTCCGTAATGTCCTGCGTGTGAAGCTTTTTTTATTTGACTTAGACATATTGTGGCAGATTTTTGTTGCTTGTGTGGCATAAAGAAAATACGCAGATATGCCTTAAATGTTGCATATCTGCGTATTGAAATATTGCTTAAAAAATAATTGCTATTTCGCTTTGAAGCGGAAGACGTAGAATGTCTTTGCAGCCAAAGGCAACGAGACATTCTTGTTGCCTACCGAAGGCTTGTTTACTGTTTTGGGGACTACCACTTGTGTGTTGTCAAGAGTGTTTTCGGCTTCGGGATTGTCGGCATGCAGACTTGTAACGGTGTACGTGTCGATGTTTTGTTTCTTCTTTAGTCCTACGAAACTTAAGTCGATGTTTTGTGCATCGTCACTCGTGTTGGCAATTTTGACAATGTAGGAGCCGTCTGTGGCATCGTACACTGCGCTTGCAAAGAGCCCGTTTTGTCCGTCGTTTCCAGCAAGTGGCTTGCCATTGAGGGTTAGGCGGAGTACGTTTGTGCCTTTATTGTGTGCATAGAGTTGTTGCACGTAGTAGCTTGCTGTGCGCACACTACGAGTGTTGTCGAACCAAATCATGTCGGGACGCCATTGCCAGCCTTCGACGTGTGCAAAAAGTGGTGCGTAGGTGGCCATGTGGACAATGTCGGCATTGCGTTCGAGGCCAGTCATGAATGCTGCTTCGAGAAGAGAGGCGTTGAAATGATTCCATTTCTTGCCTTTGCCATGGCACGCATATTCGCCGGCAAATACTTTTGGTCCTTTGCGATCGTATGTGTCGTATCGATTGCCTTGGGAAAGGAACCATGTCTCTGGGCGATAGAAGTGTTCGTCGACAAGGTCTGCACCAAGTTTTTTCATTTCGGGCCACAAGTAGTCGAACTGCTTGCCTTCGGAGTCAGGACCAGAGGATCCTACGATTTTTATTTCGGGGTGCGCTTTTCGGACTGCTTCGACAAAGAATTTTAGGCGTTCGGGGTAGAGACTATCCCACTGTTCGTTGCCTATGCCCACCATTTTGAGGTTGAATGGGGCTGGGTGTCCCATGTCGGCGCGTAGCTTGCCCCACTTGGTGTCCGCAGAGCCATTGGCAAACTCAATTAGGTCGAGCACGTCTTGAATGTATGGGTCGAGAGCTTCGCGTGTGGCTTCGACGTGTGCCTTCGGGTCCTTGTTCTGAAATTGGCACGCAAGACCTACGCTGACAATTGGCAGAGGCTCTGCACCAATATCTTCGGAGAGTAGGAAGAATTCGTAGAATCCGAGACCATAAGATTGGTAGTAGTCGGGATAGAAGCGATGTTCGAACGTGTAGTGCCAACGATTCTCGTTGAGTGGTCTGTTTTCGACTTGTCCGACGCTATTTTTCCATTGGTAGCGACTGTTGAGGTCTGTTCCTTCGACAATGCAACCACCGGGGAAGCGAAGTACGCCCGGATGTAGGTCGTATAGAGCTTGTGCAAGGTCGGTACGTAGTCCATTTTCGCGTCCTTTCCAAGTGTCTGTGGGGAAGAGTGACACGTGTTCGAGGTCGACTGTTGCTCCCTTAAGAAATATGCGAAGTATGGCTTTGCTGACCGATTGTGCTGGCGATAATTCGAGAGTGTATTTTTTCCAGTCAGAACCCGAAATGTCTATTGTCTTGCCACATAGTGCGTGGTTTTCGCCCATAGAAGCAGGGTCGGATATTTCAATGCGGATTTTACTCTGTGTGCCATCGACAACGCGCGCCCAAACGCTAAATCTGTACTTGTGTTCTTTCTGAACCGAAATGCCAAAGAATCCTTCGTTTTGCAGTCCTGTGCGCTTGTCCCGATGGTTGGCTGGCGAGAGACGTACGTAGTGTGGATTGCGCTCAAAAGGAGCTCCCTCGGTGCGTACTTCTATGTTGCCAAATGTTTGCCAACCCATCAGTGCTTGTGGAAACTCAAATGAGCGGTTTTTGACCATTTCGGCATACAAACCACCGTCGGCAGCATAGTTGATGTCTTCAAAGAAGATTCCGTACATAGTGTTTTGCACGGGAGCGCCTTTGAGTGGTTTGCTCACGTCGAGTTGGAGAGTTTTGTTTTGCGCTTGTGCCGAGAGCGTAAGTGCAAAAAGCGAGGCGAGCGCAAGTGTATGTGATGTTTTCATAAATTATTTTACAGCAAAGGTAACAACTGATTTGGCGGGCATTTTTATAGTGATGACGCCATCTTTGAGTTTGAAGTCTTTAAATTCACCAAGGTCGACAATGTCAGGATTCTCGAAAGTGTTGTAGTCTGCAATGTTTTTCGAGGTCAGCACTTGCGCATCGGCAATAGTTTTGACCTTTTGTCCGCGTATGTCTATATTCACTGTGGCTACTTTTTCGAGGTCGAGGTTGGCAAGTGATACGTGAATGACACCGTTGGCATCTTTGGAAGCCGAAGAACTTATGCGGTCGGCGCTAAACTTGCCACGACTGATTTTCTCACAACGTGTCGACGAAGGCAGTAGGGTTGCGTCTTGGTGAACCTTGTACATGTCGAAAATGTGGTAGGTGGGCGTGAGGAGCATTTTGTCGCCATCGGTGAAGATGACAGCTTGCAAGACGTTGACGATTTGTGCAAGGTTGGCCATGCGGACTCGGTCGGCATGCTTGTGGAAGATGTTGAGCGTAACAGCAGCTATGAGTGCGTCGCGCATTGTGTTTTGTTGGAACAGAAAGCCCGGATTTGTACCCGGTTCCACGTCGTACCATGAGCCCCATTCGTCGACAACCAAGGCGACCTTTTTATTGGGGTCGTATTTGGTCATTATGGCATCGTGGCGAGTGATAAGTTCGTCCATGTAGTAGGCTTTCTCCATAGTCTGAACGTATTGTTCTTCGGAGAACTTTGTGGCCGAGCCCTTATGGTTCCACCCACCTGGATGTACGTAGTAGTGTAGCGACAGACCCCACATGAGGTTTGTTGGCACGTTGCGCATGACTGTCTCAGTCCAGTTGTAGTCGGCTACGTTGGCTCCGCCAGCCACCTTGAGTAGAGGTGCGTTGGCATTGTAGTTTCGTGCAAACGTTTGGTAGCGGCGGTATAGGTCGGAATAGTAGGCTGGTGTCATGTTGCCTCCGCAGCCCCAACTTTCGTTGCCAACAGCAAGAAATTGTACTTTCCATGGTTTTTCGCGACCATTCTTTTTGCGTAGGTTTGCCATGGGGCTTTCGCCATCGAAGGTCATGTATTCTACCCACTGACTAAGTTCTTCAACCGAACCACTGCCAACGTTGCCGCAAACGTAAGGCTCCGTGCCAAGTTCTTCGCACATGTTGAGGAACTCGTTGGTGCCGAAAGAGTTGTCTTCGACCACGCCACCCCAGTGTGTGTTAATCATGCGAGCACGATTTTCTTGTGGACCTATGCCGTCTTTCCAGTGATATTCGTCGGCAAAGCAACCGCCAGGCCAACGTAGATTGGGTATCTTAATTTTTTTGAGGGCTTCGAGAACATCCTTTCTGACGCCATCGACGTTGGGGATTTTAGAGTCTTTACCCACCCAAAGTCCGCCGTAGATGCAGTGTCCGAGGTGCTCTGAGAAATGTCCGTAGATGTGTTTGCTTATTTGTGTCTCGCCACGGTCTGCATCGACAATCACTGTGGCATCTTGTGCTCCGATAGGCAAAACGCTTGCAAGTGACATTGCAAGCGCTGCGAGCCTTCTTGAAGTTTTTGACATATAAGTGAAAATTAGGTTAAGTTGGGTTGATTAATGTAAATACAAATTTGCTCATTTTTGATGTGATAAACAAAAGAATGTTAAAAGTGTATTGGCAAAAGAAAACCCGACAAGTGTTTTGTCGGGTTTGGTAGCTTTTATTGCGTGTCCTTAGCTTAGAAGGGTAGGTCGTCAGCATTGTCGCCAGTTGTTGGCGTTTGTTGTGGTGGCATAGGTGGTTGTTGGAAGCCTCCTTGCATGGGCTGACCACCCATGGGCTGAAAGCCTGCCTGTCCGCCCATGGGCTGTTGTGGTTGAAATCCTTGTCCTTGCGGTTGAAAACCTTGCCCCATAGGTTGTTGGTATCCTGCTTGTCCGCCCATCATGGCTTGTGCATTGTAGGCCGATATGCGCCATGCATTGAGACGGTTGAAGAATACTATGCGTCCTTCGGGATTTGTCCATTTGCGTCCCTGAATGTCGAAATCGACAACAACCTCCTGACCAACGGTGAACATGTCGATAAGACCAGTGCGTGTGTTGGTTAGTTGGAACAAGACGTAATCTGCGTATTGGCTGGTGGGTGAGGTTACTTCGAGTACGAATTCGCGCACCGAGAATGTCTCTGTACGATTAACTGTATCGTGAACTTCGGATAGTTTGCCGATTATTTGGTATGACATTTACTTTGAATTTTATTCTTTTTGAAATGACAAATTTAATGAAACGAACAAACTTAAATGGTTTGTGAGGTGTCAATTTTTATGCTACGTGTGTGCGAAAAGAAAAAATGAATTTCTGACATACTTTTTTTTGCCCAATCTATTGGCATATTCAAAAAATATCTATCTTTGCAACGTCTTAGAACGACAGACGGTTCCGATAGACATCGGGGTGTAGCTCAGCCCGGTTAGAGTACACGTCTGGGGGGCGTGTTGTCGCTGGTTCGAATCCAGTCACCCCGACTGGTGAAAGAGATATTCTGCAAAGAATATCTCTTTTTTGTTATCTATAGGTGTATAGGTCAAAATGCAGGCTAAAAAAAGTTTATATGTTGAGGTGGGTCA
>CALAVC010000127.1 GCA_937892095.1 uncultured Bacteroidales bacterium | reverse complement strand
AAAACATGGAGCACCGCGGGGCAGAAACTCGCGACAAGACTGGCGATGGTGCTGGCATAATGGTTCAGATTCCGCACGAATTTATCCTTTTGCAGGGCATCCCAGTGCCTGAAAAGGGACGGTATGGGACGGGTCTTATCTTCTTGCCACAAGACGAGCAACGTAGGCAGTCTATTCTTTCGGTCATCATCGAAGAAATAGAGCGAGAAGGCTTGCAACTTATGCACCTACGCCCAGTGCCGACTTGCTCCGAAGCTTTGGGTGTGGCAGCTCGTGAGGTAGAACCAGACATACGGCAGATTTTCGTGTCGGGTGTGAGCGAAGAGGCAGTACCTCAATTTGAGCGAATGCTCTATAAAGTAAGGAAAAGAATCGAAAGGCGAGTTGCCGACGAAGATTTCTACATCTGTTCGCTTTCGAGCCAAAACATTATCTACAAAGGTATGCTGACAAGCGGTCAGCTAAGACGCTATTTTGTCGACTTGTCGAACCCCTATTTTACGAGTGGTCTGGCTTTGGTTCACTCGCGTTTTTCTACCAACACATTTCCGAAGTGGAAATTGGCACAGCCATTTCGTTTGCTGGCTCACAACGGCGAAATAAATACCATACGAGGGAATCGTGGCTGGATGACGGCGCGTGAAAGCGTCTTGAACAGTGAAGCTCTTGGCGACATTGCCGACTTGCGTCCAATCGTACAAGACGGCATGTCCGACTCGGCAAGTCTTGATAACGTGTTTGAATTCCTCGTCATGAGTGGCTTGTCGTTGCCACAAGCTATGGCCATCTTGGTGCCCGAAAGCTTCAACGACAAGAACCCGATAAGCGAAGATTTGAAAGCATTCTATGAATATCACTCCATACTCATGGAGCCGTGGGATGGACCTGCTGCATTGCTGTTTAGCGATGGTCGGTATGCGGGTGGCATGCTCGACCGCAATGGGTTGCGTCCGAGTCGGTACACCATTACGCGTCAGGGCATGATGGTCGTGGCATCTGAAGTTGGTGTGATGGACTTTGAGCCTGCCGATGTGGTTAGCAAAGGTCGTTTGCAACCAGGCAAGATATTGCTTGTCGACACGCAAGAAGGCAAGATATATTATGACGGCGAGATAAAAGACAAGTTGGCCAAGGCACACCCCTATCGAGAGTGGTTGTCGACCAATCGCATACAGCTCGAAAAGTTGAAAAGTGGTCGACACGTGTCCAATTCGGTCGATAATTTGGGGTGCAAACTTCGTGTTTTTGGCTATGGACAAGAAGACATCGATAAGACCATAATCCCCATGGCTACGGCTGGGCAAGAGCCTGTGGCTGCTATGGGAAACGACACGCCACTGGCTGTTCTTAGCGACCGACCGCAGATATTCTTCAACTATTTCCGTCAGCAATTTGCACAAGTTACCAACCCAGCCATAGACCCCATTCGCGAAGAGTTGGTAATGTCGCTAACCGAATACATTGGGGCTGTTGGGACAAATATCCTTTCGCCCGACGCATCGAACTGTAAGATGGTTCGCTTGCCACAACCCGTCCTGACCAACACTCAGCTCGACATATTGTGCAACATACGCTATAAGGGTTTCAAGACTCAAAAGCTGTCTATGACTTTCGACAAGTCGAAAGGTGAGAGTGGGCTTCGACTGGCAATAGATACGCTGTGCAAACAGGCAGAGTCGAGTGTCGACGAGGGTGTCAATTATATCATCTTGACCGACCGAGACATAGACACGACTCACGTGGCCATACCTTCGCTGCTGGCTGTGTCGGCCGTTCATCACTATCTTATTAGTGTTCAAAAACGTGTTCAGACGGCACTTATTGTCGAGAGTGGCGAGATTCGTGAGGTTATGCATGCTGCTCTTTTGTTGGGCTACGGAGCAAGTGCCATTTGTCCCTATTTGACTTTTGCCGTTCTCGACGACATTGTGCGTCGTGGTCAGATTCAGGAGGAATATGCTACTGCCGAGAAGAACTATATAACGGCTGTCGACAAGGGTTTGAAGAAGATAATGTCTAAGATGGGCATTTCGACAATCCGTTCATATCGTGGGGCAAAGATTTTTGAGAGCATTGGGCTTAGCGAAGAATTGCTTTCGACATATTTTGGCACTGAAGTTAGTACAATAGGTGGCATTGGGCTTCGCGACATTGCACGCGATGCCATACGCCTTCACGACGAGGCTTTTGAGCCTAAAAAGGTCGACGAACTATTGCCAAACAATGGACAGTTCGCCTATCGCAAAGATGGCATTGTGCATGCATGGAATCCCGAAACTATTGCCAACTTGCAGATTGCTACTCGCACGGCCGACTACGACAAGTTTAAGCAATGGGAAGTATTGGTCGATGAAAAAGAAAAACCAATATTCATTCGCGACTTCTTTGGTTTTCGCAAGGTCAACGTGTCAGTACCCATCGACGAGGTAGAGCCTGTCG
>CALAVC010000126.1 GCA_937892095.1 uncultured Bacteroidales bacterium | reverse complement strand
TATTGGCGACAGTCGGTAGGACGATATAAGCTTGTTTCGTATGGCGAGATGGCAAAGAGTGGCAAAAAGAGGTCGAGCACACACACCAACATATCTACCAAGAACAAAAATGGGACACCGACCTATGGTATTGACCAAGATTATGAATTTAAAACCATTGCGGTTGAATATGCCAAGAGTACGGAGAAAGACAACTATCGTCGCTACTCTTTCGTATGGAAAGCTGATTATAGATACGGATATGTCGCCGTCGGTGGTGGAATATCGTCGATACCAGTAATAGACATAGACTACTACAACGACACGACGTACGTTACCAATAAAGGATTCACTCCGTTTGCCCGATTGGGTGCACAACTGCCTGTAAGACTAAATATGTTTTATGTGGTACCGAGTGTGGGTGGCGAAGTGGGTGTAAATATAAACAAAGAGCCTTCAGCCCTATACGGTATGAACTTTAATTTGCGACTGGGATGGTCGACCCCCAAAGACAACATACTCTTTGTCTTTATTGGTCATACGCGCATAAAGCTCAAAAAAATGGCCGCTACGACAACAAACGAGATGTACGCTTTCAGAAACGACAAACTACGGAGTTTCAATATGGGCATAGGATTCTCTTTCTAAAAGTAAAAACATAATACACTCATACAATGCAAAAATTAATATTTACATTGCTTACAATGTTCATTTTCTCTTTGTCGGCGACGGCATCGGCAGCCGAGCGCAGAGAGAAGGACCTTGTCAACGCAAAAGTTACGCTAATCAATGGTGAGACAATGACTTACCTGACAAGAAGTTCCATTGCTCGCACACAGAAGTCAATTACGTTCTACAACGTAGAGACCCGAGAAGAAGAGACTGAAATTAAATGCGACGACATTGCAAGTCTTTACCTTTGGCGTAGCGAATTTGAAGACAAAGGCGGATTGCTACTGCGCGTAAAAGAGGGCAGAAAAAACAAGTTCTGCCTTGTGTCGGCAATAGGCGAACATGCCATTTCGCTTCGGTATGCAGACATGTACTATACAGTCAACGATGAGGGAACTATCACGATGACGTCGCAAAGCGTCATAGAAGGTGGCGTCTTGATGGAGGGAGCAAAAGAAGCTGTGTTCGTAGGCGCTGTGGCTACAAACAGTATACTTATTGGAGACAAGCACGGATTTCGTCGGAAAGCATCAGAATTGTTTGCCAAAGACCCAGACTTGGTGGCCAAAATACAAGACAAGACGTTGACTGCCAAAGATCTCGACTTCATTTGCGAGAGCTACTCACCTAAAGAGTAGAAATAGGGAAAACGAACAATAAAAAGGACGCTAAAAATAGCGTCCTTTTTATTGTTATATTAAACGAGGAATAAAACTAAATCACACCAACTTTTTTCAGTTCGTCAAACAAGAGCTGACGATTAGCTGAATCCATGGGGCAAAGCGGTGAGCGATAGGTCTCGTTCATCATGCCCATGGCGGACAAGGCTGCCTTTACGGGTATGGGGTTCGACTCGATGAAGAGCAAGTCCATTAGGCGTCGGTATTTATAGAACAACTTGCGCGAAAGCGCCACATCGCCAGCAAGCGAAGCCTCCATTAGACGGCGGAAGTCGGCAGGAATGACATTTGCAATGACCGAGATGCAACCATCGGCTCCAAGCATATTGCAAAGCATAGATATATTGTCGTCGCCACTATATTCTTTGAAACCATCGGGACGACCAGAGATTAGTTCGGCAACATTCATGACGTTGCCCGAAGCTTCTTTTATGCCGACAATGTTGTCGTAGTCGCGAGCCAGGCGAAGAACGACATCGGGTTTTATGGCGGAGCCTGTACGACCAGGAACGTTGTATAGAATTATGGGTATATTGACGGCTTTTGCCACAGTAGAAAAATGCAGATACATACCTGCCGAAGTAGGCTTATTGTAGTACGGACCGACTGTGAGAACAGCATCGACACCAGCCTCGGCTGCATTGCGAGTGTACTTTATACAACTCTCGGTAGAGTTAGAGCCAGTCCCAGCAATGACAGTCATCCGACCCTTTATATAATCGACCGAATGGCGAAACATTTCGGCATCTTCGGCTTCGGTAAGTGTAGGAGTCTCGGCCGAAGTGCCACAAACGACAACACCTGCGGTGCCCGCCTTTATATGATGTTCAAGAAGTTTATCGTAGGCATCGTAGTCAATCTTACCTTGTGCATCAAAAGGGGTTACGAGTGCAGCTATCGAGCCTCGCAGAGAAAAATTTGTCATATAAATCTCTATGTAATAAAACTATAAACAGCTACAAAATTAGTTCAGTAGAAAGAATTAAAAGCGTTAACGTGAAAAAAAATGTTTTTTTCAATAGATAAAAAGAGCGTAGATTTTTGCAATGGCAAAAACTTTCAGAAAAACAGCTCTTGTTTTTTGCCATATTAAAATTTATGTATACTTTTGTGGTCGCTAAGGCAATGCGGAAATAGCTCAGTTGGTAGAGCACAACCTTGCCAAGGTTGGGGTCGCGAG
>CALAVC010000125.1 GCA_937892095.1 uncultured Bacteroidales bacterium | reverse complement strand
GTCCGTTCTCGTCGCAAGCGGCAATAGAATATGACTATAAGATTTTGTATTTTTTATATATCTTTGGTTTTATAAACACTAACCACTAAAAATCGTTTACGGTGAAGAAAATCCTCTTTTCTGCTCTTGCTCTTTTCAGCGTTGCGCTGACCTCCTTTGCGCAAGAAGCCATAACTATTAAAGGACCCAATGGTCTGCTTTCGGCCGTCTACCATAAGCCGGTCAACTTTATCGAGGGTCAAAAGTGCCCGATGGTCATTCTTATGCACGGCTTCCGTTCGAGCAAAGAAGATGCCAACCTCCGTCAGATTGCAACCAGCCTCGAACAACAAGGTGTCGCCACGCTCCTCTTCGACTTTAGCGCACATGGTCAGACAGCAGCTATACCCGAAAACAAAGGCTTTAAGTTCAAAGACCTCACTCTAAAAAAAGAACTTAAAGACGCTGCAGCCATCATCGACTACGCCAAGAAACTCCCATTTGTCAAGGGTATCGGCATCGTAGGTCATTCGCTCGGTGGCGTTGTCGGTTTGTTCAGTGCTGCCGACTATGGCAAAGGCACCATCAAGGCCCTCATGCTCATGGCTCCTGCTGCAAGTCTTCGAGAGGACGCACTGCGTGGCAATATGCTCGGCAAGACATTCGACCCCAACGACCCACCACGTTCCATAGAGTTTAGCGAAACAGAGAGTCTCGGTCGCGACTTTATCGAAGAAATTCAAAAGACTAACATCTTAAAGACTGCAGCCTCTTACAAAGGCGACTGCCTCATCCTTTTTGGTAAAAACGACCAGATTATTCCCTACTCCTATGGTGAATATCTCGAACAGGTAATGCCAAACGCCAAATACGAACAACTCAAAGGTCTCGACCACAACTTTGGTTCCGAAGACATCGACAAGCACAACAAAGCCATGGAGCAAATAGTCAACTTCATGGTTAAAAAACTCAAGTAGTATCTTGATTTCGTAACGCATCGAAAGTTGGCTACTCACACTTTGTGAGTAGCCAACTTTGTTTTTACATAGCACAAAAAAGAGTCCGACAAATATTTTTGTCGGACTCTTTTTATAGAGTATGTTGTCTTTTGTTTACAACATTTCTTTTACTTGCTTGTAGACGTTCTCGCCCGTGAAGCCAAGTTTCTCGTCCAGCACTTTATATGGTGCCGAGAAGCCAAACGAGGGCAGACCCCATATCTTGCCGTCGGTACCTACAAGTCCCAACAAGTTGACAGGCAGACCTGCTGTCAGGCCAAACTTCTTGGCTTTGCTTGGTATGACACTCTCTTGATATTCTTTGCTTTGGCTTCTGAAAAGACCTTCAGAAGGTGCCGATACTATGCGTACTTTCACGCCATCTTTGCGCAGAAGCTCTGCTCCAGCCACAAGTGTCGAAACCTCAGAGCCCGAAGCAATGAGCACGACGTCGGGGTTGGCGTCAGAGCCAGCCACTACGTAAGCACCCTTCGCTGCTTGCGTGTAGTCGTTGCCTGCTGGCAGGTTAGCAATGTTTTGGCGAGAGAAAATGAGTGCCGTAGGAGTCGACGTGTTTTCCATGGCAAGTTTCCAAGCTTGCGTAGTCTCTTCTGCGTCGGCAGGACGAAGCACGAGCATAGAGTTCTTACCCTTATGATTCTGTAGCTTCTCCATAAGGCGAATCTGTGCTTCTTGCTCTACGGGTTCGTGTGTAGGTCCGTCTTCGCCCACGCGGAAAGCATCGTGTGTCCAAATGAACTTGACGGGTTGTTCCATTAGTGCTGCCATGCGGACAGCGGGCTTCATGTAGTCTGAGAAGACGAAGAATGTGCCACATGCTGGAATGACACCACCATGCAAACTCATTCCTATGCATACGCATGCCATTGTCAACTCTGCCACGCCTGCTTGAAGGAACTGACCCGAGAAGTCGTCGCGTGTAAAGGCGTGAGTTTTCTTCAAGAACCCATCGGTCTTATCGCTGTTCGACAAGTCTGCGCTTGCCACAATCATGTTCTCTACTTGTGTAGCCAATGCGCCAAGCACGGTTGCCGAAGCTGCTCGCGTTGCAGCACCTGCTTTTTGCTCAATGCCTGCCCAATCTACCTTTGGAGCCTTGCCACTGAAGAAGAGTTCCAACTTAGCAGCAAGTTCAGGGTTTGCTTTTGCCCACGCTTCTTTCTCTGCAAGGCGTCCTGCTACTATCTTCTTCAGCTCTTCAGCACGCTTTGCGTAGAGTTCTTTTACTTCGGGGAATATTTGGAATGGTTTCTCAGGGTCGCCACCAAGGTTTACTATTGTGTTCTTGTATGCGTCGCCACCCAGTGGAGCTCCGTGTGTTGCGCAGTTGTTCTCGTAGCTACTATTGTCGGCCTTACGCGCACCCTTGCCCATGACCGTCTTGCCAATTATTATTGTTGGCTGACCTTTGACGGCTTTTGCTTCGGTAAGTGCACGGCGAATCTGGTCAGCGTCGTTGCCAACGATGTCGATAACCTTCCAGCCCCATGCTTCATATTTCTTTGCTACGTCTTCGCTCGTAACAGCTTTGGTCTCTGTGCTGAGCTGAATGTCGTTTGAGTCGTAGAACATCACGAGGTTGTCCAGTCCAAGGTGTCCTGCCAATCGACCTGTTCCTTGCGAAATCTCTTCTTGTACGCCACCATCTGAAATGTAGGCATATATCGTCTGACCCATCACGTTGCCAAAGCGTGCCTGTAAAAACTTAGCTGCTATGGCTGCACCTACTGCATATGCATGTCCCTGACCCAGAGGTCCCGACGTATTCTCTATGCCACGCTCTACGCATACTTCAGGGTGACCGGGCGTTGGCGAACCCCACTGACGGAACTGTGCAAGTTCGTCCATTGTAAATTTACCCGTCAGTGCCAACACCGAGTAGAGCATTGGCGACATGTGCCCCGGGTCAAGGAAGAAGCGGTCGCGACCTTCCCAACGTGGGTTGGCTGGGTCGTAGACCATAAATTCGCTAAAAAGTACGTTGACGAAGTCTGCACCACCCATTGCACCTCCTGGGTGACCAGAGTTGGCTTTCTCTACCATAGACGCAGCCAAGATGCGGATGTTGTCGGCTGCTCTCTGTGTTGCGTTGTTTTGCATTGTAATTGTCTGTGTTTATTTAAAAACTTGGGAAGTTAGGTTGTCTTTTGTCTTTGGGTCAGAAACGATCTATTTTCTCTATTCTGCGCTGGTGTCGACCGCCCTCAAATGGTGTCGATAAGAATATTTGTGCCAGCTCCCAACATGTCTCTTCGCTCAAGAATCGGGCTGGCATGACGCATATGTTTGCATCGTTGTGCTGACGCGCAAGGGCTGTAATCTCGCTCTGCCAACAATATGCCGAGCGCACACCCGTATGGTGATTTAGTGTCATGTTAATGCCGTTGCCACTACCACAAAATGCTATGGCTCTTTTTAGCTCTCCGCGACTTATGGCCGACGCCAGCGGATGTGCAAAGTCTGCGTAGTCGCAACTCTCTGCCGAGTGTGTGCCAAAGTCTTTTATCTCATATCCGGCAGCTTTCAAACGTGCTTTGATTTTTTCTTTCATCTCGTAGCCTGCATGGTCTGACGCCATGCCGAGAATCTCTTTTTCCATTCTTTTGTTATCAAAAGGTTTTTTAGGTACAATTATAACACATTTTTATGACATATAGTGTCATAACGTTAATTACCATATTAGCTTTGTTAACACAATAGCTCTTATGTGTCAAAAAAAGTAGCTAAATGTTTCTTTTTGTCATCGCATAAAAGTACATTTGTTATCGTAAAACGTAACAGACACACATGAAGATTGAGAAAAATATAACTGGTCAGACGCCCGAAGGTGTCGATGTGGAGCTCTATACGCTCACCAGTAACGATGGCATGGAAGTTAAAATAACCAACATAGGTGCTACAATCACCAGCATACGCACACCCGATCGCAACGGAAATCTTGGTCAGGTGGTCCTCGGCTTCGACGACCCACTAACCTATCTCAGCAAAGAGTATCTCGATTGTGGCTTTTTTTTCGGTGCCACAGTCGGTCGGTATGCCAATCGCATTGCACTTGGCAAGTTCGCTATCGACAACAAGCAATATCAACTCGAAGTAAACAACGGACCCAATCACCTACATGGTGGCACAGGCTCTTTCAATACCAAAATTTGGCAGTCCACACAGTTCGAGAGTGAAAGTCGTGTGGGGGTTAGCATGACATACACAAGCCCAAATATGGAAAACGGCTATCCGGGGACACTCTCCGTTACCGTAGTCTTTACGCTCAATGCTACCAATGAACTCAGCATAAACTATCAGGCCAAGACCGACAAGAAAACCATTGTCAACCTCACCAATCATTCATACTTCAATTTGGCAGGTGTGGGCAATGTCCTCGACACCGAAGTTTCTTTTGCCGCTTCGCGCTACACGCCCAAAGACGACACCAACATCCCCACTGGCGATGTCGAAAGTGTCAAAGGCACAGCTCTCGACTTCATTATGCCACATAAGATTGGCGAGCGCATAGGCTATTACGACGACGGCTACGACCACAACCTTGTTATCGACGGTACGGCTGGCGAGCTCCGTCAGGCTGCCGAAGCCTACGACCCTCGTTCTGGGCGCACACTTCAGTTCCTTACCACCGAACCGGGCTTTCAGTTCTATACGGCCTACTATCTCGGTGGGCAGTTCGAGCGCGAAGGACTCAAATTCGACCGATTCGGAGGCTTCTGTTTCGAGGCGCAACACTACCCCGATTCACCCAACAAACCGCAGTTCCCGTCCACACTTTTAAAGCAGGGCGAGACATATACGCAGACCACAATATATCGCTTTGGAGTGCGTAAGTAAATCTATGCTTAGGGCGCATAAAATATCACTTGCCACGCTTCGACAATCATTGTCGGACGTGGCAATGTGTTTTGTGGCTCTCCTCACCTCGTGCAGCCATAGTAGCCCCAAGTCTTTTTTTGCAGGAGAAGTCTCGGTCGACTTCGATAGCATCCGTCGTCGTGGCACTCTACTGGCCGTTACGGACTACAACTCTCTCAACTACTTCGTCTACAAAGGCGAAGCCGTCGGCTATCAATACGAACTCTTGCAAGAATATGCCGCAGCTCGTGGTCTCGAACTAAAACTCTTTGCCGACAACGACATCAGTAGTTGCACCGAAATGCTCCGTACCGGTCGTGCGGACGTTGTGGCAGCTTCGCTCGTAGCCGACACGTCGATAGTTCCTGACATGGCATTTTGCGAACCCTATGCGCGTAGCCGTATGGTTGTCGTTCGTCGCGAAAAAGAAGACTACGCATCCGACACCATTGCCGTCATGCGCGGCTCAATGTACGACAAGTTTCTGAGCCAAACCACCGACACTACCGTCGCAGGTTGTGTTGTTCGACGCATTCCACACTACGGAGCCGAACAACTCGTAGGGCTTGTTGCCGACCGCGAACTCAGTCGCACCCTTTGCCTCGAAAACGTAGCACGTGCCAGCAAGTGGTACTACGACAGTCTCGACATCTCAACCACCGTCGGACCAGAATATGACCTTGCTTGGGCTGTGCGCCATGCCTCGCCAGAGCTACGCAAAGACATCAGTCAGTGGACTGCTAAGTTCAAAAAAACAGCTCGGTACAAACGTCTCATTCGCAAATACATCATCGACCCTCGCGAACATCATAGCAATACGCAGAACACTGCCAGCTCAACCTACGATGCTACCTATGAAGACATCATTCGCTCCGTAGCCACCGACCCACGCTACGACTGGATTTTCGTCTCAGCTGTTGTCTACCAAGAGTCTCACTTCAATCCGTCTGCCGTCAGTTGGGCTGGTGCATGTGGACTTATGCAGCTAATGCCCGAGACGGCAGTGCGTTTTGGTGTCGACGACCCCTACGACCCTCTCCAAAGTGTTCGCGCTGGCTATGCCTTTCTTCTTTGGCTCGACAAGCGTATGGAAGCCTATGTCGCCAGTCCTGCCGAACGCCAAAAGTTTGTCCTCGCCGCCTACAACATAGGTCTCGGACACATAATGGATGCCATCCGTCTGGCTCAAAAATTCGGAAAAGAACCCAATCGGTGGTACGACAATGTCGAGACTACTCTGCTTCTGAAGTCCAACCCCGTCTACGCCTCCGACCCTGTTGTTAAGCACGGCTTCTGTCGTGGCACCGAGACGGTCAACTACGTCCGCAACGTAACCGCACGTGCTCAAAACTACCGACGCCTACTCGCTGATAAAAAGTAGTTTTTCGCATGGCAAAAGACCTATTTCGCTCTAAAAACGAACTTTCGTGCCT
This sequence comes from uncultured Bacteroidales bacterium, assembly GCA_937892095.1. Classification (GTDB taxonomy): domain Bacteria; phylum Bacteroidota; class Bacteroidia; order Bacteroidales; family Marinilabiliaceae; genus W3P20-009. The sequence continues at coordinate 2,007 of CALAVC010000125.1, read as the reverse complement.
CAAAAAACGTACAAGGCAAGGTGTAGAGAGCGAAAACTTTATTAATTTTCGCTCTCTCAACGAGAACACACCTATTGTCTAATCCGCTTTGAACTTCAAAGAAAAACAAGAAACATAATAAACAAGAATAATGAAGAAATTCCTTAGCATTGCGACTGTAGCTACCGTCCTCGCTTCTATGACCACCGCTTGTCATGACGACGATGATGACGAAAGTGGTAACTACGTTTCCGACTTCTCGAGTGTATATTCTCTCTCCGCTCTTCCGGGTCAGCAATACACTGGTGGCACCACTGGTGTCTACCAATATGCCATGAGCGACAAGAACGGCTACACCGATGCCTACATCTACATGGTTGGTGCCTACGAAGGTCTCGAAGACACTACAACAAGTGGCACCGACCTTGCCACTACCACTGTCAAAATCAGTGAGCTAAGCGATAAGTTCTATGGTGGTTTTTGCCCCGTAAACATCGAAGATGGTTGGGGTGGCTGGTGTTTGCCAGCTTGCGACACCCTTCGTGACGGCTCCACGTCTACTTCTCATCGTGTTTTGCTTTGCAATCCAGGTCTTCTTTGTCGTCCATTATTTAGCCGCCACGTTGCTGTCGATGTCAATGCAGTGCTTGGTTTGCTAAGTGTCGGTAAGCAAGTGCAGGGTCTTTGGGTTGCTCCTACCGCCGAAATGGCCTATGCAGACACCGCTCGCTTCAACGCAGCTAAGTCTAAATATGATCTTAGCGGTCTCAACATCGACCCGCTCCCTGCTGGCTACAAGATTCAGTTCATCGCCTATGGCTACGTAAGCAGTTTCAACTTCACTAATGTTAAGGAATTCCTCAGCACATTGAAGAATGCTGCCGCAGGCATGGCAAAAGGTGGCATTGCCAGTGAACCAATCGACCTTGTTGTCTCCGATTCCAAAGGAAATGTTACTGTCAATGGTTGGCAATATCTCGACCTCTCTGGCATAAAGGCATACCTCTGGGAAGCCTCGCTACGCGTTGTCGATGCCAACAATAAGACAGTTTCTGACTACGAACTCTCCGACGATAACTTTACCAACTATTGCCTCGTCGACGACATTACCTACGAAGGTGGTGCTCTGAGCTTTTTCTAATAGAACCGTAAATCAACCCAATACTTTCTTTTTGTGGAGTATTAAGCAAAAGTTATACTTAAAATAACTATCTTTACTCTCCCGAAAAACAACAATCACAAAATGAACCTAAAGAAAACTATTCTTGCGTGTGCAGCTGCCGTATGGGCTCTCTCTGCCAACGCTCAGCAGGCTGGCGAAAAGTTTGTTGGCACCATGCTCGGTGTTGGCATCACCAAGCAGAGCACCGAAATTGGTGGCACTAAGTATGAAGATGACCCAACTGTCACCCTTCGCCTCGACCCGGGGTTCCACTTCTTCCTGACCGACCATTTCCGTCTCGGTCTCCAAGCTCAACTCCTTCGTCAGAGCACCAAATACGACGATGGTGACAAGAATTCTGTTGGCACGTTCCTCATCGGTCCGTCTGCTGCTTTCTATCTCCAGCTTGCCGACCGCTTCTACTTTGCTCCAGAGCTCTTCTTCGGCTTTGCTCATGCAAAATACAAAGTAGAAGAAGACAATCGTTCCCGCGAAACAGAAAATAATGGTTTTGGCTTCGATGTTGCTCCCCTCGTCTTCAACTTCCGTGCCACCCAGCGCTTGGCTTTCTCTGCCAGCCTCTTCAATGTATCTCTTGTTCACATGAAGCTCAAAGACAGCAATCCCGAAACCACTTCCAATGCCTTCGACTTCAATCTTGGTGTAAATCCCTCAGTCGGCATACACTTCTTCCTATAGCAGTTTAACCTCTTCTCTCCCAATACAAACAAACCTCACAAGCCATCCGCCTTGTGAGGTTTGTTCCTTTTTTTGGGGGGGGAAGGATTACTATATCTCGTCTATTCCCAGCGCCTAAGTTCAAGTTGATAATGCAACAGTAGGCAATCTTCAGAGGGGGTGGTTAA
>CALAVC010000124.1 GCA_937892095.1 uncultured Bacteroidales bacterium | reverse complement strand
CTTTGAGGGGGTAGTGGCAGCAATGTCGTGTGAGTTCGAGTCTCATCCTGCGCACTTCATGAGTGTTTCATGGTTAGTAGTTAAGAATGGTGACAAGTCTTTCTGAATAAGGAGGGCTTGTTTTTTTGTATTCAAAACACTTGCGTAACTTTTAATATAACTTTACCACGAAAAAAACGACCATCGCCAAATGAAGTTTGCAGAGCTAATATCACAAGCAAAAAACTTTATAGAAAAAGGCTTGTGGCACATAGAAGATACCCCAATAGGTCAAGCCAATAGACGACTATTTGGATTGCTAAAAATTATTGTCTTGACGGTAAAAGGTTTCGTTGAAGAAAAAGTAACGATACGCGCATCGGCACTGACGTATTTTACGTTGCTTTCCATTGTGCCTGTCATTGCTCTTGCATTTGCGATTTCGAAAGGTTTTGGACTGGAGACCTACCTAACAGACTACATACGCAGTAGTCTGGGCACAGCACCCGAGACTGCCGACTACTTGATAGAATTTGCAACGAGTGCGCTCGAAAATGCCAAGGGAGGACTTATTGCCGGTGTGGGTGTCGTGATGCTAATATACTCAGTTTTTAAACTGCTGTCGAACATAGAGGACGCATTTAACAAGATGTGGTGCATAAAGCAGTCGCGCACGCTCGTCAGGAAGATAACAGACTACGTCAGCATAATGATCTTTGCACCCATATTGCTCATTTTGTCGAGTAGCGCAACGATATTCTTGCGTTCATTTATGTCGAAAATAATGGTTGGCTACTTCACGCCATTTCAAGAGATATTGCTCAAGTCGGCCCCATACGTGTTGATGTGGATCGTTTTTACATTGCTCTACTTGGTCATGCCAAACACGAAAGTAAACATTAAAGCAGCACTTATTTCAGGAGTTATTACTGGCACAGCGTTTCAGGTGGTGCAATGGGTCTACATAACCTTTCAGGTGGGCGTCAACAATGCTGGTTCTGTGTATGGTAGTTTTGCATTCTTACCACTGTTTTTGGCATGGTTGCAACTGACGTGGACAATAGTGCTTGCGGGTTGCAAAATCTCGTTTGCCATACAGAACGTGAGCAAGTATAGTCTTGAATATGGAGTGCAAGACATCAGCATAGGACTTGAGAAAAGGGTTGCTGCACTCATAATGCTACGCATTGTGCGCAAGTTTGTTGGCGAAGAAAAAGCTACCGATGGGCTACAGTTGGTCAATGAAATAGAAATATCGCAATCTTTCTTCTACCACATTATGGATAAACTTAAAGCATGTGGGTTGGTGGCCGAAGTAACTACCGATAATGACGAAATGCGAACTTTCATACCGTCAGTCGACGTTAGCATAATTACGCCCAACCTTGTGTATGACCGACTTGACAACATGGGTGAGGATACGACATTCCACATCGTGAACGATGAGGACTACAAGTACATAAACAAAACGTTTGAAGAAATACGTCGGAACGGCACGGACAAGTGTGGCAACACGCCTTTTTGCACAGACACAAAGAACGAGATTGCCGAACAACAGGGTTAAAGAAAGCGTATTTATTCTGCTTAAATTTATAATTTTAAGACAATTATGACAATCGATAGTAACGACATAGAGGTGGCTCGCGCCATAGCCAACGAAATAAAAAGTGCGCAAAAAGTAGTCCTTACGTGCCATACAAATGCAGACGGCGATGCACTTGGCTCGACACTTGGCATGAAGCGGATAATAACGAACATGGGTAAACATGCCGAAGTGATAACACCAGATCTTGCACCCACAATATACTCGTGGATGCCGGGCTTTAAGACATTGCATGCATACGAACGCGAACAGGCTGACTGCGACAAGATGATTGACGAAGCCGACCTAATAGTAATGATGGACTTCAACGACCTGAAACGCATCAAGTCGCTCGGCGAAAAGATATGTAGTGTGGAGGGTAAACGTAGCGTACTTATAGATCATCATTTGGACCCGATATTTACGGCTGACGTGATGTATTCGCGTCCACAAGCGTCTGCCACATGCGAGATTGCATTTCGTGCGCTACTGGCAACAGAGCTAAAAGACTACGTGGACGAAACGGCAGCAACACTTTTCTACACTGGCATAGTTACAGATACGGGTGGATTGTCTTATAATTCATCGTCGCCAGAGCTATACGAGCTTGTTGCAGAGATTTTGCGCTACGGCATAGACAAGGTAAAAATTCACGACAAGATTTTCAACAACAAATCGGTTAGACGCCTAAAACTGAATGGTTTTGCGATTGAAAAAAAGCTGCACCGCATAGAAAAATTGCCTGTGAGCATAATGGTTCTAACCGACTTCGACTTGCAAAAATATAATTATAAGACGGGTGATACGGAGGGGCTTGTGAACGTGCCACTACAAGTGAAAGACATAATGGTATCTTGCTTGATAATGGAACGACCAGACTGCATAAAAATATCATTGCGTTCGAAAGGCGACTTCCCTGTCAATGAGTTTTCGGCCAGATATTTTGGTGGCGGAGGTCATCTGAACGCAGCTGGAGGTTCGTACGATGGCACAATAGAAGAGGCAACCGAGATATACAGAAAAAACATAGTAACGTTCTATCACGAATGGGCAGAAAGACAGTCCAAATAGTCATCGTTGGTTGCCTTGCGATGTTGTGCCTTATGGGCATAAGTTCGTGTGTAAAATGTGCTGACGAAGAGACAGAACACAGCCCACGCACAGCAACTAAGAAAGACTTCCTAAAACACAATCGCAACTTGTTTTGGAGCGATTCGGTGTGCATTGTACGCTACTCCGACTCGCTCAAATTGAATAGGAAACCAACCCCGACAAACTTGTGGCTTACGGTGCATAGACAAGGCGAAGGCAAAAAAATAGAGACGGGTCAGAGGGTTACGTATGAATACGTGGTTCAAGACTTGCTTGGCGACACACTCTACGACTATCGCAAAGATGGGTTGCGGTCGATAAACGTGGGAAGGAGCGAAGACTGCATAGGCATAGACGAAGCGATGTTACAGCTCAGCGTTGGCACACAAGCTACGGTCATAATAATCCCAGAAAAAGGTTTTGGGATTAAAGGAGACGACAACAACATTTTCGGGCGTACAATATTGCGCTACGACATAAACATAATAGAATGAGACAGTTAGCCCACATATTTACGACTCTCACAATTCTCCTTACGGCATGTGGGAAAGATTCGGACGGCAGTTCGAATTTTAGTGGCATAGGCACGGTGGAGAAAAACGACACGGCAGTGGCTATACACTATTATGAAAGGACACTGACGGCAACAGACTCGGCACAACTCTCGGCCGTGCGGGAGGGCGACAGAGTGTATTTTATATGCAGTGCATGGCGCGAAGATGGCGACACGACATATAATCGCTACGTGGCATATTTTAATGACATATCATCGGATTTGAGGCGCGAGATTGTCTTTACAGACAGCACACAGACGAGCGCTGAAGACATTGCCAACAGCCACAGCGCAGAAGGATTTTACGCGCAGAACGTCCACATAACTCGCGACTGGCAACGGAACGACTTCTTCGAGGCTATGCTCACCTACCCTGCTTCTGACGGACACGAAGACGACTTCATAGCCCTCGTGCGCGACACGACAATGGACAAAGAAGAAGATTTTGACGGACAAGTGTTTTGGCTTCGCTTATCGAGGCATAGGACAGACTCGGTATATTACATTAATCGACACATTAGTGTGCCGATTAATTGTCTTCGGGATAGCACGAAGGAGAGGATTAGTATGCTCGTGAAGCGTATTGACCATTATGGCGACACTGTGAGCACAAGTTTTGTGTATAGCTACGTCAATTGGCCAGCAGAAAACTACTAACAAGAACAGATTTACGATGACTAAAAAGAAGATTATATACGTTGTCAACCCACGTTCGGGAGTAGGGAAAAAGAAAGTTATAGAAGACAACATATTGGCGCAAACGGACAAATCGACCACAGACATTAAGATTATTCGGACCACACACCGAGGGCACGCAACAGAAATTGCGAAAGAATATCGAGACAAAGCAGATATTGTGGTGGCAGTTGGTGGCGATGGGACAGTCAACGAAGTGGGGTGCGGACTTATTGGAAGCTCTACGGCACTTGGTATCATACCTTGCGGTTCGGGCAATGGGCTGGCTCGGGAGCTGGACATCCCACTACGCACGACGATGGCCACAGAGGTGGTTGGCGATCCCGAGATTCGCACAATAGACATTATGAGAATATCGTCGTCGAAAGCAGAATATCAGACGGCTGAGAATAGATTCGTGTCGCTCAACGTGGCGGGCGTGGGTTTTGACGCATATATAAGTCATGGTTTTGCAAACAAGAAGCGTCGCGGTCCACTGCAATATATGAACCTCATTGCCAAAGAATTTCCAGCTTACGAACCACAGGAATACGTGTTGGACATAGATGGACACATATATAGTCGGAAGGCTTTTTTGATAAGCTTTGCCAATTCGTCGCAATGGGGCAACGACATACACATAGCTCCACAAGCACGCATGGACGACGGACTAATAGACGTTTGCATAGTGTCTGAATTTCCTAACACGGCCATACCATCGCTTGTCATTTCGCTACTGAGCCAACAAATAGCGAACAACAAGTATGACGAAATGATACGTAGCAAAAAAATAGAGCTGCACAACAGCGAAGAGCTAATGGGACACGTAGATGGAGAGCCAGTCATATTCCCACCATATTGCACGATAGAAGCAGAGCCGATGGCACTGAAAGTGGCAGTTCCGTCAAAGTCTTATTACGACGCACATCGTTTTAATCCGCAGAAGCTACGAGATCAGGTGGTAACGACCGTAAGCGAGCCACTAAAAGAGATACGCCAGAACATACGCAACATAAAAACTATTCTTGAGCCGTAGCAATTGATTGCCCTAAAATTTTATATTTGCGACCGAGCGACCCCAAACACTTAGACGACAGATGATAAAGATAGCAGTATACGACCCCCACCCTTTGCTACGACAAGCACTTGCAAAGCTGATTAACGATGCTGACGAGGACTTTGTGGCCATAGATATACCAACGGAGACAATACTTGCCGTGGGAATTGTAAAGACAGAGAGCAGATCGGAAGAGCGTCGTGTAGGGAAAGAG
>CALAVC010000123.1 GCA_937892095.1 uncultured Bacteroidales bacterium | reverse complement strand
ATGAAAGCACAAGCAGCACAACAAAGGTAACGGCAACCAACACGACGACAGGCGAAGTGAGGACTTTCGAACTTGACTCGACAAGCACGATAGTATTGGCCGACGGACTATACGACATAGTATTGACGACGGAAGGCACACAGAAGGTTGGCGAAAAAGAAGAAGCCATCACGCTACGCGCTGTCGTGCAGAATGTGGTTGTATCGGGCGGAAGCATGCAACTAAGCGACATAACGTTTGTGCCGATTGCGCAGACAAGTGGCTTCAAAATTGTAGAGGTCGGATTGTCGAGTGTGCTACCTGAAGGAGTCTCAAGCTACAATGGCGACCAATATTTTCGAATTTTCAACACAGGCAAAGACACATTGTATGCCGATGGATTGTGTATTTTTGAATCTGGTTGGACTTCGGGCAACGACTATAGCAACGAACTGACACCAGACTATCGCAAAGAATCTGTCGTAGTGGGCGCACTATATCAAATACCCGGTTCTGGTAAAGAGCACCCCGTTGCACCCGGAGAAAGCATCTTGATATGCGACGTGGCAAAAGACCACACTGCAGACAATGTCAACTCTTGGGACCTTTCGGAAGCCGACTTTGAGTGGTACGACGAGACAAAGGGAAATCAGGATACCGACACAGAAACGCCAAACTTGACAAACATGTATAAGAAATCGGCAACAATCTGGCTACCCAATAAGCAAGGAAACACAAGCTTTGGAATTTGTTTCTTACCCGACAACATGTCAGCCGAACAATTCATTGAATGTTACGCATACGACTATAGCTATTTGTTCGTTTTTGGTGAACTTGTAAAAACGATGACGAATAGCTATTACTATATTCCAAACTCGTGGATTGCAGACTTTGTATGCTTGGCACCTGGCGACACCGAAGGACAAAAAGCATGGTATTTGGATGGCAACCCCATCGAGACTAGCTATGTTTCGCTTGGCGAATCGGGTAAAGATGCCAATCGCCTTGGCAAAGCTGCTCGTCGTAAGGTTGTAGACGGAGCTTTCGTCGATACAGATGACTCTGCCAATGACTTTGAGGTTGTCGAAGCCAATCCACATTACGAATTTTAACTCAAAATACAATGTAGTACAAAGAGAGTGGCTCTTTGTACTACATTTTTCTAAACAGATTAAATGAAACTCAGAGCGAAAATACTTGGTTGTCTGTTATTGGCGGTTGCGACGTACAACCATAATCTTTTGGCACAAAATGGCAAAGGACAACAAACCTATTCGCTCGAAATATTTAGGGAAGAGACCGAGGAAATTCTTGACATTGAGGGATATACGTATTTTGCCAATCCATCGGTACGGAACGAGTTATATGGTTGGAACAGGTCGAATATACGCGCAGGTTATGGTAGCTCAAAAGGTGGCATAGTACCACGACTACAAGATGTGGCTCGTTATGCACCCACACGCGACAATGTCGTGAGCTTGCACAAGCAAGAGGGCAACGGATATAGAGGTGCTGAAGCTGCAGCCGACATGGCACAAAACATTTCTGATTCGCTAACCACTTGGGGAAACGTAAATTACCAACACGGCGAACGATTAGACGCACAGTGGAACGAGACTTCGGACTATGGAATCGTTGCACCATACGTTGTTGCAGACACTGTTTGTGGTTCGCTTAAAAGGGAGGCATACGGCTTCCAAGCTGGTTTTTCGCGAGAGGCTAAACACTTCAACTATGGAGTGCAAATAGGATATAGTAGCTCTATTGAACACAGAGAATCTGACCCACGCCCTAAAAACAATTCACTACTGGCCAAAGCAAGTTTAGGCATAAGTCGCTCATTTTCAGACGATTTAGGAGTTGGACTCTACATCCAGCTAAACAAATATGCCCAAGAGCAAAACATTAAATTTTTCAACGCCTACGGAGGAACAACAATAATATACCAGATGGAAGGACTTGGCAACACCTACCATCGTTTTTCGCAGTCGAACGATGACGCAGCATATAAGGGTCGTGGCGTGTGTGGTGGGCTAACACTTAAAGTTGGTGGAAAAACAAAGATAGGCATACAAACTGGGCATAGCAAAATAGAAAAACTTTTACCCGACAAGACAAATATTGTCATCAACACCAAAGAAACAAACGAACTAACAATCGATGGTTGTAACACTCAGCAATGTGAGCTAATTTTTTCGAACATACGAACACATTTGCGCAGTAAACTGGCAAAAGTTGGCGGAACTGAGATTGTGTATGGGACAAATGTGGGGAACTACAAGCAAATTGCCGAAGTAAAAAATTATAGTGAAAAAAGTATACACTCAGTAGGCGACGTCTGTATTTCGTTTGCCAACCCACTACTACACAAAGTCGACATAATTTTCCGTTTGGAACACGACTTTGTACACACGAAGCACAGTGGCTCGGGAAGCGATGTGAAAACATCGCCGCTTATGCGTACTCTGATATTTCGCACGGCACACACGATGAATACCAAACCGTATATGTTTTCGGCAGACGTTTTTGCAAGAGGACGTAGCGAGAACAAGCATAAGAAAATTGACATTCGACCTTCACAAGTGTTTCAACTTGACTACGATATGCTAACGGCTGACTATGCACACCAAACGTCTCGGCTTATGTCGTGGGGCTTCAGACCAAGAGTAGACTATTTCGACATAAAGCACATAAGGAGCATATACGCAGTGCTAAGCTACGAGATGACTGCCGAAAAGACAAGTGGCGTAAAAGACATACACCATGCTATTTCGGCACATGCAGGCATATCCTTTTAAGGCGTCAGAAAAATATTTATAAGTTTTTTTGGCACAACACTTGCAATAAGTAAAAAAAGATGTACCTTTGCAACGTTAAAAACAAGGATGGTACCGTAGCACAATTGGATAATGCCTCTGGTTACGGCCCAGAAGATTGGGGGTTCGAATCCCTCCGGTATCACTAAAAAGGTGCAAGGTAATAAAAACTTTGCACCTTTTATTATTTTTACATTTGCAGACAAAAAAGAACACGCATGAAGAACATAATATCTGTCGTATCGTTATTTTGCGTTGCACTTCTGACTTCGGCACAAAAAAACACAAGTAACACTTATACCATAAACGGCACTCTGGACGGCACAGCAAATGGAGACACAATAATACTTGCCATAGCACGCGGACAAAACTTAACCCCAATTGACACAGAAACTTTTAGAGGTGGCAAGTTTACATTCAGTGGCAACATAGATGGTGCACAGGTGGCTTTTCTACTTGCCATAAAAAATGGTCAGCCAATAGTAGGTAGCGACATAGTGCTCGAAAGCGGCATACAAGAAGTCATCCTTCATCGAGACCCTACGCGACATGCCACAGTAAGTGGCTCTCCAAACTATTATGCATGGCGCAAGATAAGCCAAAGAACACAAGAAATATATGCGCAACAAATGCAATTGAGCCGAGCGTTACAAAATCCCAATACCGATGCGCAAACACGAGGAAAAATGGCTTTAGCCATAGACTCTTTGGGCAAGACACAGACCAAAGAAATTGCAACATACATACGCGAAAATCATACAACAAAGATTGCAGATATGTTGCTCGAGATGTACTACAACAGACTACCAGAAACGGAAAGCGCAAGCCTACTTTCGTTGCTAAGCAAGCAGAACCCAACGCCTCCCGGCTGCCAACGCATACTCGAAGCTAAAGCGCAGACTACCAGAATGATGAATTCGGAGGTCGGCAAACAGTTTACTGACTTTAGCTTGCCGACACCTGACGGCAAAAAGCAAAAAGTGTCTGACATAGTGAAGACAAACAAGTTGACACTGATAGACTTTTGGGCATCGTGGTGTGGGCCATGCCGAGCCGAAATGCCACACGTAAAAGCAGCGTACGAAAAATATCATGCCAAAGGTTTTGAAATAGTTGGCGTGTCGCTCGACAATAACAAAAAGTCGTGGACAGACGCCATAAGGTCGCTCGGAATGGATTGGATTCACGTGTCGGACTTACAAGGTTGGCGTAGCTCGGCAGCTGCACTCTACAACGTACGTTCAATTCCTTCGTGTTACTTGGTCGACAAAAATGGAAAAATTGTAGCCAAAGACCTCAGAGGCGAACAATTAGCAAATACAATAGAGCAAATACTCAAATAGAAGAAAATGAAAAAATTCTTGTTTAGCTTGCTAACAATAATAGCAACTTCGGCAACAGTCAATGCGCAAAGCCAATTTGAAAAAGGCGACGTATCAATAAACGTCAACTGGGTGATGGGCGCAAGCGATTTCGACTCAAAATGCGTCGACAACACAATGCTCAATGGTGTTGGCTTGCTGGGCGAATACGGCTTCATGAACGTCATCAACAGCAAAGGTACCATTTCGGCAGGCGTATTGCTGGGCTTTCAAGCTGGCTCAACCAATGGTGTCGACTTGTCGCGCGTACGCATTGGCACACGTGGCACTCTGCACTACGCATTCATCCCACAACTTGACACATACGCTGGCATCAACTTCTTGTTTGTTGACATCAACAAAGCCAAGTATGAATATTCAGCTGATGGCGTAAAATATAGCGATAAAGAGACTGATACTGATGTCGTGGCTCCAGCACTTGTTGCAGGCTGTCGATATATGGTAACGTCGTTCTTTGGCGTAAATGCAGAAGTGTCTTGGGACAAGTATCAACTCGTTTCGTTGGGTCTGTCGTTCAAATTCTAAAAAAAATACAGACTATGAAAAAGATTTTCTGCATAGCCCAAGCCACAATTCTTATGGCTATTGCAGTTGGGTGTTCGTCGGCAAGTCAGCAGACAGAGACGACGGAGAAAAAAACTGTTGAGGCAACTCCAAACGACCTCCCAACGGTTTACTACGGCAAAACCATTAGCCCCGAGAGTTTAATAAGAATATACGAGGCATTGGGCAGACCTGCCACAGGGCGCGTAGCCGTAAAAATAAGCACAGGCGAAGCAGGCAACAACAACTACTTAAAGCCCGAACTTATTGGCGAGCTCGTCAAGAAAGTCAATGGCACTCTTGTGGAATGTAATACAGCCTACGCTGGCAAAAGGACCACATTTGAGGAACATCGCCAAGTGATTCGCGAGCACGGATTTGAGGCTATCGGCACAGTAGACTTGATGGACGAGGAAGGCGAAATGCAGATTCCCGTTCGCGATACGACGTGGATAAAATATAACATCGTTGGCAAACACCTTTCGAACTACGACTTCATGATAAACCTTGCGCACTTCAAAGGTCACCCGATGGGAGGCTTTGGCGGTGTGCTAAAAAATCAGTCGATAGGCGTAGCATCGGCCAACGGCAAAGCCAACATACACAGTGCTGGCTATCAGCAAGTGGTCGAAGACTTGTGGAACCACGTAGAGAATCAAGATGGATTCCTCGAATCGATGGCAGCTGCGGCACAATCGGTTGCCGACAAGTTTAATGGCAACATTGTCTACATTGACATCATGAACAACATGTCTGTCGACTGCGACTGCGTAGATAAGCCTGAGCCCGTCAAACTGAAAGACATGGGCATCATGGCATCGCTCGACCCTGTGGCTGTCGACCAAGCATGCATAGACATGGTGTTTGGCATGACAAACCCGACAGCCGACAACGACAACGCTCCACTAATGGAACGCATAAGCACACGCCATGGCATACACACCATTGAGCATGCTGAGAAGATTGGCATGGGAAGTCGCAAGTATAATCTGAAAGAAATAGAATAGCACCATGAAAACAATGCCGGACATAGACCAAACGATAGAACAAGTTGCTCGCGTGTTGAAAGACTCAAAACATGCCATAGCCTTTACGGGGGCTGGCA
>CALAVC010000122.1 GCA_937892095.1 uncultured Bacteroidales bacterium | reverse complement strand
CAGAAAATTTCATGATTTCTATTTCCTCTAATGGAACTATTTATTTTAATGAGGATGTTCAAGATTTATTATATACTTATAGAAATCATATGAGCTATAGTATCTCTATAGATGGAACAAAAGAAATGCATGATGCTTGTAGAATCTTTCCTAATGGAGCCGGTAGTTTTGATTTAGCTAAATCTGCTCAAGATGATTATTTTGCAAGATATAAAAACAAGAACATTAATAAAAGGCAATAATATCAGAGTTGTTATTATGTTGAAAAAGACATGGAACCAAGCGATCTGCATTGCTGGCTTAGAGGTAACTATTTCCAAAAATTTGACGATATAATCTTGAACACACCAAACGACAATAGTAAATAAAATAGTTCCAAAAATATTAAACATTAAATGAATAAGACCTGTCCTTCTAGCATTAACACTTGTACCGATTGTACTTATAAGTGCTGTTACACATGTACCTATATTACATCCTAAAATTATAAAAAGAGCATGAGACATTTCCATAGTTTTGCTTTGAACCATAACTATAATTAATCCAGTCATAGCTGATGATGACTGCATCAAAGCAGTAAAAATAATTCCTAATAATAGTAAAGCAATAGGAAAACTTATTTTTTCTAATCCTTTTTTTAATACATTTTTTATCATTTTGCAACTTGGCATAGTGCTTGGGGCCTTGTGGGTTGGCTCTCGCTATGGTTCGTTGGCGCTTGGTGCCATTTCTGGTATTGGCATTGCACTCCTTGTCTTTGGCTTTGGACTTAAGCCCGGTTCGCCACCAACGGATGTGATATACATAATCATAGCGGCAGTAACATGCGCAGGTATTATGCAAGCATCGGGAGGTATGGATTGGCTTATCCAACTGGCAGAGAAGATGTTGCGTCGACACCCTGACAGAATAACGTTTTTGGCACCGCTGTGTACATTTTTCTTGACTGTGCTTGTCGGAACAGGGCATGTGGTATATACACTCATGCCAATAATTTGCGACATAGCACTAAAAAAGGGTATTCGACCAGAACGTCCGTGTGGCGTGGCAAGCATTGCATCTCAGGTTGGCATCACGTGTTCTCCTATTGCGGCAGCTGTTGTGGCGTTTGTTAGCATTTCGAATGCGAACAGCTTTGACATAACAATTCCACAGGTGCTCATGGTAACAATTCCTGCATGTATATGCGGTCTTATGGCAGCGGCTGCAGCATCGTACCATAGGGGTTTGGATCTTGATAAAGACCCACAGTTTCAGGCAAAATTGCAAGATCCTGAACAGTACAAGTATATATACGGAGGTTCGGCAACAACACTCGACCGCGAGATTCCACAATCGGCCAAAAACGCAGTATTCATATTTCTGGGTGCGCTATGCGTAATAGTCTTTTTTGCAATCTTTCAGAATGCGCTACCAAGTTATGACACACTACGAGCAGTCAAAGGTGCGACGGCAGTCAGCATAGCAGAAGGGACGAGCATATCTCCAGAGCAACTTGTCAAATCGGGCATTCAGGCTTTTGGCATGACAGAGATTTACCAGAAGCCACTTGCTATGAATATAGTTATTCAGATTGTCATGATAAGTGCAGCTGCACTTATGATTATATTTTGCAAAGTTGACGTAAAGAAGGCTGTTGGTGGTCCAGTGTGGCAATCAGGAATGGTTGCAGTTGTTGCTATTTATGGAATTGCATGGTTGGCCGATACGTTCTTTTCTAACTACATGACGGAGCTGAAAGCAGTACTCACTTCGGTTGTTTCTGATTATCCGTGGTCGATAGCACTTGTTTTCTTTGCAGTATCGGTTCTGATTAATTCGCAAGGAGCTGTTGTCGTAGCCATGTTGCCGCTGGCATATTCCCTTGGAATTCCCGGACCTGTTTTGTTGGGCGTCTTGCCATCGGTTTACGGATATTTTTTCATTCCCAATTATCCTTCGGACATAGCAACGGTAAATTTCGACCGCTCTGGCACAACAGTCATAGGCAAATATCTACTCAACCACTCATTTATGATGCCTGGTCTTATACACATTGTTGTTTCGACACTAATGGCCTACATCATATCTATGATTGTTTACTAAGAGCTAACACGTTTAAGAATTGAGACATAATCCTCGCACGAGGCGAGGACTATGTCTCAAAATTTTATGCATTCATAAAATAAACGGCTTGCCACACGAGTGACAAGCCGCCTATATTTACATGAACGATGATTCTTATTTAACTATCATGCGCTGGCTATCGGTGGAGCCGTCGGCATAGATTGTGCGAACAATGTTCATGCCACGTGCAGGAACTGAAAGTTTCTGACCTGCGAGGTTGAATATCTCGACACAAAGAATCTGCTTGTCGGCAGCCATGACGTTAGCAAGCGAAGTTTCGTTGTTAGGTTCTTCGCCAAGGATGACGTTTTCGCCCAAACCACCCATTTCGTTAGCTGCACGGATGCCCCATTTTTGAGCATCGGCATTGCCTTCGATGGACGAGAGGTCGTACGACTCTTCGGTTGTGAAAGCAACTACGTTGCCATCTTTTGTAATGGCGTAGAGAAGAGCGTAATCGGAGCCGTTCCACGAGAGGACATTGGTGGTTTCGTCGAGAACAAGACCAGAAGCAACGGGAGCTTGTTCGGTGTAGAGTGTTGGGTTCCAATCATCGTCTTGACCCATTACGACATCGAGAGTGTAGGCAGCTGCTTCTTCGGCTGTAAGGATTGGGTTGTTGGGTTTGTCATCTGCAAAAATTGTCTTACGACCAGAGAGGTCGACAACAGTCCCAGAAGATAGATGCGAATTGTACTCTGCAAAGCGTGCAGGATAGCCACCACTCATCTCGTTCCAACCGATGGCAGACGGAGCGACTTCCATTTCGGTGTCGATAAAGAGTGCTATGGGAGTGCCACTGCCCCATGGACGACCGAGAGTATACGTGCCGTTGACACCATCGGCATCGCCAATTATCTTACAGCTTTGGAATATGTAGCCATACTTCTTGGGTACAGAGGGAACGGCCAAATAGCCACTGGCTACCTGACGGAGAGTAACCTGATTGTAGTAGACGTCGCCCTTGCCACAGAGGAAGTCGGTGCGACCACGAAGGACACCACCTTCGAAGTAGAACTTACCGTTGCTGTTGTTAGACACATAAGTATCTTGATACCCCCATAGACAAGCGTCTTTGAAGATTGTTCTGTTACTTTGGTCGTTAAGCGCAATGTCTCTGCCGTGGGCATCGCCCATAGAGGTCTTGATGGTCAAGTTTTGGAAATAGGTATTGGTCGCTGAGCTGTTGATGATGAGCACATCACCTTTGCCTATGCCTTCGAGTGGACAAGCAGCACCAAAGCCATTATTCCAAGTAGCGTCGGGGGTAACATTGGTGATGACAACACCTTCAATGCTTTCACCGATGAAGCTGACGTTTGGAGCCGTGAGATAGGAGCGAGGATCGTCGTATTCGTTTCCATCGCCGCCCGTCGTCTTACCATTAGACTCAAATACATAGGGTTCACTACTGTTAAGCACAAAGATGCGGAAGCGTGCCGACTTGTCGTCTCGATTGTTGGCAGCCTTGAGAGCTTCGGTGATTGAACCATCGGTAGGCACAACAAAATCGTAGAGACCACGAGTGACCGTAGGCTTGGTCATAGTAGAGAACTTGATTGCAATGTCACTAGCAAGCATATTATCAGTTAGGTCGCCAATGGAGTTGGCAGCGAGAGTAAAGGTATACTCTGTGCTGTACTGGAGACCCTTGTAGCTAAAGGTTATAGTCTTGCCAGCAACGGATGGTTCGATAATAAGGTCGCCGAGCTTTGCTGTGGCACCATCGGCAACTTTGACGCGTTCGTCGAATGTCAGGACAATCTTACCAGAAGCTGAAGCCGTGTTGGCACCCTCAGCTGGAACAGACTTGACAAGCACTGGTGCTACGCCATCGTTAACAAGCTTGGGCGAGCCAGTGAGGAAGACCATAGCAATGGCGTTGCCATCGTTGGCACTTGCAGTGCCATCGACAGACGAAGACTTGTCAGGGGTGATGCGAATCTGCAAATCTGCAGCATTGTTGGCACCTTCGGGAAGAGACCCATCGAAGTTGGCAACAGCCTTTACACCCGACATAGTTACCGAACCGACATTTACCCAATTTTCGCCACCATCTACGGAGTAGTCTACATTGTAGACGGTGTAAGAATTGTAGTTATAGAGCATGTCGAATTGGAGCTTAATGTCGGTGAAAGCTTCGGCATTAGCCTTGATGAGCCATTGGTAGTTGCCGACATCGCCACTTGCAGAGCCAGTAGTCCAATTGACGGCTGCACCTTTCATACTTTCGTAGCCACCAGCAGCCACGGTGCTCTTGTCGAGCCAAGATGCGGGAGAGCCGTCGGCAATCTTGACGAGGTTGAAAGAAGCTGCGTCATTGTCTTGCGCAAAATAGTCGGCGAGGCGACCACAGTTACCTTTATTGTAGAAGTCCCAACCTGCGATGATGTCGGAAGTGGTGTAGTTAGCAACTATTGACTTATCGGCATCCATGGTGA
Source organism: uncultured Bacteroidales bacterium (assembly GCA_937892095.1). Taxonomy (GTDB): domain Bacteria; phylum Bacteroidota; class Bacteroidia; order Bacteroidales; family Marinilabiliaceae; genus W3P20-009. The sequence continues at coordinate 6,323 of CALAVC010000122.1, read as the reverse complement.
GTTCGATGTAGCCAGCAGTCTGACCATTGCTCCAGTCGGTGAACTGAACAAGACCACTATAGCTATTGGCTGTCAGACCGACCACAGTACCCTCTTCGTACATATTCTTGCCATCGACAACTGTCGGAGCTACCGATGGTTGTACCATATATAGGTTAGCACCTTCGACAGAGTAGTCGAGTTCGTAGGTGTTTATTTTCTCGAAATTGGCAGTAAGGACGCTGTTGGCAGTCAGAGTAAGAGTAAACTTGGCATCGGTAGAGACTACGTCGCCTGCTGCATTGGTCCAATTGAGGAACTGATAGCCGAAATTGCGAGCTGCGGTTAGAGTAACGTCTGTTCCTTTTTCGTAAATATCAGAATCGGGGTAACGAGTTGCAGCCCCCCCTTCTTCGATATTCGCAGAGACACTCAGACTACATTTTTCGACTGCAGCAATAGTGCCATTCATCTTACCTATTACACGAATATCGGCAAAACCACCAGCTTTGCCACTGGCAAGACCCGTGGTTGCATACAAATGAAGACCTTCGCCAGAAGCAAGAGCCGCTTGTTGCTCTGCTGTTAGCTCAAGAACGATTTCATTGACAAGTGTTGCAGGAATAGCAGACCAATTAAATTGCTTAAGCTCCGCTGAATCGGCCCAGTTTGCACGACGTGCAGTGTACGTGCCAAGAACAACGGACTCTTCACCTTCGACATTGGCAGACACAACGACACCATTTTCTTTGTTGGTTCCAAAACGTTGGACATACATTTTGATTGTGGTTGGTGTAAAGGTCAAACCTTTTGAAGGTTTGAGATACCAATGAAGTTTTGTGTTACCACCATCATCGAACGTAATAAATGAAAGACCTTCATCTGGGTCTTTGGTACGGCTACCGACATTGATAGTTGCTGTACCCCAATCTGTTGAAGCAACAGAGATGGCACCTGCCACAGAAGACGTCCAATCTGTAAGTGTAGAAGTAGAGGCAAAAGGCCAGCTGATAGTAACAAGTTCATCATTGAAGACCTTGCCAGTATAATCGGGCTCTACATAGGGCAAAGAAACAGCAAAATACTTAATGTATCCTATATCACTACCAACAGCTATGTCTATCGTTTCGGAAGATGAAGCGATGGTGTAGCTCAACGATGTAGAAGAAGTGTAGTCGGTCTGACCATCGATGGTTGTTGCAGTCTCTCCTTCGGTGCCAAAAGCCATATAAGACTCAGCCGAAACGACTGCACCCTTACAACTTGGGATTGTTATTTTTGTACCCTTGTTTATTTGGACCCAATCGTCATTGTTGGTTGTTAGCTTACCACCGTTGTTGGTGTCGAAATCGAGCTTGACATCGATAATGTTACCGTCGACATTGGCTTGAGCGACATAGATGCCCGTATTGTTCTGATTGCTAATGGTGGGGGCACCATTCTTACGTTGGAAATCCCACTTGATAGCCACTTCGGTCTGACGGTCGGAGAGGCTAACAGCGTTGTCAGTGAAGACAGCTTTTAGCTCGACATCGTCATTTGGAGCTGTATATTCAGAACCGACGGGATATGTCGTTGTGCCATCGGACCATCCTGTGAGGGTCTTGCCTTCGACATAAAGCGTATAGTTGCTTGGCAAAGTAACTTTTTCGCCAATGCCAATAGACTGCATTGCAGAAGGAACTACACCAACAACATCATCGTCCTTAGCAAAAGAGATGTTGACTGCCGAGGGGACATCGCTTTCGTCAACTGCCTCGACAGCAAAATATGCGGAATAGCTTCCACCAGTAAAGGTGAGGGTAGTGGCCTCGCCCTTGTAGTAGACCGACACGACACGATCAGAATTGGTCGCAGACCACTGGTCGCCCTTGGTGCTGAACGTCTTTACGACAACATCACCATTCTTTATGGTCACATCACTACCCAATGCACCAAGACCATAGGTTACCTTTACGCAACCTGCGACTGGGACAGAGACTTCAAGACCTGCCCAACCATATTGGTCGGAGTGCCACTTACCCTTAATGACACATGCGGCATCGGTAGCATCGCTTGCCACACGAGATAGGGTGCCATCTTCGGCAACAGATATGCCCATTTGGACACTGGTCCACTGCACCTTTTCGCTTTCCTCGATTAGGTTGCCATTAGTAAGGTCGACCTTTATGTCTCGGAAAGTAGCATCGTCTGCCTTCGCTCCTACAAGAGCTGTGGCGAAGAAAGCCGCAGTGAGCAGAGTCTTGCTAAAAAAGTTAATAAAATCATTTTCCATATATACGTTAGTTTTCTTAACATCAGCGAAATTAATAAACATTAATTAATAATTGAAAAACACTTTAACATTTGACCTCCATTTATGGTCGAAATGACACACAAATTAATAAACTGAGAAAAGCTCCTTGGCGTAATAGAGAATAAGCATAAGCGAAAAGTCTCAACAAAAACCTAACCTCGTATGGGAATAATAATTATGACCACACTTAAAGCGGTAACATTCTTGCCTTTTGTGGTGATGTGCGCCATTGGTGCAACCAACATTTTTGGCAACGAAGACGAGTAGGATTGTTACCCACAGGCAGAATCGAAGCCCCCTACATCAACAAAAGAACAACACAAAAATCGACAGAAAAGAGAGTCTTACCCGAAAGAATGGGTGAGACTTTTTTTGTATACGTAGGCACAATTGAACACCTTTTGAAAGACTGTTTTTCAAAAGACGTTCAATTAGAATATTACTGTGGGGCAAGTTCTCGCTGTATTTTGTAAAGTTTTGATAAGTAGTAATCTTGAAAAACAAAGTAAATTTGTGCACATTATGAACACTTGTCAGAAAAAATTTGCGATGTTGAGTGTGGGTTTGCTGTCCTTGTTGGGTTGCAATGCCCAACGAAAGCCGGCAGACATAATGCAATTTCTCGACGTGCCACAACTATCGCGACTTGTGTCGACGGGTGGATTACACGCCACATCGCCCGTAGCTACAGCAGCTGGCACGTTTCATAACCCAGCCGTGGTTTCGGACAGCATAAGCGGTTCGGTAGACTTGGGCATAGCCCCAGTGGCCGACGGAATAAAATACATCTCAGCAGCAACGGCACACAACGTAAAGGGGCTTGGCACGTTTGCTTTGGGCATTCAGTTTGCGGGCTATGGCGACTTTGTGCGCACCGACGAAGAGGGCAACGAACTTGGAAGTTTTGGCGCACGCGAAACAGCTTTTTACCTGACGTATTGTCGGAGAATGGCACCATGCTTAATGCTTGGCGCGACACTGAAACCTATGTTTAGCACGATGGACAATGAGACGGCAATAGGCTTAGCACTGGACATTGGAGCAGACATAAGCGGAGCAGACGGAAGACTTAAGGCAGGACTCGTATTTCGCAACGCAGGCGGAATAATAAAGAATTATAGTGGCGACGAGAGCCACAGTAAGATACCATTCGACATTCGCACCACGGTGTGCTACAAAGCCGAGAATGCACCTTTTAGGATTCTTTTTACGCTAAAAGACCTGACGAAATGGGACTTGCGCACATCGAGTAAAAAGCTCAACGGAGTCGACAATTTCTTTCGTCATACCATTTGGGGATTGGAGTTCACGCCTGTCAAATCGTTTTACTTTGGGTTGGGCTATGACCAACGTCGCCGACGCGAACTGCGAAGTAGTCAGACGGGTGGCATGGCAGGAATCTCTTGGGGCTTAGGCCTAAAAATATCGAACATAGAAGTGCAATACGCACACAATCGTTACCACGTGGCAGGAAGCCTAAATAGCATTACGCTTAGCACCAACTGGCGACGCCTAAGTGGTCGGTAAAGCACTTATTTTCAATCATATAAGACAAGAAAGTTACACAAGTAACAATGAAAAAGTTTAATTCAACAGACCTTAAAGCAATTGCGTTACACACGGTTGCAATGCTCATTTTTTGGTGTTTGGTATTTTTGCTCGGTCGAATAATTTTTGTCTGCGTCAACTCTATTAAAGCTGTCGACTTGCCACTTGGCGAAATAAACAGAGCCTGCATACAAGGACTGATTTTTGACGTTAGTATCTGGGCCTACATATCGATAGCAACTTGTGCTCTAACAGCAATTTTATTGTGGTTTATTGCGGTCAGAAGAATACTGACAACGGCCATGTGGATAAACGCAATATTGGGAGCAATAATCATATTTCTCTTACCCGCCGAAGCCGTCACATACAACGCGTGGAGCCATCATGTAGACGCTGGCTCACTACTTATGCTTGCCGATAAGCCATCGCTACTTTTTGCGTCTACCGAGACGTGGTTTGAAGTGTTATACATCGTGCTATGCGGACTAATGGCAACGGCAATGTTACTTACGTGCGTGCGACTTGGCAGACGCGTCGGCAAGCTTGTCTATAGCAAAAGCGCAACAACCGACGAGACCGAGAACAAAGTACTAAACAAAATCCTGACATGCGTGGCGACCCTCGTTATTGGTGGTCTGCTGATAATCCCACTTCGCGGCGGTGTGGGGATTGCACCTCTCAATACTGGCAGAGCGTTTTTTAGCAAAAACATATTTGCCAATCACATTGCCATAAACCCTGTGTGGAACTTTATGTATTCACTCAAACGACTGGGCAACACCGAAATGACATACCACTTCGTGGAGGACAATAAGTTGGACAACATAATGGCAAACCTAAACAAAAAGAGCGGAACGTTTCCGCACATTTTTAGCAGTAGCCGCCCAAATATTGTTGTCATATTGCTCGAAAGCTTTTCGGCACATGGCATTAGCTACCTCGGAGGAGTAAATGCAACGCCAAACATTGATAGCCTAAGGCATACTGGTGTGTATTTCGACAATTTCTTTGCGTCGGCCGACCGCAGTGGCAAGGGGCTAACAGCGGTTATGTGTGGGCACCCGAGCTTGCCAACCATCCGTATGATACAATACCCATCGAAGACGCAGAACTTGCCTTTTGTGGCACGCTCACTACGCGCCGAAGGATATGAAAGCCAGACTTTTGTATATGGTGGCGACCTCAACTTCAACAACTTCAATTCACTTGTCAACATGGCAGGTTTTGACAACGTGATAACCGAAGACGACTTCGACAGCAACCAAATGAGCGACAAATGGGGTGCACACGACGAATATACTTTCGAGCGACTACTGGAAACCATGGACCGCCAGCAAGAACCGTTTTTCGACTTCATATTCACGCTTAGCAGTCATGAGCCGTACACAGTGCCGATGGAAACAGTCTTGGAAGACAAATACTTAAACTCCATGGCATACACAGACCGTTGTCTTGGAAACTTTATGCGTGCAGCAAGACAAAAAGAATGGTTCAAGAACACTGTATTTGTCCTTGTGGCAGACCATGGTCATGGCGGACCAGAAAATGTGGGTGTCGCAGACCGACGCAAATTCAACATACCTCTGATACTGACAGGTGGAGCAGTCTTGCCAAGCGATAGCCTTGTTAAGACATACGGCAGTCAGACCGACATTGCTTGCACGCTACTTAGTCAGCTGGGTATAAACACAGAAGACTATTTGTTTAGTAAGAATCTTTTGGACAATGGGGTAGCACAATTTGCGTTCTTTGATTTCGTCGACGGATTTGGCTACGTAACACCCAACAACTATGCCGTGTATGACAATCAGGCACAAGCCTATGTGCGACTTGACGACCCGACAGATGCTGACACCATAAGTGGCATGGCATACTTGCAACAAATAGCAAAAGATTTTAAGGGACGATAAAGATAAATATGTAGTACTAAAATAAACTCATTCTAAGTTCTACATAAAATTATTAACTTCGCTTAGGACTTCCACTTACGTTTATTAATGAAACAAAGGGCATTGATTTACGTATTGAAAGAGAAAATACAAAACAAACACAAATAATAAAAAAGAATATAGACCAAAATGGGTTTCGTAGAAGCACTGAAACAAAAAGCGTCGGCTAACAAGCGACGCATCGTCTTGCCAGAAGGCTATGAAGAGCGCACACTCAAAGCAGCAGATGAAGTATTGGCAGAAGGATTTGCCGACATCATACTCATAGACAGCGAGGTCAATGTAAAGGCAAACGCAGAGCGTTTGGGACTCAAAAACCTTGACAAAGCAAAGATTGTCGACCCGAAGAATAATGCTGACAAAGCAAAATATGCAGGCATACTCTACGAGCTTCGCAAGAACAAAGGCATGACACAAGAACAAGCCGAGAAGCTTGCTGAGGATCCGCTATACCTCGGTTGCCTTATGATAAAGGCTGGCGATGCTGACGGCGAAGTAAGCGGCGCAGACAACTCGACTGGCAACGTACTCCGTCCGGCTTTCCAAATTAT
>CALAVC010000121.1 GCA_937892095.1 uncultured Bacteroidales bacterium | reverse complement strand
GCTACTGACAGACTTGCTGGACCCAAGAAATTATGTACGCAAGGACCGCCTCGGAAATGGTTTCTTCTATCTGACCATACTCAGTGGGTAAACAAAGCTGACAATGTTGGAAGAGATGGTTGAGACCTTCGTATTGCTTGATAAGATGATGCTTGTTATTGGCGAGAGAACGTCTCAATGCTGGCAAATGTTGTGAGGCGAAGACTTGAACATCGTTGGAGCCATTGAGAGCAAAGACGGGGCAAGAGACTTTGCGAATGTCGGGTCGAGGGTCATAGTCTAAAAAATATTGAAACCACAGACCTTGTTTGAGGGTTGGCATTTGACGAAGTTGCTCGATAGTCAGGTCTTGGAGCCCCATAAATTTGTTTTGTTCGAGCAACACGCTATCGCCTCGAACGACACTCGCAGCCAAGCTGACGATAAAATCGACTTTTTGCATAGCTCCGAGCATAAAAGCGATTGTGCCACCTTCGGAATGTCCAAGAACGCCAACTTTCTTGAACTTGCCATAGTTTCGGAGCCACTCTATGCCAGAAAGAGCATCGTCACAGTTGTCTTGAGTTGTAAGATTGGGAAATTTGTTGCCACCTATGGACTTGCCAACGGCTCGGTCGTCGTAGCGCAGAGTGGCGATGCCGACACGTGCCAAACGATCGGCAATAACGGCAAAGGGTTTATGACCCAAAAGTTCTTCATCGCGGTTTTGATTGCCACTGCCAGTAACCATGAGCAACACACACTTAGCACCTTCGGGGAGAGTTAGTGTGCCAGATAGCGAGATGTCGGCTTTCGGGTTTGTAAAGGTTACTTCTTTTGTCTTGTAGGGGAAGGGTGGTTGTGGAGTCTGTGGGCGCGAGAGAATGGTCATGCCTGGCTTCATATTTAGCGCATACTGAAACCCATTTTGTTCAAAAATGCCTTTCAGTTCACCATCGTGTAAACGTGCGGAATATGAGGCTCGAATGGTAGGGAAAAGACAAGACAGCGAGTCGGACGAAAGGTAGGTAACGTCGACCAAGAGACCTTTTGCGCCTTGCATAGGACTGTCGAGAGTAGGATTGCCACTGGAAGGTAGATTAAGAGCGAGGGGTATTTTACTGAAACCTATATTCAATTCTCCGTGCCATGAGCCATTAATGTTTTGGGCAGAGACTGACAGAGCGACAAGAAAAGTTGCAATGGTAGATAAGCTATGCATAGGCGAATGGATTTGGAGTCTGTTTTCTTACTTTTTCAGCCACTCTTGTCGTTCATATTCGGAGAGCCGTTCTATGGCGTAGCGTAGCGTAGTGCGACTCATAAAATGCAGATTTTCGGTCAGGAACTGACGAAGTGCATCTGTGTCTTTTTTCCCGACCTCGCGCAGAGTCCAACCGACAGCTTTGTGCATGAGGTCGTGAGGGTGACGGAGATGACGAAGGCTCTGACGGAGTGCATAGGTAATATCATAATGGCGAATGGGCATTAGTGTACTGACAACGGATATGCGCTGACGCCACAAATTGTCGGAGTCGGAAAGAGAATCGAGAATGGCGAGTTTACGACTTTCTGATACGGAATCGTATGTCAGATAAAGACCGAGAGTGTAGGGAGCAGAAAGGTCGACAAGGTCCCAGTTGTTGGCACGTTCGGCATGAGCGAGATAGAAATCGACAAGACTCTCTATATTTCCCAAATCTGTCATAACAGACTTCGGCTTTCGGAGCTGACGATCGGCATTTTTCATCAACTCAACGAGCAACAGCAGACCGACAAGACGGACTTCGTGGATGTCGTCGGCGAGCAAGGACTCTATGTCGCTGAGCGAAACGAGGTTTTTGCTACACTTGACGACCAAACGGACTTCGGGGTTGCGGACTCCACAAAACTTATCACCATAGCCATACTGTCCTTTGCCAGCCTTGAAGAAGCGCAAAGAGTGTTCGGCTTGGGCTGGAGAGCCAAGCGACAGAACACTCTGTTTTATTTCGGAAGCACGAGGTGTCATCGGACGGTGCGGACTTCGTAGATACGTGGACTACGATCGCCACCTTGTGGTTCAAAACGGACGACTATTTCGCCAGAATTTTGAGGGATCTCAAGTTCGACTGTGCGGAGTTCGTCTTTGCCCATAAGGAGAGTGCCCACTTCATTGTCGTCGCAAAGTATGCGTCCTTGCCTATTGGGCGACTGCCGATAGGTTATGGCGATGTGGCGAGCATCGGTGGTCTTGAGCGTATAGGAGAACCACCCCTTAGTCTCGCGCCAATGGCGTCCGTCGACATCGAAGCCCTGACTTGAAGAAGTCTGCTTGTATTGGTGGTCGGTTTCGGGTTGTTGCTCGCCACAGGTTACCTTGTCGGTTGTGCGCTTTTCGAGAGCAATACGTTCGGCTTCGGCGCGTGCAAGTTCTTCTTGTTCTTTGTCGTAGCGAGAACGCGAGAGGGTGCGAAAATATACGCTATAACGATGTTCGGAGAGACTGACAAAAGGCACAAGTTTTATTTGACCATATTTTTCGGGACGTAGACCGCTGAGCAACCATTCTTTGCCATCGTCGGAGCGACTGACGTGTTTAAGTGGCGTGTCGGAGTCGTCGGAGAGTATGATGGTAGGCGCATCGATGAGCGACATTTTAGGACCTGCAGCGATGTGCCCACCACGGCTATCGTCGGCATACAGACCTATTTGATCGGCTGTACCCATGTCGGCCGCAAGGACCATTGGACCATAGACAAAAGAGTAGTAGCCACTCTTGTCGGGCAGGTCGAAGGCCTGCATGTGCATGGGGTATGATAGGCTGACGGTGTCGGTGCCAGTCCATTCGCGGTCGATGGTGAAGTAACCATCGGACGAGGCTGTGGCAAGAGTTACCTCACCACCTACTGTAACAGTCATCTGATCGGTCCATGCTGGTCGGCGAATCTTAAGGGTCCACGTCTTGGGCTTCTTAGAGTTGCTACGGACGATTATCTCGGACTTTTCGGTCCAAGGGAAGTCTCCAGTTTGCTCCACTTGTACTTTGTTGCTCTTCCAGTCGAGGGTAGAACGCAAGAAAGTGTTGACATATAGCACATCGTCGGCCTTGTGAGCATATATCATTTCGCCATAGCGACTATGATTTTCAATGCCCGACCCGACACAACACCACATGCTTGTTTGTGGTTGCGAGTAGACACGATAATGTCCGGGACGCATGGGCGTAAAATAGACAAAACCGCCTTGCACTGTGTTGATTGTCGAAAGGATATGATTGAGCATAGCACGCTCGTAGAAGTCGGCATAGGCAACATCGGGGTTGCTGAGGAAAAGCATTTTAGTTAGTCGGAGCATGTTGTAGGTGTTGCAACTCTCTATGCCTTGCTCGCTCTCAATCATCGAGACGAAGTTGTTGGTTGGGTTGAAATGTTCTGTTACACTATGTCCGCCAATGGTAACGCTACGCTTACCGACAACGTTTTGCCAAAAGTAGTCGGCAGCTGAAATGAATTGAGCGTCTTTGTCTTCTTGACCGATGCGCATTATGCCCAACACCTTGGGGATTTGGGTGTTGGCATGCATGCCTGTCAACTTGTCTTCGTGGTCGAGAAGTGGGGTCAGAATGGCGTTATGCGTCATGCGCCTTGCAAACTGCAAATAACGTCGCTGACCAGTCATCTTATAGAGGTCGGCATAGACTTCGTTTATGCCGCCATGTTCGGACTGAAGCATTAGCTGAACTTTTTCGTCGGGAAGTTTGGATACGAGGTCGGAGAACCAACGGCACATTTTTATTAGCACATCTTTGGCCTTGTTATTTTTGCCCAAAGTGGCAGCATCGCGCAATCCAGCCATGGTCTTATGAATATTGTAGAGTGGGACCCACTTGCCGTTGAGACTAAAAGCACCTGCATCTATATTGCCTAAGCCAACTTGTGTCCAAAGATTGTTGCCACCCGGGATGCCATAGAGAAAGCCTTCGGGGGTTGCAGCTTGCGCACGCTGAAGTTCGCCTACCATATAGTCGAGACGTTCTTTGAAGCGCTTGTCGCCCGTGGCAGCATACATGTAGGAGAGGGCTGAAAGATAGTGTCCGCCAATGTGACCGTCGAGTCCTGTACTCTCCCAGTTGGGATATGGCTCGGCCTTGGGTGTCAGACCAGCTTCGCGAAGATATGGGGCGGCAAGTCGGTCGGCATCGAGACCCATAATGTAGTCCATTGCCAGACGCTGGACACGCAATATCGTGGGCGAGGTTACGCGGACACGCTCTATATCGAAGGCTTCGATGGCCTTTTCGTTTTGCTTGCTTTTGTTTTTTTGTGCCGAGGCGTATGGCATCGCCAAGGCACTAACGAACAAAAGAGCTATAATTTTTTTACTTATCATGGTTAGTTAGGGCAGAATTCAAGTTGATAATGCAACGCTTTCGAATTCGAAATTAGTCATTTCTT
>CALAVC010000120.1 GCA_937892095.1 uncultured Bacteroidales bacterium | reverse complement strand
GGCTGGCTCAGGAGGGCAACGAAGTGCATGCCGTATGTGCCAACACGGGCGGGTTCAGCGACACACAGCTGAAGAAGAATGAGGAGAATGCCTACCGGCTGGGCGCAAAGACCTACGTCACCCTCGACGTCACAAAGGAATATTACGAGCAGTCATTGAAATACATGATTTTCGGCAATGTCATGCGTAACAACTGCTACCCCATCTCAGTGTCTTCGGAGCGCATCTTCCAGGCCGTAGCCATCGCCCGCTATGCCAACGAGGTGGGAGCCGATGCCATCGCTCATGGCTCGACAGGTGCAGGTAACGATCAGATACGCTTCGACATGACATTTCTCGTCCTTGCACCTGGCATCGACATCATCACCCTGACACGCGACGAAGCACTCTCGAGACAAGAGGAAATTGACTACCTCAACGCCCACGGCTTCCATGCAGACTTCGCCAAACTGAAATATTCGTATAACGTAGGCTTGTGGGGTACGAGCATTTGCGGAGGTGAGATTTTGGATTCGCGCCAAGGTCTGCCCGAGAGTGCATACTTGAAGCAAGTAGAAAAAGACGGCAACGAAGAAATAAAAATCACTTTTGAGAAGGGTGAGATAACAGCAGTGAACGGCGAGAAGTTTGCCGACCCAATAAAAGCCATCCAGAAAATTGAGAGCATAGCAGCGCCTTACGGCATAGGACGCGACATGCACGTGGGCGACACCATCATAGGCATCAAAGGTCGTGTGGGTTTTGAGGCTGCAGCGCCTATGCTAATAATTGCGGCACACCGCTTCCTTGAGAAGTTTACACTGTCGAAGTGGCAACAATATTGGAAAGACCAAGTTGCCAACTGGTATGGCCAGTTCCTTCACGAGAGTCAATATTTGGAACCAGTCATGCGCGACATCGAAGCCATGCTTAGCGAGAGCCAGCGTAACGTAAGTGGTACGGTGTCGATGATGCTTATGCCACGCACATTTGCCACGGTGGGTGTAGACTCGCCCAACGACCTTGTGAAGAACAAGTTTGGCGAATATGGAGAAATGCAGAAGGGCTGGACAAGCGAAGACGCAAAGGGCTTCATAAAAGTACTCTCTACACCTCTGCGCGCCTACTACTCTTGCCATAAAGACGAGGCAGACCAAATAGAGAAAGAGTTGTAGGGACACATAGGAAACCAAAGAATAGCAGACAGAAAATGATAAAAGTAGGAATAATAGGAGCTGCTGGATATACTGCAGGCGAGCTACTACGCATACTTGTCAACCACCCGTGGGCGACAGTGGTCTTTGCTCAGAGCGAGAGTCATGCTGGCGAACCCGTGTGGACAGCCCACCCTGACCTTGTGGGCGAAACGTCGCTTACCTTTACGGGCGAAGCCGATGTAAACACAGCCGATGTCATCTTCCTCTGCATGGGACACGGCAAAAGTCGTGGCTACGTAGAGAGTTTGCCCCAAGAGTTTAGCGGCAAAATAATAGACCTAAGCAACGACTACAGACTTCGGGAGACGGCCGACGGCTTTGTCTACGGACTGCCCGAAGCATTTAGACAAGAGATTAAGGCGGCCGACCGCATTGCCAACCCGGGTTGCTTTGCAACGTCAATCCAGTTGGCGCTCTTGCCTGCTGCGCGTGCCAACCTGCTGGGCGAAGTACACGTGACGGGCATAACTGGTTCTACGGGTGCAGGTCAGAAACCTTCGCAAACGACGCATTTTAGTTGGCGAGCCAACAACTTGTCGGTCTATAAAGCCTTTACACACCAACACCTTGGCGAGATAAACGAGACGCTCTCGCGCTTATCGAACGTCTATAAGGGACAGATGAACTTTGTGCCAGTGCGCGGAGCTTTTCCTCGTGGCATAATGGCTTCGGTGTATTTTGACTGCAAGCTAAGCGAAGAAGAAGCACAAAAACTCTATAAAGAATACTACGAGGACGAGCCTTTCGTACACGTCATAGACGGAGACCCTGACCTAAAAATGGTGGTCAACACTAACAAGTGTGTGCTTGGCGTACGCAAGCATGGCGACAAGCTACACATTGTGTCGGTGATAGACAACCTCGTGAAAGGTGCTGCAGGTCAGGCAGTTGAGAATATGAATCTCATATTCGGACTGCCCGAGAATACGGGACTTAACCTCAAACCGATAGGCTTCTAAAAAAACAGAGAAATGGAACTATTTGATGTATATACACTCTTTGACATCGTGCCGACAAGAGGCAAAGGGTGCTACGTGTGGGACCAGAACGACACACAATATCTTGACCTATATGGCGGACATGCTGTCATAAGCATAGGACATTCGCACCCACACTACATAGACGTGGTGAGCGACCAATTGCGTAAGATTGGTTTTTACTCTAACAGCGTCATAAACCCATTGCAAAGTGAGTTGGCAAAACGCATTGGGAAACTTAGCGGACTGACCGACTATTCGCTTTTCTTGTGCAACAGTGGCGCAGAAGCCAACGAAAACGCACTGAAATTGGCATCGTTTCATACGGGACGTAGTAAGGTTGTCGCCTTTCGTCATAGCTTCCACGGCCGCACAAGTGGTGCAGTGGCAGTTACGGACAACCCGAAGATTGTGTCGCCATTCAACTCGAAACACGAAGTCTTGTGGGCAGAGCTTAACAACATTGGCTCGGTTGAAGAACACTTGAAGAACTCCGACGTGGCTGCCGTCATCATTGAGGGCGTACAAGGCGTAGGAGGCATCAACATACCGACAGCAGACTTCTTAAAACAGCTACGCGCAACGTGCGACAAGTATGGCACGATTCTCGTGTTGGACGAGATTCAGAGTGGATATGGACGCACAGGACGTTTTTTTGCATACCAACATGCAGGCATACGCCCAGACATCGTGTCGATGGCCAAAGGCATTGCCAACGGCTTCCCTGTGGGTGCAATACTTATCAACCCAATGTTTGAGCCAGTCAAAGGACGACTCGGCACAACGTTTGGAGGCAATTACCTTGGCATGGCAGCAGCGATTGCGGTGGCTGACGTGTATGAACAAGAGAACCTCGAAAAGAATAGTGCGGAAGTGGGCGAGTATATCTTAAACCACTTGCCAAAGAGTAGCAAGATAAAAGATGTGCGAGGCATAGGCTTGATGATTGGCATAGAATTCTACGAGCCAATTGCCGAGATACGCAAGAAACTGCTCTATGAGCATCACATCTTTACTGGTGTGGCAGGAGCAAACATGATTCGCTTGTTGCCACCGCTATGCTTGTCGAAAGAGCAAGCCGACGTCTTCATTAAAGCCTTTGGCGAAGTGTTGACACAATAGGTCAGTCTTTTGAACTACACTATAACTTGTCCCCACAGACTAAGCCTGATGGGGACAAGTTTTTTTTACTTAACTTTGAGACAGTTAACAAACTGTCTATCAAAGAAAAAACATTGCGCATGTCGAAAGTCAAGAATTTGCTACTACTGGCAACCTTCTTCCTCATCTTTTTTAGCCAAACGACTTATGCCCAAGCCAAGCACACATTCGGTGTCGGCAAGGGCAGTTTTTTGTTAGACGGCAAACCCTTTGTCATCAAATCGGCCGAGCTACACTATCCACGTATACCAGCAGACTATTGGCAACATCGACTACGAATGTGCAAAGCACTGGGCATGAACACAGTGTGCTTGTACATATTTTGGAACATACATGAACCGAGACCTGGAGAATTTGATTTTGAAGGGCAAAACGACGTTGTCAGATTCTGCAAGTTGGCACAAAAAGAGGGGCTATGGGTGATTGTTCGTCCGGGACCATACGTATGCGCAGAGTGGGAAATGGGCGGACTGCCATGGTGGCTATTGCGCCACGAGGGCGTAACGCTACGCGACGACGAAGACCCATATTTTCTTGAACGTGTCGGAATCTTTGAGCGCGAGATTGGCAAACGACTTGCACCCCTGACAATTGAAAATGGCGGACCTATTCTGATGGTGCAAGTGGAGAATGAATATGGTAGCTATGGCGAAGATAAGACATACGTAGGCAAAGTGCGCGACACGCTTCGCCAGTCGGGATTTGAACACACGACACTTTTTCAGTGCGACTGGAGTAGCAACTTTACGAAAAATGGACTTGACGACCTTGTGTGGACGCTCAACTTTGGCACAGGTGCAGACGTCGAAGCCCAATTTAAGAAACTGCGAGAACTACGCCCCGAAGCTCCACTTATGTGTTCGGAATATTGGAGTGGTTGGTTCGACAAATGGGGTGCAAGACACGAGACTCGTCCTGCAGCAAAGATGGTAGAAGGCATAGAGCAAATGCTAAGTCGTGGCATATCGTTTTCGCTCTATATGACACATGGCGGAACGTCGTTTGGACATTGGGCTGGAGCCAATTCGCCTGGTTATGCACCTGACGTAACTTCGTATGACTACGACGCACCAATTGACGAGAGTGGACACGCTACAGAAAAATACTATACGCTACGAAAAGTGCTATCTAAATATGCCAACGGAAAGTTGCCGTCGGTCCCCAAAGCGATAGAGTCGGTAGGCACAGACACCATATGGTTTACAGAATATGCACCACTGTCGGCAGGCATAAGCAAAGAAGTCGATAGCCCCACCACACTGACCATGGAAGACCTAAATACAGGTTGGGGAATAGCAACTTACGAGACGACATTGCCTCGAATTGATGGGCGAGCAACTCTCGAAATAAAAGACTTGGCGGACTATGCTGTGGTGCGCATAGACGGACGCGAAGTGGGACGTGGCAATCGCATACGTGGACTGCAAAAAATAGACATTGGCAACATCGAGGCAGGTCAAAAACTGAGCATAACCGTTGAAGCTATGGGACGCATAAACTTTGGACGCGCAATAGCCGATCGGAAAGGCATTACGAAGTGCGTATTGCTGAGTGGCGAAATTGACGGACACCTCGTGAGCTACGAGCTTCGCAATTGGCACATTGGCATTATAGACGACGAATATACGACAGCACAACGTGCGCTGACGAATAGCACTAAGGCAACGGGTAAAGAATCTGGTTATTATCGTGCGACATTCGACATGCGCAAAGTGGCAGACACACACATAAACTGCTCCAGACTGGGCAAAGGGCAAGCCTACGTCAACGGACACGCTGTGGGCAGATATTGGAGCATTGGACCACAGCAGACGCTCTACGTGCCAGGTTGCTGGCTACGAAAGAAGCAGAACGAACTGATAATAGTAGACGTGTCGGGAATAGGCGAAGCAAAAGTTTGGGGTCAGAGGAATGCAGACGTTAATACATTGCAGCTGGACACAGACTCTACAATGGCACAAGGCAATGGCGAACGCCCCAATACGAAGAAGATGACTGCAAGTGCGGAGACGACACTAAAAAGGGAGTCGGGTGTGCAAGCCGTAACCTTTGATACTGAAAAAAGTGGACGCTACATAGCCATTGAAGTTGTCGACTCACACGATGGAACACCTCCTGCCATAGCAGAGATATATGCCGTGGTGGATGGCAAACGCATCGATAGGAATAATTGGAAAATAAACTACGTGAGCGACGAGAACACAACCGACGGCAATAATACGGCAGCAAAAACAATTGACCTACAAGAGTCGACCTATTGGCTGACAACGGCACAGGCAAAGCAGTCGCACATTGTCGTCGTAGACACAGGACGGAAACAAAAGATTAGCGGAATAGAAATAATCCCTCGTGCAGAAAGTGGGGTGCCGGGTGCACCAAGAAACATAAAAGTGTACGTATATTAAAAAAGAATGGTAGTGGAAAAGAACAGACGGGCAATATTCCCTGGCTCTTTCGACCCATTTACGATAGGTCATGAGAGCATAGTAAGACGTGGGCTGGAAATGTTCGACCACATAGTGATAGCCGTTGGCATTAATGCCGACAAGCGTTGTATGTTCTCGGCAGAAGAGCGTGTGGGCTTCATACGAAAAGTCTTTGAGGGTCAAGACGAGATTTCCGTCATGACATATACGGGACTGACGATAGACTTTGCTCGCGAGAACGACTGCCAACATATACTACGAGGCTTGCGGACATCGGCCGACTTTGAGTTTGAACGCGCCATTGCACAAGTAAACAAACAGCTATCGGGAATAGACACTGCGTTTCTGCTGACATCGCCCGAACACACGCCAGTCAATAGCACCATTGTGCGCGACATACTTAGGCATGGGGGAGACGCATCGGCTTTCTTGCCCGAAAAAATTAGAGGCGTAGTAAAACTTTCATAGCACAATATTTGCAAGGGTGAATACACTACAATAAAAAGAAAGAGAAATTAGTGTTACGCAAAATAATATTCAGCACATGGCTAAGCCTCTGCACACTAATGTGTATGCAGGCAGCGACTGTGACCATATCGGGCAAAGCCCCCGACTACGCCAGCAAAAACATAGTGGTGTCGACCTACGCCGACTACGTCAGCCGACTGAAAAAAGAAATGCTGACAATAAACATTGACGGCGAGGGCAACTTTCATACAGAGACAGACCTTAGCGAAGTAACGTATGTTTTTATAGACTTGGGTAGCTACGTGGGCTATTTGTATTTGGAGCCTGGGGCACGCTACGAGATTGTCTTGCCACCATACGCACCACGCCCCGACGTTGAGCGATTTAACCCATTTTATGAGCCACAGATGATTGAGATAGGCTTGCGCGGTGCGAGCAGTCCGCTCAACCAAGCCATACGCGATTTTGACCGATTTTTTCAGCGAGAGCTGGCTCGAAATGCACGTAGACTAGTACGAGCACACGACAAAGCACTTGCCGACAGGCTGATAGAAAGGACCGACTCGGCGATGCGTGCAACGAAGTGCGAAAAGACCTACTTCAAGCAACATGTTCGCTATAGACAAGCGCAGCTATATGCAGCGCCACGGCTAAGCTCGGGAGGTAACGTGCTGAGCAACTATTTTTTAGGTCGACCAGTGTTGTATAATTTGCCTGCCTATTGGGATGTTATTAACATGATGCAACCCGACCCACTTGACGGACTGCCAAGAGCCGAAAGTAGGAAAGCACTCTTGACGGAAGAGCGCAACCCGAACCCGAGCTTTGCGAAATATTCCAAACTTTCGGCCGAGAACCCACTATGGGCAAAAGACCGAAATCTGCGCGAAGCATTGTTGCTACGCACACTGCAAAATAACTTTTATAGCAAACTGACGACAGACGGACGAGCCGACACCATACTGATAAGCGCAGCAAGAGAATGTGGTGCCGACCGCAACAGAATGATTGCGGCAAACATATATGCTAAGAAAAACAAGTTGAAAGCAGGGCTACCAGCGCCAGAGTTGGGGCTACAAGATCAGGCTGACCGACCTGTAGAGTTGAAGAACTTCAAAGACAAATTTTTGTACCTATGCTTTATGCACACAGACAACTACGAGTGTTTGAAGAGCATGCCTGCACTTGAAAATTTGTATCGGTTGCATAGGGCAGATATGGAAGTGCTGGTGATTCTGACCAACGAAGAGCCCGAAGAAGGATTTCGGACTATTGCAAACAGAGGATATTCGTGGCAGACTGTGTCGTTCATAACCAATCAGAGACTCATTTTTGACTACGAAGTAAAGGCTCTTCCGACATATTTCCTTATCGACCCCGAAGGCTGCATATCGATTGCCCAAGCACCGGGACCGACTGAAAAAGTGGGCCCTGCCATTGCAGCTGCCATACGCAAATATCAGATAGAAA
>CALAVC010000119.1 GCA_937892095.1 uncultured Bacteroidales bacterium | reverse complement strand
TTGTATATATTGCTTTTGCCGTATCGGATCCATTCTATTCACAACAATATGCCGAGCTAAGGCATCCACGTCATATTTCTCGCGATCTTGCAACTTATAGAATGTTGGCACCATACTCGTCTGGAAATAGTAACGGATTAAGTTGTCTATGTCTTCTATATTAAATGCCAGATAGGGTGCTACATCTTCAAAGAAACACACTTTACAGTTGTCACTCATGCCCCAAAGCTCCTCATCGGTCAACTCTTCGCCAGCATTTTCGAGTTCTGCACGACGTGCCGAAAACATACCAGGAATGTTAGCAATCATGTTCTGATACGATTTCAGCAGATTGTCGTACACAAAAATCTCACAAACCTTTTCTTCCGATTCCATCCCATTAGGGACAAGGATGCGAAACTGGTAGACACCCACAGGCACACGACTCAGAAAGTCGACACTTTCAATGCGAGCCCTCTCTTCTTTGTCAATCAGTTTATCGCACAAAACGGCAAACTCTCTAATCTTATCTATCGAGATGAGGCGCGTCAGCCTCTTTTGCGATTGTGGGTCAAGATCGCTAAACTCGGCATTCGTCGCATACAATCGTTCGGGGTTGACCCATGCTATCTGCTCATCCCATTGGTCGACAAACAAAACTCGTCCGACTTTGCCAACCATCTGGTAGCAAGATATTCGAGTGCACCATCGCCACAAAGACTACATAAAAATATTATTTATACGTCTCTGCCACTAAGCCATCGGAACCCATGTTGAATTCCTAAGCGTTAGTGTCGATTGCCAAAGAGCATATATGTCGTGTTCGCTTCGACGCGCATTCCCTTCAGTCATCACCAACTTACTCCGACGTGCAATTATAACCGAAATTTCTGCTGTAGCAGCAATCGTAAAGTCAACTCCAGCTTTCTGCGTATCCTCAACCGAAAGCTCATCGGTGCTATTATCCACAACAAACGAACAACGATTTTCGTGAGCTACGCGCCCGAGTTCGCATAAAGTGTGGCAGTCCAAATCAGAAGTCGTCATAACATTCGTAATAGTTCTGTTGACCGAAAGAATGGTTTCCACAGCTTTGACGAGGTCAGACTCTGCCGTGTCGACCACAGTAACACGAATGCTAAGCTCGTGGCACGCATGCCTCCACTCAGAACAAACTTCCTTACTACCAACCACGAGTAACTCACCACCCATTGGCACAACTGACGAAATAATGGCATGCGTCAACTCTGCATGACTCATCATAAGGCACAGACCTTCGTATCCTGTCAGATAGAAATGATTTAGCACACCAGCTTGCGAAGTAAGACTCTTAATAAGCTTCGACGTCTTATATTGTTCGCCACCGTTTACTATCTCGTCAAATGTCATTGCTTTCATTGTGCCGTAGTATTTTTTCGATTCCTTTGCACTAAAGACAATTCAACCGATGTAAACACGTATAAAACTTCTAAAAAATTTTCTTTTCATAAAAAATGCTAACTTTGCGCTGTCAGTGAATGTGAGCATAGTGTAAGACGAGGTTCCTAATACATTATATGGTTAGGACCCTCTTTCTTTTATTCTCTTTTTTCTGCATAAACATTTATTAACTCATAAAACACCATAATCTTATGTCATCAATCAACTACGTGACAGAAGCTGGACTGAAAAAAATGAAAGAAGAACTCGCCCAGCTCGAAAGCGTTGAGCGACCCAAAGTCATAAACCAAATAGCCGAAGCACGCGACAAAGGAGACCTGTCTGAAAACGCTGAATACGACGCTGCAAAAGAAGCACAAGGACACCTCGAAAGTCGCATAGCACGACTTAAAGGACTCATTGCCAATAGCCGAATTATCGACACTGGCAAACTCGACACGTCATCGGTACAGCTGCTAAGTCGTGTCACAGTCCTCAACACAAAAAACAAAGCAAAGATGACTTATAGCATTGTTCCCGACACCGAGGCCAACCTAAAGGAAGGTAAAATAGCTCTTTCTACACCCATAGCCAAAGGCTTGCTCGGCAAAAAAGTGGGCGACAAAGTCGACATTAAAGTCCCAGCTGGCATAATAAACCTCGAGATTCTCGAAATAGCACTTTCTATTTAAGAGCAACACCATGTCCACCATTTTTAGCAAAATAATAGCTGGCGAAATCCCGTCGTATAAAATTGCAGAAGACGACGAGAACTACGCCTTTCTCGACATCAACCCACTTGCAGCAGGGCACACACTCGTGGTCCCCAAGATTGAAACAGACTACATATTCGACCTATCGCCCGAACGCATTGCAAGCCTCACACGCTTTGCCCAACGCGTAGCACGAGCACAGAAAGAAGCCATCGACTGCGTCAGGATTGGCGTAGCAGTCCTCGGTTTCGACGTGCCACACGCCCACATCCACCTCGTCCCACTACAAACAGAGGCTCAGCTCAACTTCAGCAATCCGCGCGTCAAGCTAAGCGAAGACGAATTCCGCAAAATTGCAGCAAGAATAGCAGCCAAATTCTGTTAAATAATTAGCAACATAAAGAAGCTATTTTGCGTAAAACAAACTTAACTTCATACTGCTAAAAATTCGCTTACCATGAACAATAAAACATCTAAATTTTCGGTTGCTCTGTGTGTCATAGGTCTTTGCGTTGCCAGCCTTGCACAGGCCTCCGACACCGTGGTAGACGGCATCTACTATAACTTCAACAAAGAAAACGGCACAGCCGAGGTAACCTACAAGGGCAAGTGCCATTGTGCACCAGACACATACCAAGGTCAGCTCACGATTCCCTCGACCGTAACCTTTGAAGGACAGACCTACGTAGTCGATGCAATAGGTGAATATGCCTTTGCTTCGGGACGCAAACTCACAGGCGTAACAATCCCCACCACTGTCAAAAAAATAGGTTACAACGCTTTTGTAGGCTGCCGTCAGCTCGTCAATGTAGAGTTTAACAAGCCTTCATCTCTTGCCGAGATAAGCCGTCAAGCTTTCCTTGCTTGCGCAAACTTGCAAAGCATTGAGATCCCTGCTTCGGTAGAGAAAATAGGTAAGTTTGCTTTCGAGATGTGCGACAAACTCGAAAACGTAACTTTCGGCGAGCCAAGCAAACTAACTGAAATAGACGAATACGTTTTCTGCCGCACAGGTCTGCATGGCATTGTGGTTCCATCGTCGGTAACCACAATAAAAGATGTTGCTTTCTGCTCCAACCCTAACATCTTTAGCGTTACGCTTCCTGCCAACATAACAACCATTAGCGAGCGTAATCCGTTCTGCTACAACACACAAGTAACCGACATGAGCGTCGAAGATGGCAATCCTGTCTACGACAGCCGCGACAACTGCAACGCTATTATTGAAACCAAAACAAACACTCTCGTAGCTGGTTGCAAAACATCTGTCATTCCATCGACTGTTACAGCTATCGGCCGTAGCGCATTCAACCACGTAACAGACATGACCGACGCCGCTCTGCCTGCCACGACAACCTCAATTGGCAAGTACGCCTACCTTGGTTGCACAGGTCTTCGCTCGTTCTACTTCCCTTCAACCATGAAGGTTATGGCAGACTCTGTCTTCTGGCAAATACAGAAACTCGACTCAATTGTGACCATGGCACAAAAGCCTTTCCAAATTGACGAGTCGGACTTCGAGGAGAGCATCTACGAAAACTCTACACTCTACGTACCTGCAGGCACAGCTAAAGCATATCGCTCGGCACCCGTTTGGACAAAGTTCCGCCACATTGTAGAACTCGAACGCTTCGTTGTCGATGGCATTAGCTACGAGCTCACTGCCGATGGCACTGCCGAAGTTGTTGCACCATCCGAAGGCGTTGCCTACGGCAAAGTTGTTGTACCACAAAGTGTCAAGAGTGGCGAGAACGTCTATACCGTCAGTGGCGTACGCAATGGTGCAATGAACGATGTCGCATCGCGTGTAATTGTTGGCTCAGACAAGTCTGAATCTGAGAATATCAACATCTATGGTGGCAAAGGACTCATTACAGTCGAAGGTTCCAATGCCGAAGCACAAGTCTTCAACCAAGCAGGCGTAATACTTGTATCGACACTCCGTCGCTACATACCGATGGAGCAAGGTCTTTACATTGTCAAAGTTGGTGGCAAAACGACCAAAGTCCTCGTGGAATAAAACCCATAGACCTCAGAAACTAAAACGACCGCTCATGATGAGCGGTCGTTTTTATATGTCAATTTTATAATTTTCTTACCCGCAACATATCGACAACTACTCCGGGCGACACAGCATCTACACGTATCTTGTGTCGACGTCCGCCACCGACTTTAACTCGCAAAGTACGAATGGCCAAGTTGCGAAGCACGTTCTCTTTCCATTCCTCACTTCTTCCTTCAGTATGATAATCTACACTTATTGGAGCCTGACCGTCAACCGAAATGTCTATTAACTGTTCCTTTCTCTCAGTCATAGAATGTGTCGGCAAAAGACATATCTCTATTTCCAAACTATCGCTCTGAGATGTACGCACATGCGACGTATAGACTACCGATTCTCCTTGCACCACTTCAGCCGACAGCCTACTATGTCCAAGCTCTTTCAGCACTTCAAAAGCACCTTTTGCATCAGCACCACGAATAGTCTCCCACTCCACTTCTTCAACTAATGCCGTTTCTGCCACAACCTCTTTTATTGGCTCAAAAACAGGCAACTTTCGCGGATTAGCATCCATTATGCCACGCCACTTGCCCACATTATATCGTTCTGTCATTCGCACAATGCTATCTGT
>CALAVC010000118.1 GCA_937892095.1 uncultured Bacteroidales bacterium | reverse complement strand
AAGAAATGACTAATTTCGAATTCGAAAGCGTTGCATTATTAACTTGAATTCTGCTCTATTCCCTTGGAAGTAGAAGACGAAATGTTGTCCCTTTGCCCGGTGCCGACACCAAGACAAATACTTTCCCATGATGATATTCGGTCATTATTCGTTTTACAAGTGCAAGCCCAATCCCCCAGCCACGCTTTTTGGTAGTATATCCCGTGTCAAAAATTCGCCGACGTGTCGTTGCGTCCATGCCCTTGCCTGTGTCTGTTATGTCTATGACGACGTTTCGCTCGTCAGAACTAACGTCTATTCTTATGCTCCCCTTGTCGCTTATTGCGTCGGCTGCGTTCTTACAGATGTTTTCTACTGCCCAGCGAATAAGAGTTGCGTTGTGTGGTGCGTTGCTGTCGTTTGTCTCCGTGTTTAAGTTTATTTTTATACCCTTGGGCAATCTGCTTTGCAGATATTCTACCACCATTTGTAGGTCAGTAGCCACAGGCGAAGTCTGTAGCTGCGGTGTCGAACCCACTTGCGAAAAACGCTCTGCCACCGACGAAAGTCTCTCAATATCGCGTGTCATTTCGTTGGCCACCAATTGTGTGTCGTCATATCCCGTCAAGAGCAAGTCGCGCCAGCCACTGAGCGATGTTATTGGAGTCCCAAGTTGATGCGCTGTCTCCAAGGCCAACCCACGCCATATCGTGTCGCGTTCTCGTCGCCAGATACGTGCAAAAATCATGTAGACCATTGCCGCAAAAAGTGCAATGATGACAATCTGCAACACGCGTATATACACAAGTCGTTTTATCAATAGCGACGAACCGTAGTAGAGCGTTTGCTCATATCCGTCGCCAAGGTCGATTACAGTAGTTGTGTAGTCGCCACTTTTCATGTTTTCCAGTTGACTAAGTTTTTCGTCGTAGCTTAGCAAACTATCGGGTTGTGGCAAGTTGCGAGTGTTATATATTGAGTCGTTTTCGTCTACCAAAATGACTGGCAAACTTTCGTTGCTACTAATAATTTCGCTTGCCAATGTGTTAAACTCGCCAAGCGATAGTGTGCGTTGCCTGCCAAGAAGTTCGGTCGTATGTACAATAATAGCTGCCGATGCACGCTCTTTTCGCTCTATTTCTTTTATCAGTTGAGTCGTATGATATAGCAGTGTCGCCATGGCAAAAAGTGCCAATGCGAAGGCGAGCCATACTGCTGGTTTGCTGACTAAAATATTCTTCTTCATAAACTACTTTGTAAAGCAAAGTTAAGTAAGCACGCAGTATTATTGAGCATAAAAATTTTGCTCAATGTGAAAACTTGCTTAAATTTGCGCTCGCAAAGCCCTGATGGCGGAATCGGTAGACGCGTTGGTCTCAAACACCAATGGAGCAATCCGTCCCGGTTCGACCCCGGGTCAGGGTACATAAGAAGAGCGGAGAAAGGATTCCTTTCTCCGCTCTTCTTCGTGTATGGCTACACTTCCTATTTTCTCTTCGGTTTGCGTTTTAGTGCTCGCGAAACCTTTTCGGTGTCAACAGGTTCGGGCATCTGACGCACCTTGCTCAGTTCTTCGCGTGCTTCGCCAAGGTCTGTCAGAAAGTCGACCTCAGCATGCATACGTGCCAAGGCTGCCGCTCCAACCGAACGCCCTTGGTCCACGTCGCTCTGATAATGATAGCCTGCTATGACGCGACTCTCGCCATACTGATAGCCCAAAGCAAGCAGTGTGTCTGCTCGGTCGGGGCATAGCTCAGTCAGCACAAGTGCCACAGCCCAGCCAATGCTCGTATGTCCCGACGGAAACGAACCACTATGCCTGTGGCTTTCTTCGTCTGCTCGGACAAGTGTCGGCTCGTCAAATTGTACGTATGGACGGCGACGTGCATAGTGCTTTTTTACTCTAAAAGTGGCGCACGATGCTGTTTCTGCCACGTTGCTAATTAGCTTATAGAGCGCAGGTGTCAAACTGTCCGAAATGCAAATGCCAAGTGCTGGTGCAAAATACGATGCTATGTATGGCATCCGATAATCGGCATCGTGTGCTGCTTGTTCGCCACGCTTTGTCTGTCGCACCGACTTACCCCATTCGTATCGCATATAGTCGTAGATAAATAGTGGGCTAAGCGTATCGGGCGGAGCCGCCGTAAACCCAAGAGCATTGGGAATGTTGTCGCCATGCAAGTAAGCCTTGCCAAGCACGTGTTGTGCACTCGCCCACGTCTGTGTAAGCGCGAGGCAAATGCAGAGTGTTATACGCCAGAACATATTACTTTCTTTTCTTACGTGGTTTGTCTTCTTCGTCAAGTAGGCTACGCCAGTCGGCACTTCCATCTGCCGAAAGGTCGAGTGTCGCTTCTCGCTCTGTTTTGTCCATTCGGAGCAAGCTAATTTGCTCGTCCATGTATTTCTCGATTTGGTCGATGAGAGCTTCTTCCGATGGGTCGACAAGTGTCAGTGCATAGCCTTTGTCCATGCCACGACCTGTTCGACCAACACGGTGGATGTAGTTCTCGGCCACCTCGGGCACGTCGTAGTTGACCACGTAGCTCACCTGCGGGATGTCTATGCCTCGTGCTGCCACGTCGGTGGTGATAATCATGTTTACTTCGCCACTTCGGAACGCATCGAGTGCTGCTGTGCGTTCCTTCTGACTTAGTCCGCCGTGCAAGAAGACCGACCGTATGCCTACACGCTCCATAGCTGCTGCCACGCGTTGTGCTCTTACTTGTGTGCGCACGAAGACCATTATGTGCCCTTCGGGATTTTCGCTTGCTATGCGCTCTAAGAAAAATCTTTTTTGGTCTTTTTCCACAGGCAGCACTTGGTGTGTAACGTTGCGCGCCACCTTGTTCCGACTCATCTCTATTCGCACAGCTTTGTAGACAAGCGAGTAGGCAAGGTCTTTTATCTGTTGGTCTATTGTGGCCGAGAAGAAAAGCGTCTGCCTACGTCGAGGTATGCGTGCCGTAAGGCTACGTATGTCGTTGTAGAAGCCGAGTGCAAGCATTTGGTCAGCTTCGTCGACAATGAGCATCTCGACTCCCGACAAGATGAGGTGTCCTTGCGAGGCAAGGTCGAAAAGTCGCCCTGGAGTGGCCACCACTATGTCGACGCCTCCGCGTAGCAATGCAATCTGCTTGTCTTGTTCCACTCCACCATATACAGCTACAACCGAGACTCCCGTCTGCTTGACAAGCGAGCGAAAAACATCGGCCACTTGCGAGGCAAGTTCGTGTGTAGGCTCCATAACCACGCAACGCACTCCATCGTAGTCCCGACGGCGCTTGCGACGCATAAGGTTACACACTGCCGGAATGGCAAATGCAGCCGTCTTGCCTGTGCCAGTCTGTGCTATTGCCAAGATGTCGTCCGACTGCAATATGTGTGGTATTGCTTTATACTGAATGTCGGTGGTGCGTCTATAGCCGAGTGCTGCAATGTTGCTCAGCACGACAGGCTCTATGTCCATTGCGTCGAACTTCATCGTCTTTGTATGTTTGGGGTGTAAGCTGTCAGATTATTTTTCGAATAGGCGTTTGATAGATTGGCGGATTGCCGACCAGCGTCGGGTGTTCATCTTCGTGCCAATAACTTCAATGACGTTGCCCGACACGATGGCTCCTGCTTCTGCCGAATGACGTGCACTTTGCCCACTCGTCATGCCGTAGATGAAGCCAGAGGCGTAGAGATCGCCAGCACCAGTGGTGTCTATGCAGTTGGCCTTTATTATGCCTACGCGTTCCACAGTGTCGCCCAGCTTGACAAGGCTACCACGTTGCCCTTGTTTAAGCACCACACCATTTACGTTTTCGCCAATGATGTTCAGTGCGTCAGTATCGTCGACACCCGTAAATGCTGTAGCCTCTTCTTCGTTGGCAAAGACAAGGTCGACATATTTGTCAGTCAGATGACCAAGAAAGTCTATGTTGGCTTCCACAACATTGTAGCTTGCCAAGTCGAGCATTGTCATAAGACCTTTCTTCTTTGCAATGTCGAAAACGGTTTCTATCAGTTCGCGGTTTTGCACCATGTAGCCCTCTACATATAGGTGCGTGTATCCATCGAATACTTTGGGGTCGATGTCGTCTACTGTCATCTCTACTGCTGCGCCAAGGCACGTCACCATCGTACGTTCCGAGTCGGAACTAATCAGCGAGAGGCAGCTGCCTGTGTGCGTCTGGCTCATGCTCAGTAGTGGCACGACTCCGTTGGCTTCGAGGTCGGCCCGATACTGTTTTCCAAGGTCGTTAGGCCCAATCTTACCTATGAAGCCAGTCTCTATGCCCAGCTTTGAAAGTCCGCAAATGGTGTTGGCTGCGCTGCCACCACACACCACCTGAGGCTGCAATTCTTTGACGGCTTCGTATATTTCGTTTTGTCGTTCTTCATCGACAAGTTGCATGCTTCCCTTTGGTAGGTCGAAGCGCGACAAGATGTCATCGGACGGTATGCGGACAAGCACGTCGACAAGTGCATTGCCAAGTCCGAGTATTTTGGTTTGCATCGGCTATAATGTATTGACTTTTAAATAAGTAGGCGCAAAGGTATGTATTTTTCTACTTATATTGCCTCTATCACCCACCGCATCGGATTTTGAGCCCCTTTATGTACCCTTCCATATCAAACTTTGCTATGCTTAGATTTAGCTTCGGATATGCAAAAGCAAAGCTTGCTCGACAGAGCAAGCTTTTATAACACTTTTTCTTATTACAAATGTCGTTGCGAAATGAGCTTACAAGCAACTCACCGCTTTCGCGTCTTGCGTTTCTTTTGCACCGAATATCCAAAGAAGCCAATCTTTTTGCCCACTTCGTAATATCCACCGTGCATATACGTTATCAGTTGACAACGACTTAAATCCAACGCACCCGAAACGTCGTCTACGTACCTTCCGTCCACACGCACAGCCGTGACGTCTGCCAAAAACATGTGGTGGCTACCAAGTTCCAACACCTGTTTTACTTTGCACTCTATGCTCAGTGGGCTCTCTGCCACGTAGGGTGCTCCAACCGTTCGTCCACAGACGGGCGTCAGCCCTGTCTGTAGCCACTTGTTCGTGTCGCGTCCGCTCACTACGCCACACCAGTCTGTCGCCCTAAGCAACGAACGATTGGTTAGGTTTATGACGAACTCTCCCGTCTGTCGAATAAGGTCGTACGAGTGGCGCGACGGACGCACGCTTATGCTCACCATTGCGGGTTGTGTACACACTGTCCCTGCCCATGCCACCGTGAAGAGGTTGGTGCCAATCTCTTCGTTCCCACAGCTGACCAACACCACCGGTAGCGGGCTTAGCATGTTGCCCGCCTGCCAATATATATCGGTCGGCATAGACTATTCAATTATCATGTGTTCTTCGGTTGTCACCTTTTCGCAGTAGTGACATTTTAGTGCTAGCGGAGCCTTGTTCACCACGCTAAAAAGTGTCCGTATGGCTTCGTGGTTGGTTATGCACTTCGGGTTCATGCAACGCACGTAGCCACTGACCTCGTCTGGCAAGCTTACTTGCTTCTTCTCTTTGACCTCGTAGTTCTCTATGATGTTTAGTTTGGCCATAGGGGCCACAAGGGCAATTTTGTTTATCTCGTCATCCGAAAACACTCTGTCGGCCACCTTAATGATGGCCTTCCTACCCAGTTTGCCACTCTCGAGGTTCGTGCCAAAGGTTATTTGGTTGGATATGCTCTGCAGACCCAAGAGCGATATGACTTTGAAAAGATTGGCAGCTGGTATGTGGTCTATGACCGTGCCATTCTTAATTGCGCTTACTTTTAGCTCTTTCTGTTCCATTGCTTGCTCTGTGTTTCTTTTTATTTGGCTCCGAGAATGGCAGCTATGATAGCCATTCGAGTATATAGTCCGTTTTCGGCTTGGCGAAAATAATACGCTTTGGGGTTCTCGTCCACGTCGGTCGAAATCTCGTTTACGCGTGGCAGCGGATGCAATATGCGCAAGTTGTCGCGAGTGTTCTCGAGCATCTTGTTGTGAAGTATGTAGGTGTTTTTTACGCGTTCATACTCCATCAGGTCCGAGAATCGTTCTTTCTGCACGCGCGTCATGTAGAGAATGTCGACCTTGTTTATCACTTCGTTCATGTCTCGGCTCTCTTCGTAGCGTATGCCCTTGCTGTCGAGGAATGCCTTATATTCGTCGGGCACAAGGCCGAACACCGTGGCGAAGACGTTGGCATGGAGAGAGGCGTGGTCGGTGCCGATGCCATCCACGTAGATGCCGCGCACCGAATCGAGGAAGGCGCGGTTGAAGTCGTCGCGTAGCTGCCCGGCATAGTAGGCGAAACGAGCTGCATCGGCATTGCGGCCAATGGCTTTCATCATCTCGCCGAGTCGCGCAACGGCCGCGTAGTGATAGGCATTGACCACGGTGTTGAAGTCGGTATAGACGTAGCCGTCATCTTCGCCGCCCTGACCCTGCGCCAGTCCGAGGATGCCCGAATGTGGCCAATCGACGATGTCGCTCACGGGGTCGCGCCGACGGATGGAGTTGAGCACCTCGCGCGACTGTCCGCGTTTGGACGAAATGAGTCCCGTCTCACTGTCGCGCAGGGCCATCAACGTGTGCGCCTGAAGCTCGTCGCGGTAGCGTTCGATGAGTTCGGTGTTGCCAGAATAGAGGTAGTCGTACCAGGCGACGAGGTCCATCTGCAGAATCCACTCGGTTGGCCATGTGGGGTGTTCGATGAGGTATTCGAAGGTGCGGCGGGCGACGTCGTAGCGGCAGTCGGTCGCGTAGTGGCACAGCTGGTTGATGAGCGCATCGGCCTCGTATGGGATGCGTTCGCGGTCGCCATCCACGTAGTAGCCCGTGAACGACGTTGCCTTGATGCTGTACTTGCACAGGTCCCAGACGGCGTTGAGCACCGAGTCGCTCGAATGGAAGTAGGCAGCATCGTCGTCGAACGGCACATTGACCGCAATACGCACCACATCGGCCGAAGTCAGCCCCTTAGCGCCCTCGACCTCGCAATAGCGGAACGGCATCACCTCACCCACCTCGTCGGGCATACGCACGGCGGTGCCGCTGGTGTTGCGCTTGTCTTTGGGGATGGCCGGCCGATAGGTATGGGTGCCCTGCTGGAGCGGGACGGTGACGATGCGGTAGCGCCGTGAGCGGCCCGGATTGCGGTCCACGCGGCC
>CALAVC010000117.1 GCA_937892095.1 uncultured Bacteroidales bacterium | reverse complement strand
AGCATTTTATGCGCTAAACTTATGCTACCTTAGGAGGTTATTGTAAGAATAATTATTTAATTCTTTTTGCTCTTAGCAACTTCGTAGCGTTTGTTGAGTGCTGCCACAACCTCATCGGTTATGTCGACACCTTGCGCAGCATAGAGGACATTGTCGCCCATATTGTTGCTGAGTATGAGTGTGTAGCGACCGACAGCATATTCGCGAAGGAAATTGGTTATGGTGTCGTGAAGTTCTACTGTGAGACGATTTTGCTCCTGCATTATTTCAGCTGTGAGCTTCTGATTGAGTTCTTGTAGGTCTTGCTCGCTCTTTTGAAGCTTGGCACCTTGCTTATTGTAGCTTTCTTGCGAATCGAAGCTATTGGTACGGACCTTACGTTGGAAAGATGCGTAGTCTTGTTGCAAGATGTTGGCTTTTTCTTGCAGATCGGCATGTGCACGCTCGGCTTTATCGGTGAGCATATCGCTCATGGCGACTGCATACTCATAACTATGAAGCAAAGTGTCTGTGTTGACGTAGGCGATTTGCAGAGCTACAGCCTCGGATTGGACGGGTGAAGAAGTTTGGGGAGCTTGTGTTTGTTGGCAAGCTACGAACGATATTGCTGCCAATACGAGAGGACACAATATTTTCTTCATTTATATGAAAGATAAGGAGGTTTGTTTTTTGTATTTATTTCTAAACTGGGTGCAAATATAATGCTTTCTTTGATATGTCGACACACGAAGAGAAGAGCTAAGCGTATGTTTTTTTACTTTATTATCTTGGCTTCTATGCGTCGGTTGAGTGCCATACCCTCTTCGGTCTCGTTGCTAGCACATGGTTGGCTAAGTCCATAGCCAACGGCTTCGAGTCTGTCGCGCGCAATGCCATGTTGGACGAGGTAGTCGACTGTAGCTTTGGCTCGGTTTTCGCTGAGGACCTGATTGTGCTTAACGGAGGCACGACTATCGGTGTGTCCACTTATTTCGACTCGTATTTGTGGGTTTTCTTTCATTACCTGAATGACGATTGCGAGCTCGACTTGGCTTTCGGGCTTAATGTCCCACTTGTCGGTATCGAAATATATGTTGCGAAGAGCGATTTTTTGTCCAGGTACGAGTGGGCTCAAGCATACCTCTTCGGGCTTTAGTTCTATGGGACCATGTTGTTTTTCAATGTCGGCGACAGAGAATTTGTGCGAACGGAAAAAGTATCCTTTGGCTCTAATGGAGAGTAGATAGTCGGCAGCACCCGGCAGAGCTGTTACGAATGTACCGTCGGGCATGGTGCGCGAGGTTACAACATTTTTGCCGTCGGGCATTTTGTCGAGCGAGATGTTTACATCGCTGTCTATAATCTTATTGTTGCGACAATCTGTTATTATGCCACGAACAAAGGGTACGGCTTCGGGTCGGATGGCCTTGTAGAGTTCGAACATTTTGACTTCGCGCTTGGTGCGTCCTGCGACATCGCGAGTGGAGTTGTAGTAACCCGTTGTGCCATTGGCAGTAACGACAAGACCTTCGTCGTCGCCACTGGTATTGATTGGGTAGCCGAGGTTGCGAGGCATAGACCATGTGCCATCGGGTTGCAGGCGACTTACAAAGATGTCTTTGTTGCCTATGCCTGGCCACGTGTCGGACGAGAAGAAAAGTGTCTTGCCATCGTGGTGTATAAAGGGGTGACTTTCGTCGCCGGGAGTATTGATGTTGCTACTCATCTTGACGGGACGAGAGAATGTGGGCACGCCACGCGAATTGACACCTGTTACTTGTGCGGTATAGATGTCGCCACTGCGATATTGCGAACGCGTAGAGCCTCGCACAAAGAAAAGGGTCTTGCCATCGGCAGAGAAACAGGGTTGGCTTTCCCAATCGCGACTATTGACAGGCTCGCCTATGTTGATTCCTTTGGTCCAGCCATTGGCTGTACGCTGGGAGAAATATATGTCGCATGAGCCTTTGGAGTCGCCAAGACCACAAGCCGTGTAGAACATCCAACGGCCATCGGGCGACAGAGCCTGCGCACCTTCGTTGAAGTCTGTGTTTATGCTACGTATGGGTTGGAGGTTTTTCCAGTTCTCGCCATCATTTGGTCGGCGACACACATAGAAGTCTTCTTGTGTCTCGTTGTTGTTGATACGAGCGATCATGGTTGGGTCGTTGTGGTAGGCTACGGTGTCGCGAGGGAGACGAGCGGTAACGACCAACTCCCGTTCGTCGAGGGTTAGGGACGGCCAGTATGTCTCGTAATCCATTGTTTCTATTTCGGGAGTTGGGTATTGAGGGTCGAAGGGAACTGGATGAGACATTATTTCGACAACGGCTTTTGCCTTGGCTCGCCAATTGCCTTTTTCTTTTATCTGAAGTTTTTTGCCTTTGGAGAAACGGTCGAATTTATTGAACCATTCGAGAGCTTCGGGGAATCGGTCTTTCTGACAGAGAGCGACTGCGGCTGTGTGATAGGCTGTAATGTAGTAGGTAGAGTCAACGGCCACCGCACGAGAAATCATATTGAATTGGTTGCCAGGCTGCTGAAGTTCGCGATAGACTTCGGCTGCACCATAGAGGGCTTCCATATATTTGGGGTCGAGTTCGAGAGCACCATTGAATTTTTGCAGGGCGTCGTCGAACTTATTTTTCATAAAAAGGGTCTTACCCTCTTCGTAGAGGGCATGAGCCTTTTTATTTTTAGTGGTGCCATATTTTTGTCCCTTTTGAGCTGAAGTGGGAATGAGTGCGACAAGCACTAAAAGGAGTAGCGACAGAAGTTTTTTCATTATCACAAATCCGTTTGAATGTCATTGAGAACAAAGGTAAACAGATTTTAAGAATGCAAACAAAAAAAACAGTTTTATTGCTGAGTGGCACAATCGGAGCAGATTCCCTTGACGATGTATTCAGTTTCTTCGACAGCAAAACCTTGTGGAATGGGGACTGGAGGTATTTTGACGTCGACGAGACAGAACGTGCGATGACAGATGCGACAGGTTAAGTGAACGTGTCCGTGGCAATGGAGCGTGTTATGACTATGACAGACACAATATTTTTGTGCGCCTGAGCCATCGTCGACTTCGTGAAGAAGCTTGGCACTGACAAAGGTTACGAGCGAGCGAAAGATAGACGAACGGTCGACTGTTGGTAGTTTTTGTTCGACATCGGCAAGGCTGAAAGCGTTCTGAAACTCGGTGCGTAAAGTACGCCACACAAGCAAGCGTAGAGCCGTAAGGTGGATGCCTGCTTGTGTGAGTTGCTTTTCGTATTCAGCTGAAGACATACTAATGGCAACAATGTTTTTGAGTTTTTGAAGAGGTGAAGCGTCGGACGATGAAAACGTAGACGAGCAGAGCGAAGAGAACGAAAGTGCAAAGCCATTGCCACCAAGATGGCTGACAGTGTGAATGTGCTATGGCTTGCAGACTTTGCGTGAACCACTGACGTGGCAAAAAATAGTCGATAAAAAGTCCTGATAGTACGGCACCTGAAATGATGGAAACTACGTAGGCTATGAGGGTGCGCCGCCCGAGTCGTTGTCCGAGTACGACCATTGAAGCAACATTGCAAGCGGGACCAGCCATGAGAAGTACGAGACCAGCTCCGGGCGTGAGACCTTTCATCATAAGAGCTACGGCAATGGGGATGGAGCCTGTGGCGCAAACGTACATGGGGATGCTGATTGCGAGGACGAGGAGCATGGAAAGGAGACTATTATCGGCAAAGACAGAAAATAGGCTTTCGGGTACGGCAACGGTGATGACGGCAGCGACGACGAGACCAACGACAAGCCACTTACCGATATCTTCCATCATGTCGATATAGGCGTAGCGCAAGGCAACCTTTAACTTATCGAGGAAAGAGTCGGAGGATGTAGCCTCGGCATGGTGGCAACAGGAGTGTTCTTCGTGCTCTTCATCGTGTGAGTGCTCGCGGTGGTGGCAACAAGAGTGTCCTTCGTGCTCTTCATCGTGTGAGTGCTCGTGGTGGTGGCAACAGGAGTGTTCTTCGTGTTCTCCGTCATGTGAGTGCTCGTGATGATGGCAACAACAATGGTGTTCGTCATCGTCTGCTTGCGTGGTTTCCTCAGCCTCGTGGCGCGTGACAAAATTTGTAACGAGTCCGCCAAAGATGGCCGTAAAGAACGCAACGATGGGACGAATTATGGCGAAAGGCAATCCCATGAGAGAATAGGTGGCAGCGATGGAGTCGACACCTGTTTGTGGGGTGGCGATAAGGAAAGAGACTGTGGCTCCTTTCGATGCACCCTCTTTGCGGAGCGACATGGCTGTGGGGATTACGCCACAAGAACAGAGTGGCAACGGGATGCCAAGCAAAGCAGCATTTATGACTTTGCGAATGCCACGTCCTGAAAGGTATTTTTTGTAGAAATTGCGAGGGACAAAAGCGTGAAGTAGTCCAGCAAAAAGGAAGCCCAACAAGAGGAATGGGGCCATTTCGGTGAGCAGATGAATTATCTCGTCCATTGGATAGTATTATCTTTTTATTTGGACGCAATATTAATTAGTTTTTTTCAAGCGATGAAACAGACAAAGAGAGTTTGCAAATGGGTTGCAAAAAAAACGGTAGCAAATAAATGCTACCGAGTATAGAATAAATACTATAGGAAAAACGTGTAGCCCCACTCAGACTCGAACTGAAATTTAGAGTTTAGGAAACTCCCGTTCTATCCCTTGAACTATGAGGCCATTTTTCGGAGGGCGAAATTAATAAAAAAGCGACAAAAATGGAGATAATGGGAATACTTTTGAAAATGTTCTTTCGTAAATTTGCAGTAAAAGTAGAACAAATAAAAAAGATATGGACGATTATCCTCCGGCGAACTCAACGAGTAGCGCACACATAGTAAGGCTCTTGCGGAGGCAAAACGTCTTGTCTGCTTAGCGAAAAGGTCAGGCCGAGTAGTGAGGACAGCAACCGCAAGGGCGGAAAAACAGGCATAGACAACTCACTACAAACAAATGAGCTGACCAGAAATGATAACATTTTATATTAATGACAAAGGTTACGAGGTAACCGACAAATGGGAGTCGAACTGCTGGACGAGCGTAGAGAATCCGACTCCAGAAGAGCGAAATTTTTTAGTATCGGGACTTGATGTGCCAGAGTCTTTCTTGTCGGACATTGAGGACTCTGACGAGCGGCCACGTCGAGACGAAGACGACGGTTGGCAACTGATTGTGCTACGCGTGCCTATAAGGCGAAACGAGTCGCGGATAGACTTTACGACAGTGCCTTTGGGCATAATAATACGCGACGACGTGTGCGTTACGATATGCAATTATAAGACAGACATGTTGGATGACTTCGTTGTGTATTCGATAAGGAAAAAGATTTCGGTGTCGAATCCTTACGAACTGGCAATGCGTCTGATGTTGTCGGCATCGGTGTGGTTCTTGAAGTACTTGAAGAACATCAACGTACAGATGATGGGATTCGAGGCGGAGCTGCAGCGCAACGTACAAAACGACGAGATTTTTAAGCTTCAGAGAATAGAAAATAGCTTGGTGTATTTCGTAACATCGTTGAAGGGCAACGACGTGCTGTTTTATAGGCTTGTACACTCAAAAATCTTCAGAGAGGCGTGCGACGAGGAACTGACGGAAGACGTGGAAATTGAGCTAAAACAGGCAGAGGAGACGACAAGCATATACAGAAACATTGTAAACAACATGTCGAACTCATACTCGTCGGTCATATCGAACAACATAAACGCAACGATGAAGACACTGACGAGCATAAACATTATCTTCATGTTGCCGACATTCATAGCGAGCCTGTATGGCATGAACGTTACTAACTATTTGGAAAACAATCCGTTGGCATTTTTCATCGTATTGGGGATGTCTATTGTGTTGAGCCTCATGCTTAGTTTGTATTTCCGTCGAAAAGACTTGCTATGATACGCATACGCCCATTGATAGAGAATCAGATGTGCGGCGACATGGTGTCGGAACATGGGCTATCGGTATTGTTTGAAGTTGCGACAGAAACGGGCGAGGTCGTCAGACTGTTGACCGACACTGGTCAATCGGGGCGATTTGCTGTGAATGCAGAAGCCTTGGGCGTTGACCTGCAGAAAGTGGAGATGCTAATGCTTAGTCATGGGCATTATGACCATACGGGAGGACTTGAAGCACTGATAGATAAGGGTTTTGAGGGAGATGTGTATACGGGCGAAGGTGTGGAGCGAGTGCGGTATTCGGTGCAGATGGGTGAGGGCGAAAGGCGTATGAAGAAAAGAAACGGAATGCCTAAGCCAGAACTTTTGGGAAGGGTTCGGCAACATATTATAAGCGAACCGACGTGTGTGGTTGATGGGCGAATATGGATTGTCCCGATGAGAGAGGCAGCTCCAGTGAATATGCGACTACTTGGTGCGGACGGACAGGCAGATAGTTTTTCGGACGAGGTGTTTGCTGTGGTTAGCGACGGAGAAAGCGTTGTCGTGTATGGAGGGTGTACGCATCATGGAATAGCAAATACACTAAGACACATACAAAAAACTTTGGGAATAGGGCACGTAGACATGTACGTTGGCGGATTGCACCTTATGGGCAAGGACAAAGAAACTATTGAGCAAGCAATGAGAGAGACGGAAGCTCTGGACGTGAAAGTAGACAAGTGGATGACATGCCACTGCACGGGTGCAGAAGCACAACAGATGTGGGCAGAGAGGTTTAAGGTGGTGAATGTGGGCGAAACTGTTGTCGGAAAATAGATGAGATATTAGTTGCTTGATAACTTACAATGTAGTTTGCGGAGCTTGAAGTGAAGATAGAACAAAAAATCTATCTATTTGTAGAGGGTGTGTTGGAAAGCGACAGATTCGGAGCGACGAAGAATGTGTCGGACGAAGAAGTTGTAGATAAAGCCAAGTCCATAGCCCACAATTTGAATGGCCGAAGTGATGATGCTGAGTAGTGCAACGTCGGGGCTTTTGTTTACGCGGAGAGAATCGACGAAAATGAGAGCTGCATAGGCGACAAGCGGAAGTAGCCACAATGGGCTTACGAAGAGAGCAAGAACAACGAAAAGAGCGAGCAAAGCGACCGCAAGAGTGGGCAAAGCGTGGACAAGTTTTAGAGCACCGACGTGGCGAGAAGCGATGTCGATGCGGGCAGTACCAGAACAGAAAGTCTGCTTGAAGAATGCGCGAAAGGTGGTGCGACGCTTATGGTAGACATAGGTGTCGGCAATGAGAGCGAGAGTATAGCCAGCTTCGCGAATACGCATACTGAGGTCGATGTCTTCGCCATAGCGCATGGGAGCAAAGCCACCGACAGAGCGAAAGACGTCGGAGCGGATGCACATGCTATAGCTCCGTGGGTAGAAAACATCCATTTTCTTGCTGCCACCACGAATACCACCTGTGGTGAAGAGTGAGGTCATGGAGTAGGATATGGCCTTTTGAAGGGGCGTAAAACTTGGGTGTGAATGGTCGGGAGTGCCGACACAATAGTATTCGTTGGAGCTTAGTTGTGCTTCGACACGGGAGAAGAAGTCGGACGGGAGAGTGCAATCGGAGTCGAAGAAAAAGACATAGTCGGCATGGGCTGAAAGAGCACCATTGTTGCGGGCAATGGCGGGACCCGTGTTTGCCTGACTGACGTAGGAAATATTTAGGCGAGAGGCAAAGCTCTCGGCGACCTTATCGGAGAGAGTCTGTGAGCCGTCTTCGACAATGATTATCTCGAGGTTAGGAGAGCCGACTTGCGAGGCGAGCGACTCGAGGAGCTCAGCAAGTTCGCTTGGGCGATTGTAGACAGGGACGACGACAGAGAATGTGGGCATTGGGTGAAAGATGTTATTGTTCGACATCGCGCAGGAGACTTACTTCGACAAGACGTAGGTCGACTTTGCCGGGAGCCGCAGCTATACGGTCGAGTTGATTGGCTACGCCACCGGCAAGTTCTGTTTGGTCGCCAGAGATGCGTTGTTCGGTGCTGGGACCAATGGCACGAATGGTCAGTGTACGGACAGGCGTATTGGACCTTGGCAGACGGATGTGTACATAGCCGAGAGTGGGATAGGTGAAACCACGCCAAACGAGGGTGTCATTGGCAAGAATTTCGATGGGATATGACTTGGTACGCCAGCCGACAGGCTTGAGAACGACTTCGTCGACACGCGAAGGCGTGGCGAGTGAATAGGTTATGAAAGCATTTTCGCGGCCAGAATCGGAACTCCAAGCGGAAGCTTCGTTGTCGTCGTAGGACAGATGGGCGTCGGCTTGATTGGAGGCGACTGCGGACTCTATGAGAAGTTCTTCTTTGACGGGCACGAAAGATGGTGTGCTGGGCGTAGGCCCGCGGTCGAGATAGGAAGCGAGAGCAAAAGCTGGCGCATAGGTTTCGGTCTGGACAGACTGTGTGTTGAGTGTTAGCGTGGCAGACTTGAGGCCTTTGGCTTTGGCGCGAATGGTTATGCGCCCGGGAGTTGTGGTGCTGCGAATGATGACACGATTTACACCACACTCGACGGGGAGTGTCTGAGCAAGAATATAGTTGTTGAATGGACTACGATCGGCAGGGCCATCGAGTAGTTCGGCATTTTTGTCTTTGGCATTAGGATTGGGGTTGTAGTTGGACTTTTGCCACTTGCCGTGTCGACTTGCAATGCCCCCACGCCACTCGGCAGGACCTGCGAGAAAGAAAGTTATGTCGGAATTGTCGAGAGGGCAACGACGTCCATTTTTGTCGACGACTTCAACTTGGACAAGAGCGACATCGGCACCATCAGCTTTGAAGCCGAGAGGGTTGACGATGGGCGTAAGGACGATGTGGTGTGGCGTGCCTGCGGTCGTGAGTGTGTCGGAAGTTACGACAGCCCCATTGCGATAGCCACGACAGATGAGTGTCCCGTAGACGAAATCGACATTGGGGAAGGTGAAGAGATATTGTGCAGAGCGAGTGCCCCACCC
The DNA here is from genome assembly GCA_937892095.1 of uncultured Bacteroidales bacterium. Taxonomy (GTDB): domain Bacteria; phylum Bacteroidota; class Bacteroidia; order Bacteroidales; family Marinilabiliaceae; genus W3P20-009. Next base: position 6,080 of record CALAVC010000117.1, on the reverse strand, counting down.
TATGGGATTGCCATTGAGGATGAGCTGACAAGAGTCGGCAGTGGAGACAGCATAGACATTCTTGCGGACACCAGCAGAATAGTTCCAATGTCCGATAAGGTGTGTGCGGTCTTGTTCGGGAGTTATCCAGCCGTCCCACATGACTTGGTGAGCGAAGAAAGCATCTTTGGGGATACGGAGAGCGTCGACAACGCCACTGGTGCGGTAGTTGCTTTCGCCACGATAATGAGTGTTGGTGTCGGAGAAGACAATCTTGACGCCACCAGAGTTGACGCGTCGACCAGTGCCAGGGCGTTCGAGAAAATAGTCGTGCCAAGCGGTGACCAACTTGACAGCAAAGTTGTCCATATTGTGGTTGTATTCGTCGGCAGGCTTGCCACGATAGAGTGGTCCTTCGCCTTCGGCATGGTAGGGAGCAGAGTATTCGTCCCAATATTTGCGGAGGCCTTCGTCGCGACAATATTCCATCATCCACATGGGCTTGGAGGCACTTTTGTTGACGTAGAGCATTTCGCCACCATATTCAGACTCGTCGACGTCAAGCATTTCGCGGCTACCTATGGCACGTCCGCCATGAGGGTCGAATTCGTCGCGGAGAGCTTTCATTTGCGCAAAGTGGGCTGGCGTAATGCCGCGATTGCCACACTCGATGAAGACAACGCTTGGGTTGTTGCGATTGTATATTATGGCATCGCGCATAAGGTCGACACGATGTTGCCAACGTCGGTCGTCGACATCTTTTTCGGCATCGCCAGCAGGCATGGCTTGCAAGAGACCGACACGGTCGCAGCTTTCGACGTCTTGTTTCCAAGGGCAAACGTGCATCCAACGAACAAGATTGCCACCGCTTTGGACCATGAGGTGATTGGAATAGTCGGAGAGCCAAGCAGGGACGCTCATGCCGAGGGCTGGCCACTCGTTGCTGGTGCGCTGAGCGTAGCCGTGAATCATGAGGGCGCGGTCGTTGAGACGAAATAGCCCATTGGCGAACTCGGTCTTGCGGAAGCCTGTGCGGAGTTGCTGAACGTCGGACAGAGCACCATCGGAATGGCGCAGAGAGGTACGGACGGTGTAGAGGTAGCCATAGCCCCAGCTCCAAAAATGGAGACCAGAAAGTTGCTTAGACGCCTTGAGTATTTGCGTACGTCCGGGTGCGAGTGTTATTGGGTTGCTGTCGAAAGAAGCTACTTGGCGACCATCGGCATCGAGTATTTCGGTGTGGAGGGAGAGCGAAGTTTGGGCAAGAGACTCGTTGCGGACTTGGCTTTCGACAGATATGAGAGCGGAGGAGGCAGGGATGTCGAAATTGGAGGCGTAGACGTAGGTGCCGACTGTGCGGAGGTTGGAGTAGAGAGGGAGCGTTTGGTAGACGAGAGGCGTTATGTGTAAGACGACATTTTTGGGGATGCCACCATAGTTGGCATTAAAGTTCTTGTCGTTCCACTGGTAGCGACTGCCTGTTGACACTTCGTGATATTTCCAATCGCTATCGACACGAATGCAGAGAATGTTTTGACCAGAGACGACAAACGGCGAGAGGTCGTAGCCAGAGGCCATGACACCGTTTTCGGTTGTGCCGACTTTGTGACCATTGACGTAGACCTCGGCTGCAAAGCGAACGCCTTCGAGCTCGAGAAAAGTTTTGGTATTTTGTGGGTCGGAAAGGGAGAAGGACTTGACATACCAAGCGACGGTGTCGGTTAGCTGCTCGATGGACTTGGCAAAGGCTTCGTCTTCGTTGAAAGCATGTGGAAGGGTTACGGACTGCCACGCTGGGAAAGCCGACTGGACATCGGAGAGAGAGAGGTCGCCGACGTGCATGTGCCACTCGGCATTGAAATTTATGCGTTGGCGGAGGGGAGTGGAAGCGTTGGCAATGAGTGCGGAGAGGGAGAGAAAAGCGATAAGTGCTATGCGAAGAGACGAAAGCATTTGAAAGGAATATATGTGGGTTGTGATGTGAAGGTTTGGCTATCGAAGTTACGAAGTTTAATTATTATTAAAAAGTGTGTGTGCTACTTAGGCTCAATATTACGCACGAAAACGAGAGGCAATGCCGTACGCAAAGCCTCTCGCAAAGAGTGTGTTATTCGGGAGGGAACCGATTACTTGATGTTGATTATCTGAGAGCCGTTGAGAGACTTCTTGACGTAGATACCCTTGACAGCCTGTGCGGGCGATACTTTGCGACCGCTGAGGTCGTAGAGTTCGTAGCTATCGGAGGCAGAATCTGAAACGGTGTGGAGTGCCGTAGATGCGTAGCGAATGACGACAGGTGCGGAGGCATCGAATGTGAAGGTCGTGCTATTATCGCCAAGAGTGATGACAGTGGTGCCGTTGGTTACGAGAAGTGGAGCCTTGGCATAGGAGATTGTAATGTCGTCGCCATTGTTGGCAAAGATTGGAGCGTCGGTGATTTCGGAATCGTCGTCGACATCGTAAGAAACCTTGTAGAGCGCATTGGAGACACCATCGACAGAGGTGGCGAGGACAGGATATTCGGCACCTTGGCGATAGATGGGTTTATACTCGCCAGTGTAGCCCTCTTCGGTCCAGTTGAGCCAGTAGGCGACGACACCACTTGCGAACTCATCGGCAGTGAAAGCTCGTTCGGACTGACGGAGTTCTTCTTCGGTGTATTCGTAGCCAACGGGGAGCGACTTATTGTCGGAGGCTTTGCTTGTGGCAACTTTATTCTTACCGTGGTTCTTGATTGAGCCAAGGTTCTGCTTGATGGTTATGCAACGCTTGTTGCCACCAGAGGATGCGAGTAGGTCGGTGTCGAAGAAGAAGCCGTTGAGGTTGGCGCCTTCGGCATTTTCGGCAACGAGGCAGACAACAACTACTTTGCCTTCGGGGAGTTTGGACTCGTCGATTATGACTTTGCCAGCGAAGCCGATGCTACTGAGGTCGCCAAAGTTTTGCTTGGCAACGATGTGGACATAGATGGTGTCGCCAGAGACAGTCCATTGGGCATCGGTTGGGTCGATGTAGATGAGAGCATTGTCGAGGAAGAGATTGGAGACGAAAGCAGAAGAGTCGACAACGTTGAAGAGACCTGTGAGCTGAGCAGCCATGTCGGTAATGGCGTTACCTTGTCCGTCGAAGTTGCCTAAGAGGTTTTCGATGGTGGGTAGCGAGGGGACGAGCGAAAGAATATCGTCGGCAGTGGCATTGTCGAGCGAGAGGTCGACTGGGGTGTAGGCTATGTTGTCGTTCAGGACGATGTCGGCACCAGCGTAGTAGTTGCTTGTGGGGTCGGCCATGGCAGTGAAGATTTCGGCAAGGGACTCGGGAGACTCGGCAGGCATGGTTATGTTGACGTTGCCGAGAGAGTCGACGACCTCTTCGGAGGAGACGACTTCGAGAGGACGGCGGAACTGAGGCTCGTAGTAGAGACTGGCTGGGGGCATGATAAAGCTATATTGCGAACTGGTGTTCTTGGGATCGGCTTTTACCTCCATGACATAGTTGCCCTCCTCGTCGAAGAAGAGCATGCGAGCGAACTCGAAACCTTCGTCGGGGAATACATCAAAATTAACAGTATCTGCATAAAATACAGACTTCGTAGTCTCCTCATCGAACAAGACGCTACCATTACGTTTAGGCTCCTCAGTAGATGGATTGTAACGTATAATATCAGAAAGGGAATAATCTATTGTGGCAAATAAAACATATACATTAACGCTGGCTGCAGGCATAACGTATTTGGCAGTGTTGTAGACTAAATTATTAGACAAGTTGGTAGAATGCGAAGTATTGGCATCTGTGTATCCGACATTGAGGTAGGAAGCCTGGTAGCCGACATTAGGAGTAAGGGTGAAGGTTATAGTGTCGCCCTCGAAAGATTGAGACTTGGAGCACGTGAGAGTGCCACCCGAAATGGACTCGGCAGAATGGACAGTGATGTCGTATAGACGCTTGATGAGGACGAGGATGCTGACATTGCATTCGTCGGGTTGGGTGTAGAGATATTGTCCGTCGTCGACAAGAGGGATGTCGTGCTTCTCGGGTAGCCCTTGTGAAGTGGCAGTCGCATCTTGATAGTAGACGCGCGCAACAGTGTAGCCACTGGGGAGACCTGAAATGTTGATGAGACGTTGCTGTGCATATGTACAAACCAGGGTGTCGCTGCCAAAAATACGAACGACGTTGCCAGATTCGTCTACGTGATATTGCATCGTAAGGACGAAATCTCTGTTTTCTACTAATTCATCATAACCGTCGGACTCTTGACTGATTGCGATGCTGGCAGAGTAGGACTTGTCGGAGACAGAGCAGGTGATAGTAATGTCGGCGGCATTGGAAGAAGGGAGGTAATAATAGAGACCACTGGTTGTGCTCTGTGAGAAGGTGTCATTAATAGGTTCTCCGTCGACACCTGTGCCAGTGACTTTAAAAGAGATATTCTTGCCTATGTATTTGTTGGAGTCATTGACAGAGACGACCACGGTGTCGCCACCGATGGCATAGAAGTGCGGAACGTTGACAGAAAGATCTTCGGGGACGGAAGAGGCGTCGAGAGAGACTTCGTAGTAGTAGATTTCAAATGTGGGCCTTGTCTCAAGGTCGGAAGAGGCATTCGTCCATTTATCGCAGACTGAACTACGGACATAGGCGCTGCATGCGAAAGGCTTCCAAACATCATCGGCAACACTTTGAATGTAAACTACATTGAGACCTTGGATTTTACCGAAAGCACCATCGTCGATGGAGGTAACCTCTTCGGGAATAACGCAATTGTTAACTTCGAGAGCGTAGATGATGCGAGTGTCGGAGTCTTTCTGCTCAACGAGGTAGCGATATATGATATATTCTAATACGGTACCTGGGCTTTGGACACTTTCGAGAATGGAGAAAGGAGAGCCCTCGGCGAGGTCGATATTTATACCTCCATCAGAAAAACATTCGGAGTCGAAAGGACAAGACATAGACGTGACGGAGGCTGGGATGTGGACGTTGGAAAGACCGCTAAGACCTTTGAAGACTTTGTTTTCTATGCTGGTTATGCCGTCGTAGATATAGATTTCACTGACACTGCCAACATAATCGTCGTTTAGGAAATTACCGGTAGACAAATCATCGTATTTGCTACCGATGTCTTCGAGAAGGGACGAAGAAATGGCGCCAGAGCCACGGAAGTAGAGTGTGTTTCCGGCATCTTCGTCGAGCCACCAAGAGACTGTGCCGACAGTGTAGGGTTCTCGATAGCAGACATATTTGTCTTCATAGCGATAGTTAGTATTTAAATCATTGAGTTTAAAGTCACATGAATAGGAGTCGGACTGAGTGTTGTAGACCCAAGGGGTGTATATGCTATAGTCGCTACCGAAAGACAGCGGAACCCAATTTTCGACATTAGAGCCATTCTGTTTGATAGCGATAGTAAGTTTGTGAGAGGATGTGTCGGTCAGGAAGACTCTTGCGTGGAACGGCTCGTCATCGTAGAAATAATATGTGTCGGCATCAATAGATAACGTGACATCGTAGGATACAGAATCAGGCCTCGCATAGAAACCAATACTTCGATACAGACCATAGGTGTTGCTCAGACCTGAAAACCCAGCCAACGCGCTCTCGTCACCATATAGACCATAGACTTGGCAGTTGGAGAAATAGGCATCTTTATCTTTAGTAGTAGCATTGGGACTAATATTGACTTGAGTGCCGATGAAGACTTTGAGATTTTGGAAAGCAGACTCGGAGATATTCGAGATTTCGGCTTCACCTTCGGTTTTGTCTGTGCCGACATAGCAAGAGCCAGACTTGGCGACGAAAGAGCCAGAGCCAATTGAGTAGATGGCGGCGGGAAGGATGAACTTGACGTCGTTGTTGGGGAAGTTGAAGCAACCATCGGGAATGGAGATTTGATTGACTTCATCGGTGAGGGTGATGGTGACTTCGGAGACGCCTGTGAAAGAATTCCAAGGGTAGGAATCGGAGTACAGAGTGCCTAAGCCGTCGGCTACTACTTTGTCGGTAGTAGGATAGATTTTGAGTCGTGTGCCGTCTTGGAGCTCCCAAGTGAAGTCGCCACACGTGCCAATCGCTGTTTGCGAGGTTTGCGCAAAGCATAGCGA
>CALAVC010000116.1 GCA_937892095.1 uncultured Bacteroidales bacterium | reverse complement strand
GAATTCGAAATTAGTCATTTCTTTGAACACTTCCAAAGGCGTTTTAAAGCCGAACGTTTAATGTAGTCCACTATTATTACACACAGACGCGCTCGCAAGCCAAACCCAACACATGATTACTGCGGAATCTCTAATTGGTTTGCAGATATGATAGAAGTTTTTTTACGAGGCAAGCAACCCACTTAAACCAATTGTGCAACCCAACTTTTTATTGAAGAAAAATAATTAAAGAAAAATTTCGTTAATTAAGCGATAGCATATAGTTATAGTGTATACATTTGTAGCGTCTTAAAAACCTTAAACAATAAACACATTTTAGACACCAAAACTCAAAATGGCGGAAGAGAACAACGAAGCATGGAATGGCTTCAACGGACAGCGCTGGAAAACAGAAGTAAACGTACGCGATTTTATTCAAAACAACTACACTGCCTACGAGGGCGATGAGTCTTTCTTGTCGGGACCAACAAAAGCAACCGACACCCTCTGGCAAAAGTTGCAAACCCTGCAAAAAGAAGAGCGTGCCAAAGGTGGTGTGCTCGACATGGAGACAGAGGTTGTCTCTGGACTGACAGCTTACGGACCCGGATATATATCCGACGACACTCGTGAACTTGAGAAAGTCGTTGGTTTGCAAACCGACAAGCCTCTCAAACGTGCATTTATGCCTTATGGTGGCATCAAGATGGCCGAGCAAGCATGCACGACCTATGGCTATCAGCCTTCGGAAAAAATACACGAGATTTTCACACAATATTGCAAGACGCACAACGACGGTGTATTCGACGCCTATACTGCCGAAATGAAGGCGGTGCGCCACAATCATATCCTGACAGGTCTGCCCGACACCTATGGGCGTGGACGCATCGTTGGCGACTATCGTCGCGTGGCACTCTACGGCATCGACTTTCTCATTGCAGAAAAGAAGCGAGACCTTGACGAAATGGGCGACCAAGGCATGACCGACGAAGTCATCCGACTACGTGAAGAGGTGGCTATGCAAATCAAAGCCCTCAAAGGCATGAAAGAAATGGCAGCCATCTATGGGTTCGACATCTCGAAGCCAGCCACCAACGCACGCGAAGCTGTCCAATGGCTCTACTTCGGCTATTTGGCTGCCGTCAAGACACAGAATGGTGCAGCCATGTCGGTTGGTCGTGTGTCGACATTCCTCGACATATACATCAACCGCGACCTCAACAATGGCAAACTAACCGAAGCAGAAGCGCAAGAACTTATCGACCACTTAGTCATGAAGTTCCGCATGGTAAAATTTGCTCGCATACCAAGCTACAATCAGCTGTTTAGTGGCGACCCCGTATGGGCAACTCTCGAAGTAGCTGGTATTGGTCAAGACGGACGCCACATGGTTACTCGCAACGACTATCGTTTCTTGCATACGCTCGAAAACATGGGTCCATCGCCCGAACCCAACCTAACAGTCCTATATAGCAGCCGCCTGCCAGAGACCTTCAAGAAATATGCCGCTAAAATATCTGTCGAGACAAGTTCTATCCAGTACGAGAACGACGATGTAATGAGGCCAGTGTGGGGCGACGACTACA
>CALAVC010000115.1 GCA_937892095.1 uncultured Bacteroidales bacterium | reverse complement strand
CAGGCGGCGGGAATAGTTAGATACGCCAAGGAGAACGGACGATTGCCGATATTCTTCACTGAGAAGAAGAACCTCTTTTCGGATTTCTATAGAGATGCAAAGGACACTGGCATCGCACATTACAAGCCGCTCATCATCAACTCGGACGGTACGGTCTACGACTACGACAAGTGCATCGACTCGACACCTGGGGCTGAAAAATACGAGGCAGTATATGAGCCGTTGTCGAACGCAGAGATGTCTCGCATCTTCAAGTCGAAACGAATGCCTGATGGCTACGACTACATACTTTGCACCTATTCACAGCTATCCGATAGCGAGGAAAAGAAAGAGTTTTTGAGGGCTGTGGCCAAGGCTGGTAAAGCGATATACGTATGTGACGAGGCGCACAATGCAGCTGGTCAGTCGAGTCGAGGTGATGTAATGCGTGAACTTATCAGCGAAGAGGGGTGCGACGTGGTGTTCTTGTCGGCAACCTTTGCCAAAGCACCCAAGAACTTGCTGTTGTACATACAGAGAACCAAACTCAAGGATTGTACTACGCCACTGACTCTATCTTTGGCCATTAGTCGTGGCGGCATATCATTGCAAGAACTCATTTCATCGCTTCTCGTCGAGAGCGGACAGATGGTGCGAAGACAGCGCGACAATACTAAGATTGAAGTCAACTATAACAATACAGACGAGGCTGATAGACAAATTGACGACGTCAACTACAACCGCATAATGCGTTTTGTACGTGACGCGCTGAGCCTTCAGAACATGCACGTGCGCGAACTAATCTCGCAACTCAAAGCGCAGAAGATACTCCCTAAGTCCGCTAAACCTTATAGCATTTTCGCCTACATGTTCGTCATTACTAATGCACTTTTGCTCGCTATCAAAGCGAAGAGCGTAGTGAGGAAAACTATCGAGCATGTGCGCAGTGGCCGTGCTGTAGTTATAGGCCTAAGTCAGACATCTGCCGCTCATCTTGAACCGCAGCGACTCATCAATCTTATGGGGCGAAACGTCAAGGTTGGCGATATGGTGCGAGGCGATTTTGCACAGTATCTGTTGTTCATCTTGGAGCGTTCGCTTGTCATCTCGCAAGGCAAAGATGAGGAGGAGAACGATGATGGAAGCCACAAGGACCAGAAGACGATTCTTGACCTCGATTACGGAAAGCTGTTTGCGGAAGGAACTATTACGGGCACGCAGTTGCAAGAGTCCATCATCATCAAACAAGAGTACGAGCGAATCAAGAAGGAGATTCTTGATGAGAAGTTCGGCATACCGTTGTCGCCGATTGATCTTATCAAGCAGATGCTGACTAAGGAAGATGTTGGCGGACGTAAGATACGTGTCGAGGAGTGTACGGGTAGACAGCTCGGACTTGAATACCCGAAACTCGACGACTTCACGCTCGGTAAACTCATCGAGCGCAAGAAGGTTGACACGGGCAAGATGTACAACGACTTCCAGTGCAACAACATCGACGTGCTCATCATCAACGCTGCTGGTGCGACTGGCGCATCGGCACATGCGAAAGTCATTCCAGGCAAAGTGCCATTGGAGAAGGTTCGTCAACGAGTGATGATTATTGCGCAGCCAGAGCTGAACGTCGCAACCGAGATACAGAAGCGCGGACGCATAAACAGAACGGGGCAAGTCAAGTTGCCTATTTATGAGTACGTCACCTCGTTCATCCCTTACGAGAGTCGCACGATGATGATGCTTCGCAAGAAGCTAAAATCGCTCGATGCCAACACGACTGGCTCACAGAGACAGAACGAGAATGTGGTCTCTGAGTTCGTGGACTTCGACAATAAGTACGGTGACGAGGTGGTCAAGAACTGGCTGACGCAGCATGATCAGGAGGCTAAGATGCTATTCCCCGACACCGATGGCAAGGTCAGCCAGAGTGGATGCGCAAAGGACGCGACTGGACATGCGGCAATCTTCGACACGACGGCACAAGAGCAGATGTTCTCTGCCATCATCGATGACTACAAGGAGCTGGAGAAAAACTTGCAGTCGATGGGTCTATGGGATTTGGAGACGCAGCGACTCGACATGCAAGCGAAGTTGATAAGTGAAAGGCTTTTGACTTATCGTGCAAAGGTTAAGTCACCACTCGGAGGCTCATCATACATAGGACTTTACGAGTGCCGTGTCGGTGGCAAGCCATATCTACCAGAAGAGGTTGTGAATATGGTGAAGTCAGGCATCGAAGGCTATGGCGGGCGGTGCTACATATCTACGGAGCTGGAGAACGAGATCTCGCAGTGGTATGCTAATCGTTGGACGAACGGTGCACAGTTCAAGCCAGCATTCGATGCTCGAAGGAAGAAGTTGACCGATGAGTATGAAGACCTCGTAAAGACGCTCACGGACGAAGACGAGATTGATGATGCCAAGCAACTTTTTCAGATGAAACTCAGCAAGTTGAATATTGACGAAGATGCGGCAAAAGAGAAGAACGCCGCCACTTGCGAGCAGGTCAAAGATGGTTTGAAGAAGATACGTATCGGTGACCTCGTGAGAGAGTTTTTGCCACTCAAATGCACGCAGTCGGATGGTACAGAGATCTATCCCATGGCTATCCTTACGAGTATCTCGTTCGGCAAGGAGGACAAGGATAGATTTCTGCCTGGCAAGATAAAGCTGCATTTCGCAGTCGCCAAGTCGTGCAAGCACTACGAGATAAACCTCGTGTCGAACGGCAAGAATGGAGGCTTCGAGACGCTTACGCAACTCGTAGACCACGTGGATAAGTATACAGGCAATCCGAATGTCGGCGATTACAACGTGTTCTACTACAACAATGACAACACCATCTTCGAGGAGTGCGCAATGGCCATCGACATGTGGCGTGAAGAGATTCGTCAGTTGCAGAACGGAATTGAGAGACGTTACATAGTTACGGGTAACATCATCGATGCGTTCCGCTCGCCGCTCGTTGCGTCACGTCGTCCGCAGACAATCTACTTCACCATGCAGCTACGCAACGGCGAAAAGCTGTGGGTTCCAGGACTTCTGATGCCTGAGAATATGCAAGAAGAGAAGTCTACAGACACAACGTTCTTGCCATTTGAGTGGGGACTTCCATTATGCAAGGTCAGTCCGAACAGCGTCAAGGGGTATGGTTGCAAGTCAACTATCTATAAAATAAGCGGTTCGGACGTGCCTGTCGACTTCTTTTTCAAGGTTGATGGCACGCGGCATGTCACCATCAAGTACATGACAAGTTCGACGGACAGCACGCAGAACCGACTGTTCGAGGAACTTGGCAAGAGCGTTTTCAAGGACATCTATCCGCTTTTCAGAAAGATGCCCAAGCAGTACATTTTCGAGTACAAGCCGCAAGTGCGGTGGTGGAGCGACATGCCCGACTATATCGACCCTGACGAGCAGAAAATCCTCGACTGCCTGACAAATCTCGGCTACTCGATTGAAGTGCCGACGAAGAACATTCCACAGAGTATTTACGACAAGATTCAAGCCGACCGCTATAACTACGAGTGGGAGCGACTCGATTGGAATCCGTCAGACATACCGAGCGGCAAGAAGCAACAAGATGATGCCAAAGCAAAACGCAAGCGCAAGGCTATGCAGTTGGCGTTGGCTATTGAGATTGAGTTAAACCTCATGCGTCAGGCGGCTGCCAATAAGGGCGTGAATGGTGTTGATAGCATCAAGTCAAGAGCCACTCAGTTGAGGCGCTTCATAGCTAAGAACTACGACAAGCGATACCTCATTGTGCGCCAAAATGGTGACGGATTCGACATCACGGCGGATGACCATAAGCGCAAGGGCTCGGTGCAAATCTTCATGCTTGCGACAACTGACCCAGACTACATAATCAGAACACTTTTCAACTAAGAATATGAACGTAACACGTGAAAACTATTGGGCGAACCACGAGCAGATTCGCCAAGACATAACGACAGCTGGCTTTATGCCGAATGTCTTCACCGATAACGCTTGGCAGCTGCTTGACTCCGAGGCTGAACCATCTGTCAATTGGGACGACTGGAACGATGACGACTTCGAGAAGCAGCGAGATGTCATCACTCAATTGTTTGCAGAGATCAATCGATTCTATGCTGAGCAGGGAACGAAGGATGAACCGAAGAAAGGACCTGAGAAACCCAAAGAGAAACCGAAGTCAGAACCGAAAGAGAAGCCCAAGAAGGAGAAAACGCCATCAACTCCAAAGGGAGAGTCTGTTGACATACTCACGCCCGAGGTGGACATAATACAGCAATACATCAAGATTCACGGCAAGAGTCGTGACGGTGCATACCAGCATGCGTTGAACTTGCTTCGCAAACTACAGAAGCTCATAAATACGCGCGTCATTCGTTCGACATCTGCATACGCAAGTGAGATACAGACGATACAAGAGCAACTCTTGCGAGTACTACGCACGAAGAACCTTGACCGCGTTGAGATTGAGGACTTGCAGAAGTACGTGAACATCGCAAACACCGAGCATGTGTCGAGTGTCACAACATGGATAAAGACGTTCATAAGTACGTACGAACATCGCCGTCCCGAGATAAGCAAGGCTCGTAAGTTCCTCGCCAAAGCACCTGACGTGCCAGAATTGCAAGATGCCAAGCACGCTCTCGATGATTATATCAACAATCGTGTCGAGCGCATAGACCTCACAGAAAGCCAGTTGAACGGACTAATGGGTATCATCTGATGGCAAGGAAGAACGTACTACATCTGGCTGCGCCGCATGGCCTCGGCATGGCATGGATTGGCAAGAAGGCCGCCGAGCGTTGGGACAGTCACAACAACAATCAGGAGCTGCAACAGAACCTATCCATTGCGCAGGAGATGGAGATTCAGGATAAGGATGCGCTGACAATAAAGATGGCAACGGGTTGGGAGCGTGGCGCTGATATGGAATGGCGATATGAGGTGCCAGATTTCTTTTGGAAGCAGAAGGTGCTCAATCAAGCTTATTCGTATGGCATGGCCACGCCGTTTTCTGCGCTTGTCAAGGATGAGCGATTGCTGACCATGTACCCCGAACTCAAGAGTTACAAGTTGTTTGCGAAGTTGTTGCCACAAGGCGCTACAACGCTCGGTTACTTCGACGAGGCGAACAAGACGCTCGTCGTGCCCATCATCAATGGCGATGAAAACTACGATTTGGAGTCGGTGCTGATTCATGAGACGCAACACTTCATTCAGCGCATGGAGGGGTTCGAGCGTGGCTCAAATGTGCAAGCAGCTGGCGGTTGGCTCAACTATCAGCGCACGAGTGGCGAGGTAGAAGCACGCAATGCGCAGCGTCGTCGTCACATGAAGACAGATGAGCGTCGCAAGTCATTATGGAGCGACACCACCGAGCCCGAGCATAAAGACCCAGAGAGCCATCTGTTTCCGACAAAGGATGCGTCTCGCAAGCAGCATAAAGAGGACGTTGCCAAGGCAAAGGGAAATCACAAGGCTAAACGCAAGCGCAAGCAGATGCAGCAAGCGTTGGCGGTAGAGATTGAACTGAATTTGAAGACAGCATGAAGGACTGGACTGGTAACACTCGCTCTACGTTCGCAACGCTTGGCGCAAACATTCACGCAGACCATGACCGCGAGAAGAACGACTACTATGCGACTGACCCGAAGGCGGCAGAACTATTGCTTGAAGTTGAGCCGAACCTTTGTGACATCTGGGAATGTGCGTGTGGTGCTGGTCATTTGGCAAAGGTCTTTGAAAAGTATGGCAAATTGGCAAAGGCGAGCGATCTTATCGACCGAGGTTACGGCAAGTCTGGCGTTGATTTTTTACAATGCACGAACCCTCACGATGGCGACATTGTGACAAATCCTCCATTTCGTTATGCCTTGGAGTTTGTGCAGAAAGCACTTGAACTAATACCCGATGGGCGCAAGGTCTGCATGTTTCTGCGCATACAGTTCCTCGAAGGCAAAGCCTGTCGCAAGTTCTTCGACGAGCATCCTCCGCAGACAGTGTATGTCTTCACAAGTCGAATCAAGTGCGCCATGAATGGGGACTTTGATGCGGTTAAAGGCAGCGCGGCACTATATGCGTGGTTCGTGTGGGAGAAGGGTTGGAAGGGCGAGACGAGGGTGAGGTGGATATAGGAGCATAAAAGGAAGGGCTACAACATCACTTACATAACGAGTATGAGTCATGGCTACTCGCTTCGCAATAAAATTTTCTGGAACTATTGTTTGTTCCGCAACATTTATTAACGTTATCCGAAACCTCCAAAAACCAATCATTGTGAAAATAATCGCTCTCATACTATCTTTTTCGTTATTTGTCACTTGCGCCATCGCCCAAGTCGTCGGTGGCGTTGGAGGGGCGGAGTTGTGGGTCAGGACAGTTCCAGCTGATAAGGATTCTCTTCAATACAAATGGTTGGATTTGTCGGGAGACTCGGCAGTGTTGGTGAGCGGCGGCAAATCAAACGCGGACAACACATCTGAATTCACCCAGTCGAAAAAAAACATCCATACCATAAACTTTCATCCTGCGCTCAATATGGCTGAGGGTGGCCTGGCTAAAGTTCTAAAGTTGAAACATTCCGACCTTTCTCAAGCTACGGTTTTCGGAGTGTTCTGCCCCGACCTGTCAGACATCGCAAAAGACAACATCCTCTACGGCATCAATTCGCAGGAGAACCAAGGCTCCATAGTCACAAAGGACGTCGTGGCGAGGGTCGAAGGCGTGGATCCGTTGGATTACGGCTCCGAGAACGGTGAAGACCTGATGTGTTCTTCAGACGACTCGAAAGACATAGACGAGTTCAAAGAGACGGCCATACGAATAGCTTCCTATTTGAAAGCAGACCACCCCGCACATTCAGTGTGGGGTTCTTCGTCCAAGGCCTCGATAGTTCTTGGGACAGACCGTTCCTCTAACAGCGCACAGTTCAACACCGTCTTTGACTCCAAGATAGTCGACGGGACGGCATTCAAAGGTTACATCCCCGAGCTGATAGTTTTCGGGAGGTGGCTAACGCCCGGCGAAAGAGTCATAGTGGAGAGCTACCTGGCGATGCGGTATGGCATCACCATCAATAGTTCATATCTGGATGGTGAAGGCAATCTCGTCTGGGACATGGCTGAAGACGCCGCATACCATCATAGAGTCGCTGCTTTGGGCAGGGAGGACAGGAGCAAGTTCATGCAGAGCATGGCCACCACGGCAAACGAGCAAGCGCCCAAACTGTCCGCAGACTCGCAACATGACTGCACCAAGGACCACCTGGTGGTGATGTCAGTGGAGAACGACAGCGCGATGCAGGACAACACGTACACGCTCTGGGGAGACGACAATGCGCCTCTCACTACCTACAAATCGAGCAATGACACCCTGCTGCACATCATGACTCGCACATGGATGCTCAGGAATAACACCATATACAACAGCCTACGCTATACGGTTGAACTGAACCACTCATTGACAGAAAACAGTGAGTTCACAAACTATTCACGGGGCAGGTCGATGCTTCTCATCGACCCGACTGGGACTGGCGACTTTGAGAGTGACGATGTCATAAGCATACTATGTGGAGAACCCGACACGGAAAGGTCAAAGACCATATTCAACGATATTGAATGGGACTCGGACAACAGTGGAAGCGACTGCTTCACCTTCGCATATTATGACGGCATGCTTGCGGACATAACACCCGAGCCAGCCACATGTAATGACGGGAACAGCAATAATGACGGGAGCATACACATCAATGTCAATCTGGGGACGCCTCCATATTCGTACGTCCTCAAGGCCGACTCCGTCCCCGGCATCCCATCGGAAACCGTCGTTTCCGATGGCGTTTTTTTTAGCAAGGAGAACGCTATACCAAGTCTAACCCCAGGTTCATACAATCTGGAATTGTACCAAGGCGGAGGGACCGTAATCAATGGCAAGGGCGGGCTTATCCCATATCTCACCTACGCACATACTAAAGGGCTTGAGCTTCATGGCGACTTCTCATGGATAGTCGCCGATACCGAATCGCATTACCGCATCGGTATCGAGCCATCGCTCTCTGAAGACATAACGCAGTATGGTTTTGACGTTCAAGGAGAGCGGGCGCACGTCATCATAAAAGGATATACGAGCCTGACACAGGCAGTCAAGATAAAGAGAGGCGACAAACTTCGTGTAAAAGTCGCGAATTTTCAAGTTGTCTACTACCATAACGACAGGGAGATACTGCGCGAGACCGAATGGACGCTGCGGGCTTGGAGGCTCTGCGTCAAGTTCGGAAGCGGTGAATCCCATATCGTCGGCTTGACGTTCAACAACAGGACGTTGAACTCGTTCGAGACGCGCGGGAACGTACAAATAGAGACGCCTGCCAGCCACATGCAGACATACAAGGTTTATGTTGGCAATGGATGCGTTCCCGGCTCATTCAACGGAGTGAAAGAAGAGACTGATGGCGACAACGGCAATTCCGGATCTGAAGAGCAAGACGACCAGGAGGAAAGCCCCACGCTCAAGAGCGGCAGGCTGCTCGTCAAGACAAACGACGCAGTCAAAGGTGAATTCTCCGTGGAGCTGTGGCAAGAAGAGCCATCCGAGGCGACGCTGATGCTTTTCAACATGAAAGGCAAACTGACTCACGAGCAGGAGATGAACGGGGACAGGAAGAAGGTTGCCACGTTCCGCACCCCCGCCCCAGGCATATACATCATCAAAGTATTCACCAACAGGGAGCATTCCGCAAAAATCCTGTCCAAATAAGCATCGCCCATGTCACGTCCGTCCTTAGCATACGCATCGTCCGTCATAGCAATCGCTGGCCTATGTATCATAATTGCCCATAATGTCATTAGCGATGATGCCGTAACACATGAGAATACGGTATCACCTGTAGACATCGAAGGCGACGCATTCGCCGCATCAGAATCGGAATCGTTACAGAAATCGCAAACGACAGATTCCGACGCCATCGCCACCGTCCATATTTCAAATGAGAAACGTTTTACGACAGACAGGGCGGACTCGCTATGCACGAGAGCGGGCAAACTGGTGGTGGCGGAAGGCCGTCTGCTCAAGGATGTCACACTGTCCGTGCGCTCACTGAGCGACTCGGAGCTTCCGAAGATGGACTACGGAATGACGAATGTCACGCCAGACGGCGAGGCCTTGCGACTGCTGCCTCACGGCACTCACTTCACCAAGGAGGGCGCGTCGGTGCACCTGGCATACGACAGGACGAAGATACCGAGCGGATACACGGAGGACGACATACGCACCTTCTACTTCGACACGGAGGCCAACCATTGGGTGGCGCTTGAGCGCATAGCCATAGACGCTAAGAACGAATGCGTCATATCGCGCACAAGCCACTTCACCGACATGATAAACGGCGTGATACAAGCGCTGGAGTCACCAGAGACGGAAGGCTACGCCCCCACCATGATGACGGAAGTGAAGGCCGCCGACCCGTCGCTGAAGATGAACCTGATAGCGCCTCCGACAGCCAACAGTAGAGGCACGGCATCGCTGCAATATAGCCTGGAGATGCCTCCCGCCCGAAACGGCATGACACCGCGGATAAGCATACAGTACAGCAGCGAGGGAGGCGGCGGAATGCTTGGCGAGGGGTGGAACATGTCCATTCCATCAATAACTATTGACACTCGTTGGGGCGAGCCGAGATACAGCGAGGAGAACGAGACCGAGACATATTCGATGTCAGGGTCTATGCTCGTGACGCCTGACGAAAGCGGTGAGATGAGCGTGGCGCACCGTGACCTTACACCGCAAAAGCGCAAGACGGACCGCAGGTTCTACACCCGTCAGGGCGGAGATTTCAGCCGCATAATACGTAAGGGCTCTTCTCCTTCCGACTACTATTGGGAAGTGACTGACAAGCAGGGCACGAAATACATATACGGAGACGCGGAGCCATCCGGGAACGCCTCGCTGAAGGGAAAGTTCAAGGATGCAAGCGGGAACGTGCGGGACGTAGTGTCGGAATGGCATCTCAGACGCGTCGAGGAGTTGCACGGCGACTATGTCGAATACTTCTATGAGACGGTCGAAGAGAGAGGCATGGGCGGCATAGCGTCCAAGGCGCATTACATAACAGAGATACATGCGGGCAATGCGGGTCAGTCGGCGCACACCGTCGTGAAATTCGTGTACGGGAAGAACCCGAAGAGCATACGCCAGAGCAATGCGAGGTACGGATTTCTCACGTCCTCCGACAGGCTGCTGGAGAGAGTTGACATAGAATTCCAGGGCGCACTGCTGCGCTCGTACAAATTCACGTACAAGACAGGCGCATTCGGCAGGGACGTGCTGGCCTCAGTGAGCCATATAGATTCCAACGGGGATGTCGCATCCTCGCATGACTTCGACTATTACAACGATGTCGAATCGGGCGGGAGCGTTGCCCCATTCAATAATAGTGAAAATACAGTCTCCACTCATAATGATGGTCTTGATGGAGGATTCGTCAACCCGTCTAAGGCAATAAACAAATGGCCATTTTCGGACAAGCCCACGGCTATGGGAGGAACTTATATGTAGGCGTAGGTCCGAATGACACCAGCGGCAGTTCCACGAGCTGCACAGGCGGTGGCTCATTCAGCTATTCGAACGACAAGAGCCAAGGTGTGTCAACGCTGATGGACATAAACGGCGACGGGTTGCCAGACAAGGTGTTCGTGGCAGATGGCGGTGTATATTTCCGCCCTCAGCAGCAGGACGAGAACGGCAATGTCACATTCGCCGCAGTGCCAATAAAGATAGAAGGCCTTTCAAGAATATCGACATCCGTAAGCAACACCTTTACCGGTGGAGGGGATGCCAAGGTCGGACATGGCAATTTTGTCGCCACCGTAGGCGCGGAAAAATCAAAGACAAAGACAAAGACAACGGATTATTTCCTTGACGTCAACGGGGACGGGCTTCCAGATTTCGTATCCAATGGCAAAGTCTACTTCAACCATGTCGTAAAAGGCTCCAACGGGACGGCGGTGCCGACTTTCAGCGTCGAAAGCTCCAAGACGGAGAACCCGATTGTGTACGACGTCAGCAAAATCGACACGTCGGTAGGAGAACCGACGGAAGAAGAACAAGAAGAAGTGCTGTCCAACTCTCCGATGATAGACATGGTGAGAGTGTGGGAAGCCCCAATGACGGGCAAAGTAGCAATCAGCGGAACAGTTTCGCTTGTTGCTCCTACTGGTGACTATGACAAGAATGAGTATGCCAAGGCGGATGGAGTGCGAGTGGCAATACAGAAAGGTGGTAGGGAATATTGGAAGCAAAAAATACAGAAGGGAGATACAAATAGCTACCCTGCAACTGCTACGATAAATGTAGAAAAAGGAGAACGAATATTCTTCCGACTACCCTAAGTTCAAGTTGATAATGCAACAGTAGGCAATCTTCAGAGGGGGTGGTTAAA
>CALAVC010000114.1 GCA_937892095.1 uncultured Bacteroidales bacterium | reverse complement strand
GAATATTGAAGGGGCTGTGCGCGAAAAGGGAAATATGGCATGGAGACTTTTTAGTTTCTTTGTTAAAGTTAAAGAAACGTATAACGGCAATTGGTACGACCGCGGACGCGGAGCACGATGTCTGCTTACGCCACTTGTTTGGCTCGGAGACGTAATTTTCTTCAACAAGGTAAAACAAAATTTTGGAGGTCGACTAAAACACTTCATTGGTGGTGGAGCACTACTCGACATTGACTTACAACGCTTCTTTGCAGCCGTAGGCATCCCAATCATGCAGGGTTACGGGCTCTCTGAGGCTGCTCCAGTCATCTCAACCAATGCGCTTCATGCTGGACGATTTGGTTCTTCGGGACGCATAGTAGACTTTCTCGACCTGAAAATATGCGACTCGGACGGCAACGAAGTCCCCACTGGCACACGTGGCGAAATAGTCATCAAAGGCGACAACGTCATGCGAGGCTATTGGCGCAACGAAAAGGCTACAGCAGAAACAATTGTTGATGGTTGGCTACACACGGGCGACATGGGCTACGTAACAGCCGATCGCTTCTTGTACGTCCTCGGACGCTTCAAAAGTTTGCTAATAGGTTCCGACGGTGAGAAATATTCTCCCGAAGGCATCGAGGAGTCGATTGTTGAACTATGCCCACACGTGGAGCAAGTCATGCTCTACAACAACCAGTCGGCATACACGACAGCCTATATTGTGCCAGACATAAAAGCAATTGTTCGCACACTCCAGTCGGAGGGTTTGAGTATTTCTGATGCCGACGGACGAGAACGTGCCATAAGCCTGATTGCCAACGAGGTGAACGAATTTCGTCGTGGAGGGAAACATGCAGGATTGTTTCCCGAACGCTGGTTACCCTCTACATTTGCACTATTGCCCGAAGCCATGACAGAATCCAACCACATGCTCAATTCTACGATGAAAATGGTGCGTGCAAAAGTTTTGGAAAGGTACAAAGAGCTACAATCGAAGCTCTACGACATCGACATGAAAGACCCACATAACGACCAGAATCGCAATGCGCTCATTGCATGGAGCAACATTGCTAAATAACACAGTCCCGTATGCCTAAAAAGCTTTTTTCAGCCATTGCATTGAGCCTCATAAGCTTAAACATTGTAGCGCAAGAATTATCCAAAGCTTACACTCCACCCGAAGTTGTATGGACAACTCAGAGTGCAAACTCGTCAGAGTCGATGCCATGTGGCGGACACGACATCGGACTAAACGTATGGGTTGAAAATGGAGAATTGCTTGTCTACATGTCGCAAAGCGGTTGGTTCGACGAAAACAACACTCTACTAAAAGCAGGACGCTTACGTTTTACTTTTGCAGACGACCCTTTTTCTGCCACCAACTTTCGTCAGGTTCTTAGCCTTGCCGATGGTTCACTATCGGTCTGTGGGGCGGACCTTAGAGTACGCATTTGGGCAGACGTCTTCACGCCAACAATCTACGTGCAAGCAACTGGCAAAAAAAGTCGAAAGATAAGTATGAGCTACGAAAGTTGGCGACACCACGATAGGCTCGTATCGAAAGCAGAATGTCAGCAATGCTCATACAAATGGGTTATACCCAAAGAGTGTACAACTTTTGCAGACAGTATTTGTCCGTTGAAAAATGGTTTGAAATTTTCACATATCAATAGAGAAAAAACAGTTTTCGACTTCACTGTGGCTCGCGAAGGACTCGATAGCGTCCGAACAAAACTCTACAACCCATTGGGCGGTAGAATAATGAAAGGACACCTCGACTGTGGCAATATGCACTTTATCGGCACAACAGATGGCAAGTATGCTTCAACCGATTTTCGCGCATGGACCTACACCACAACAGATAAACAAGCAACTATTAGTGTTTCACTGAGTGCAGACATGCCCGATGGCAGCGAACACTCAACCGACCTTCCTCCTGCCAAAAACGCAAAGCAATCGGCACGTCGCAGTGCCCAATGGTGGCATGCTTTTTGGCAACGCAGCTATATTGCTCTCGACGAGGCATGCACCAACGATACGGCACGCATGGTCGTTCGCAACTATGCACTTATGCGCTACATGATTGGGTGCAATGCCTTTGGCGCATGGCCAACAAAGTTCAATGGCGGACTCTTCACTTTCGACCCCGTATATATAAGGTCCGATATGCCATTCACACCAGACTATCGTCGGTGGGGCGGAGGGACCATGACGGCACAAAATCAGCGACTTGTATATTGGCCAGCAGTACGCACTGCCGACCTTGACATACTTCGTCAACAACTCGACACGTACCTCCGCATGTTGCCCAATGCCATGCTTCGCACACGTTGTTATTGGGGACATACAGGAGCATCTTTTACAGAACAAATAGAAAACTTTGGATTGCCTAATCCGGCCGAAAATGGCAAACCAAGGTTTGGTTCCGACCTGGGTGTTGAGCGCAATGCATGGCTTGAATATTTATGGGACACCTCGC
>CALAVC010000113.1 GCA_937892095.1 uncultured Bacteroidales bacterium | reverse complement strand
GAGTTCAGACGTGTGCTCTTCCGATCTGTACTAGTGGAGTCGTTGTAGTAGAGGACATCGAGTTCAAAATCTTCAGACTCGACATCGTAGGCACCGAGGGAGTAGATGTTTTTCATCATGAGGTCCCAGTTTTTGTAAGCTGGCGTAAGAGTGGTGCCTTTGAGCATTTTGAGGTAGAGGCAGTTGGGCGCAGAGACGCCCGAACTTGTGAGTTCACCTACGGTGTAGGTTTGTCCTCGATAGGTATATTGATAGGCAACAGCGAGTACTTCGTTGTTGTTGAGAGCAGTGTTGAGCGAAATGTAGCCAAGGTGTTCGTTGAGTGTATATTCTGACGAAGATAGCAGACGAGCATTTTCTACTTTTTCGTAGTCGCGTCCGCTCTTCATGCCACTCATGGATGACATGACAGAAGTGGTTTGGTTGGGGTCTCGTGCGGCTGCATAGCTACCAACCATAGCATCGTAGAGGTTGTTGGCTGAGTTGGAAGGCATGGTTCCTTCACGTCCGCTCCACATGGTAGAATTGGATATGTCGGAGCCCGACTCGGCAAGGTCGGTAAAGGCCAATATGTTGCGCGCATCGGTATAGTTGCCAGTCTTGTTGGTGACCCAGACTTCAATCTTGCTAATTGTGATGCCACTAGCGATGGTGGGCAACTTAGCGAGAGCATTGTCGTACATCTCTTTAAAGCGATGCGACAAGAAGAAGTGCTTATTTTTTTCGTAATTGGTTACGTCGATGTCGAATTCGGTAGCGGTGGCACCGTTTTGTACTGTTATTGAGTTGCTCTCACCTTTCTTTTGGCTAAAAACAGTAGAGACGGTCAACTTGCCGAACTTCATGTCCATTTTGAAGCCGAAGAGGCTTTGGCTGCCCTGAATTAGCGTTCCGGGTAGACTCCAGTTGATGTTACCAGCTTGAATGTCTTGGATTATGTCGTCTTCTTCGCCAGCATATTCGAGTTTTACTTCGTTCTCGAAACTAAATGTTGCTTTGGTGTTGTAGTTTATGCCGAGTTTTAGGCGTTCACCTATTTGACTATTAAGATTTAGCTGGATGCTCTGGTCGAAGTCGAAACTTGTGGTTGCACGCATGCGCTCTTGCAACGTGGGATTGTCGATACGGTTGTGCTGAGCACCGAGCGACACCTGAACCTGCCCTTGTAGGTTCATTGTTATCTGGTCGCTACCGAAAATGCTTGTAAAGAGTGAATTGTTGATTTTCCACTTGCTATTCAACAAGCTGTTTTTGTGCCCATCGTCGTCGGAGCCTGTGGCGTTTCGACTCATGGCACTTGCTTCTTTTTGTCTGCCAGACCAATAGTCTATCATGCTACGTCGGACGGCATCGTTGTTGTAGTCGTCCATGGTCATAGAATAGGGCAAACGAACGTTTATGCCACCTATTTTACGATAGATGGTTATGCTGCCACTGGCAGGGTCGTAGAGAGCAGAATATTCAGCGTTTTCGGGCTGACGTAGGTCGACGGGCGACGTCTGCGGACGTCCTGTGCCATCGGCAGGAATTTCTTCGGCATCGTGGACAGCATAGGGCAACCGACCGATTGTGTCGGGATCGGCTACGGCAGTGTGCACGGGACGTGGTTCGGGACGTAAATTTTCGAAGAGTGCACGGTCTAACGCTGGACGTGCAAAGGGCGCTGCAATGCTGACCACGAGAGACATGGCGCACAGCGTAGGTAGGGATATATATTTGCTTAGTCGCACCTCGATTATAGTAGTTTGAGTGCAGACTTCACGATTTCTTCTATGCGCATGTCGGGCTTTTCACGCAGGAGTTTGTCGACAACTTTGGTGGCGGCTGCCTTGGCATAACCGAGTACTTCGAGAGCCTGAAGAGCTTCGTCGCGGACTATGTTGACGGACGAAGATACGGTTTGTCCTCCTGTTCCTTGTTCGCCAGAGAGGCTTAGCTTACCGATTTTGTCTTTAAGGTCGACTATGATACGCTCGGCCGTTTTTTGACCGACACCTTTTATGCGTTTGAGTGTGGCGACATCTTCGGAGGTAATGACGGACTGCAGTTCGGACGCAGAAAGTGCAGAGACTATGAGACGTGCAGAACTTGGACCTACGCCATTGACAAGCGTGAGCATACGGAATGCTTCGCGTTCATCGGCTGTGGCAAAGCCAAAGAGTTGGTAGGCATCTTCGCGTATGCTTTCGTGAACATATATTTTTGCGTCGGACTGACCGTCGAGGGCTGTGTAGGTGTATAGAGAAATGCCTGCCAAATATCCCACGCCACCCGATGTCTCGATGACAACGGAAGTGGGTGTAAGTTCGGCAATCTTACCTTTTATGTAGTCTATCATTTTTCGGTATGAAGTGTGTTGACCGAGTGTGTTTTTAGTGGGAAACAATTATTTGCCGTCGAATGCTTTCCATCCTTGTGCACGCAACTGTGCTTCGTCGCTACATGTGGTTATGAGGCGCGTGCTCTTGGAGGCTTCGCATATATAGCCGATGGCATAGATTGGGGGACCGACTTGCGACTGGAACTTTTCGTAGTCGGCTTGAGCTATGGAAAAGAGTAGTTCGTAGTCTTCGCCACCATTGAGAGCAGCCACGACAGGATTGATGTTTAGCTCGGCAGCCAAGCGGCGTGTCTCCTCGTGAATGGGTATTTTTTCTTCAACTATGCGACAGCCCACACCACTTTGCTTACAGATGTGCAGCATTTCGCTTGAAAGACCATCGGAGACGTCCATCATGCTTGTCGGAACAACACCTATTTGGTCGAGGAATTCGACAATGTCGGTGCGTGGTTCTGGACGGAGTTGCCGCTGGAGAATGTATTTGTAGTCGCCAAAGTCGGGTTGCGATGTTTTAGATTGGCGTAGAACACGTTTTTCGCGTTCGAGAAGTTGAAGCCCCATATAGGCAGAACCGAGATCGCCACTAACACAGACGATGTCGTTCGGACGTGCCCCACTGCGATAGGCTATTTTATTTTCGTCGGCTTCGCCAATGGCTGTTATACTGATGGTAAGACCGGTGAGCGAAGAGGTTGTGTCGCCGCCAACGAGGTCGACGCCATAGGCATTGCAAGCTGCATAGATACCTTCGTAGAGGTCGTCGATGGCTTTAAGGGTAAACTTGGCACTGACACCGAGCGAGACTGTTATTTGTTGCGGACGCGCATTCATGGCGCATACGTCGGAGAGGTTGACGGCTACGGCCTTATAGCCCAAGTGTGTCAGAGGGCAGTAGGTAAGGTCGAAGTGTATGCCTTCGAGTAGGAGGTCGGTGGTGATAACTTTTCGCTTACCTTGCGAGACGGAGAGTACGGCGCAATCGTCGCCGATGCCTTTGAGAGTGGTGGCATTGGCAGAGCGTGCGCGCGTGGCTATGCGGTCGATAAGACCAAATTCGCCGAGCGATTCTAATGAGTCGGGTGTTTGGGATTGGTTCATCGGGATGCTACTTGAAGTGTACTATCGAGCGAAGATTTTAGCTTGTCGGACATTTCCATAAAATCGAGTATATCGTCGTTGTTTATGGGTTCGGCAGGAGGCATGTCGACTTTGAGTGGGTCGACAAGACGACCGTCGCGGAAGATACGGAAGTCGAGGTGCGGACCAGTGGCTAAGCCAGTACTGCCGACGTTGCCTATCAGTTCGCCTTGTTTGACATCTTGTCCTTTTTTTAGTCCGGCAGCGAAGTTATTGAGGTGCATGTATTCGCTCACATACATGCTGTTGTGCTTTATCTTGACATAATTGCCACCGCCTTTGGCGTCCCAACCTTTGGCTACGACACGTCCGTCGGCTATGGCGAGCACAGGCGTGCCTTGGGGAGCAGCATAGTCGACTCCATGATGTGGACGACGTATTTTGAGTACGGGGTGCATGCGTCCGTTGCTGAATCGGCTGGATATGCGATTGTAGCGGAGTGGCGCTTTGAGGAATGTGCGTCGGAGGCTGTTGCCTTGCAAGTCGTAGTAGCCAGAGGTGCTGTCGGATTCGTGGCGGAAGGCATAGAGCTTGCGCCCAGCACAAGTGCGGAAGACGGCAGCCCGAATGGCACCGATGCCGACGACATCGGACCCGACACATTTTTCGTCGTAAAGGACAGCAAATTCATCACCTTTTTCTATGCCGAAGAAGTCGACTGTCCATGCGAATATATCGGCCATGTCGAGAGCTATTTGAGGGTTGAGCCCTTGGGCGGTCATGGCATTCCAAAGCGACGTGGTTATTTGTAGGTGTGCGGCACGCTGACGTGTGGAGACGTCGATTTTTTGTCGGATGACACCGATGGTGTCGGCAAAAGTGAGTCGGACATAGTCGGTGGGCGATATTTCGTAGACGAAGTGTCGAAGAGTACCTTCGGCAGTGGTGTCGAGGTCGTGAAAGAGATAACATGTATTACCTGCTCTCATTTGTCGGAAGTCGAAGACTGGCATGGTCTTGTCGTAGGCAACGATGGCTGTGGCGTAGGGCAAACCTGCTTCGGTAAGGATTTGCGATATTATTTGTCCACGGCGGACCGACGTCTTCTCGACAACGAAAGAGTCGACTGGGAGTCCGTAGAGGGTTTCGACTTCGGAAAGGATGGAGATGGTATCGGAAGAAGAGACATTAGCCACAGAATTGGAGGTGTTGTGGCAAGATGGGAGCAAAAGGCAAAAGGCAAAAAAGAGACTGTGGATAAGGGGTTGCCCTATCGCACAGAGATGCGGCTGAACACAAATATGGTCACACATCATAAGGTTTTCAAACAGATTCCTATACCAAGAGTAATTGGCAAAGATAGTGAAATAAACCGAGTTGGGTATAAAGAATTTAAAAACTGTTGGAAAGAGTTATTAGAGACGGATGACATGAGTGTTAGAGGTAGATAATTCTGCATACGGGTGTAAATTTTTACACACTTTTACACTATTTTCTGAAATATTATACACAAACATAGGAATGATACGTCCAACGCTTGAAAACCCCGACGTAGTGATAGAAGACCAAAG
>CALAVC010000112.1 GCA_937892095.1 uncultured Bacteroidales bacterium | reverse complement strand
CTACCATTAATGATATAAAGTCCGGGACGACAAATATTCGTAAGTCGACGACCAGATAGGTCGTAAATGACCATTTCGGATGTTTCGGTAGCGATGTTTGTCTTTAATGAAGCAACCGCTTTTTCTGGCTTTTGAAGCAAGTAGTAGTCTGAAATGGCCAAGCTACTGCTAAGGGTAAGGACGGGTTCGCCAACTTTGAAGATATGGTCGGCATCGGCACGATAGAAGCCGACACCCTGTTCACCTTTCTTGAGTTCGTAGAAGACAGTTGCGTCGTTTTGTACAAGGGTAGTGTCGTTGTAGTAACCAACAATACGATTGACAGGCACTGAAGACGTAGACATTCCTGGCTTAAAGGCAGTCTCCTTTTCGAGGTAGACGAGGCACATTGTGCCAGCAGGGATAACATTGTTTGTAAAGGTGTATTCTTTGAGCGAGACTATCTGATTATCATTGTCGATCTTGTCGTAGATAAGGACTTTGGTGTCGGCAGGGACTTTGACTGGGTAGCGAGCAAAGAGTGCAGTCCATCCCCCATCGGTATCATCGTCGTTTATGAATTCGGGCGAAAGATTTTGTGTAAAATATGTTTCGAGCGAAAAACTGAGGTGTGGAGGCTGATTATAGCCAACGTTTTGCCACACAATGGCTTCGGCATACTGGCGATCGTCCATAAGCGTTGGCAAGAGGTATGGCGTAACCGATGTCGACACGTTTACAATAAGTTCGTTGGTCTCGGCGTTGTAGCAAATAATTTCTTCTCTCCAATCGCCAAAGAGGTCTGCTTGCAGATTAGGATTGTATTTGGTGTAGTTTGTTGTCGTCGAACCATTGCTATACAGCGTCGAGGTGCGTCCCCAAGACTTGCTCGTGGCATCCCACTTGTCGACGTGTCCTCGGTCGAAATACTCGTCGAGAATATCCTCGTCGAAGAAGCAACGGAAGTTAAGCGAAGAGGACGTTGTCGAGCCGACCTGCCAAGGGGTGATGGCTTTTCCGTAGCAGTCGAACATCTTGTCTGAGTTGGTGGCCATAAATTCATATCCGTCGTGCTGGTCGTCGAAGTTGCCAATAAGTCCGCGACCAGTGTCGTTTGAGCCACCTTGAAAAGCAAGTATTTCGCCAGTCTTGGCATCGCGCAAGTCGAAGCCATAGTTGCCAAGCGTGTGGCCAGACTCTTCGTGAACCATGAATGTTTCTAAGCCAGGACGATCTGGCACAAAGTCGCATGTGTGGAGGGCATCGCCATGTTTGAGACCAGTGCGGTAGAGCAACGAACCATCGTCGTCGAGAGCTGCCGAGCCGTATGTTATCTCGTCTTTGCCGTCATTATCGACATCGGCAACCGTTACGGAGTGAGCACCTTCGCCCCATAGACCCTTGCCGCTTTGCGTACTCTTGTGAAGCCAGCGTAGAGTCAGATTTTCACCATCGAAATCGTAGGCTCCAACAAAAGCTGCACGATAATATCCGCGAGCAAAGACGGCACTCGGATGTTCACCATCGAGATATGCCATACATGCCAAATAGCGATCTGAACGATTCTGATTATTGTCGCCCCACACGAGTGTACCATTGTCATCTACACCTTTGGCGTAGGGTGTGTGATATTCGATAGTAGTTATTTCAGCACCTGTTGGTCCATCGAAAAACGTAAGGTATTCAGGACCAGAAGCAATGTGTCCGTTGCTACCAATGTAGAGTTTGGTGGGGTCGTCGCCAGGCATGAAGACATAATTGCCCTCGCCGTCGATGGTGCCAGGAGCTGTCTTAACAACTAGTTCGCCAAAACCATCTTGGTCGAAGTCGTAGGCGAGGTAAGGAGTCGTGTGTGCACCCGAACGAATGTTAGGACCAAGGTTGACACGCCAGAGAAGAGTGCCGTCGAGCTTGTAGCAGTCGATGTAGGTGCTGCTGGTGGTGCCGCTGGCTGCAGCATCTTTGCTGTTCGATGGGTCCCACTTCAAGATGATT
>CALAVC010000111.1 GCA_937892095.1 uncultured Bacteroidales bacterium | reverse complement strand
CGGCGTAATGGTCTTTGCAGATTGCGCAGTCAACCCCGAAGTAAATGCAGCACAACTTGCAGAAATAGCAGTAGCAACGGGCAATACGGCGCGTGTGCTTGGTGGTTTTGAGCCTCGCATAGCAATGTTGAGCTTCTCGACCAAGGGCAGTGCAAAGCACGACGTCGTAACCAAAGTACAAGAGGCTACAAAGCTGGCACAAGAAATGGCACCAGACATGCAAATAGATGGTGAACTTCAGGCCGATGCAGCACTTGTAGAAAGCGTAGGTGCAAAGAAAGCTCCGGGTAGCAAGATTGCAGGACATGCCAACGTACTTATCTTCCCATCGCTCGAAGTTGGCAACATTGCATACAAGCTTGTGCAACGACTTGGCAATGCAGAAGCAATCGGACCAGTGCTCCAAGGCATTGCAAAACCAGTCAACGACTTGAGCCGTGGTTGCTCGGTATCGGACATCGTAAAGATGATTGCAATCACTGCAAATCAGGCTATCTAAACAACGTAACGAGAACAAACAGACATACCGAAGAGCAATATTCGGTATGTCTGCTTTACTAAATAAAAGATAGGAATGAAAAACATTTTGGTGCTCAACTGCGGCAGTTCGTCAATCAAATACAAGCTATTTGAAATGTCGAGCAAGAAAGTCGTGGCAAGCGGTGGCATAGAAAAGATAGGTATGCCGGGCTCGTTTATTAAATATTCGTTGCCAAACGGCGAAAAGAAAATAGAAGAGACTGCAATTCCCGAACATACCAAAGGTGTAGAAATAATATTTGGCAAACTCACCGATGCAAAAGAAGGAGTCTTAAAGTCGCTCAATGAGCTCGACGCTGTTGGACACCGCATGTTGCATGGCGGAGCAAAAATCACGAAGAGCTCCATTCTGACCAAGGAAGTGCTTGACATTTTTGAGGCATGCTCGGACATGGGTCCGTTGCACAACCCTGCAAACCTCAAGGGTGTAAATGCAGTTAAAGCCCTTTTGCCCAACATACCTCAGGTAGGTGTATTCGACACTGCATTCCACCAAACGATGCCCGACTATGCGTACATGTATGCCCTACCCTACGAATATTACGAGAAGTATGGCATTCGTCGCTACGGATTCCACGGCACGAGCCATAAATACGTATCGCGTCGCGTTTGTGAGTACTTGGGCATAAACCCCGTGGGCAAGAAAATCATCACATGCCACATTGGCAATGGTGGTTCTATTTCGGCAATTGTTGACGGCAAATGTGTCGACACAAGCATGGGACTTACGCCCCTTGAAGGTCTCATGATGGGCACTCGTTGTGGCGACATAGACCCAGCCATCATCCCATACCTGATGAAACATGAGGGCTTGAATGCTGACCAGTTGGACACAATCATGAACAAGAAATCGGGTCTGCTTGGCATATCGGGGACAACGTCGGACATGCGCGAAATACAAGCTGCTCGAGACAAAGGCGACAAGCGCGCAGCATTGGCACAAGACATGTACTACTATCGCGTGCGCAAATATATTGGCACGTATGCAGCTGCAATGGGTGGAGTAGATGTAATTCTTTTCACTGGTGGCGTTGGCGAAAACAAATGGGATTGCCGCGAAGCAGCATGCAAAGGACTTGAATTTATGGGCGTAGAGCTCGACACGGAGAAGAACCGCACCATAATGGGCGAAGAGGCAATCATCTCGAAGCCAACATCTAAGGTAACCGTTTGCGTCATACCGACCGATGAAGAACTAATGATTGCAATGGACACTGACGAACTGACGAAGTAAACGTTTTGCAGAATTAGTCAGCAAACAAAAAAACAAATGGTGGGGTGGCAATGTAAGAAAAAGAACATGTTGCTTCCCCACCCTCTTTTTTAAAGCAAAAACATGGTGCAACAATACGTATTTCTCGTAACAATGCTCGTGATAGTAATCACGCCCATTGTCGTGTATGCACGTAAAGAATATAACATACGCAAAGAAAAGAACGTGATAGAAATACTTTGCAACATGTTATTTCCGAATGGTGAAGAGCAACTAACAGAAACCATTGAAAGCCTTATGGAGATTACGTCGAACAGATTTAGCACAAAAGATGTTCTTGACTATTACCTGAAAATAAAGGGACTACAAATACTGGACCTCAACACGATTGGCAACGACGACGTAAGCAATTACGTTACGCAACCAACACGCATACGCTTGCATTACGACGAACTCGTAAGGTTCTACGAAAAATATATTAATTACCCACAAGCCAAGGGGCTAAACGCAACACAACATTAAGCACACACACACTTATGAACATTTGGTTAGTAGACGATCATACACTATTCCGCCAGTCGTTTAAGACATTATTATTCCGCCTACGCGACGCAAACGTTAGTTTTGAGGCGAGCAACGGACAGCAGTTTATCGACCACCTATATCTTGCGAAGCCAGACATAGTATTTATGGACATTGCTATGCCAAACATGGACGGACTGAAAGCAACGGAATTGGCACTAAGTAAATATCCTGACTTGCGGATAATAATTCTATCAATGTATGGAGAAAGAGAATATTATACGAAACTTGTAGACTTAGGCATAAAGGGATTTTTGCTGAAAAGTTGCGATTTTAAGGAGGTTGAGATGGCCATTGAAGCTGTAAAAAATGGAGACTATTATTTTTCGCAAGAGCTTGTGCAACAAATGCTTTTTCAAGCACAGACTAACGATACACAACAAGACTATGAAATTTCGCCACGTGAGCTGGAAATATTAACCGAAATGTGTAATGGGCTATCGACACAAGAGATTGCAGACAAGTTTTTTATAAGCAAACGCACAGTTGAAAAACACAGAGCAAACCTGATGATAAAAACGGGTTGTAGTAATGCAGCCTCGCTTGTTATTTTTGCCGTTCGCAAAGGACTATACCACATTAAACAATAATTTAACACACACCAGAATACTCTTGACAGATATAATAGTCGATGCGATAAAGAAAAGACTAACCTTTGAGCCGACAGCCGATCAAGAGCATGCGATTGTTGCCATAGCAAGGTTGGTAACGTCGGAGAAGTTTTGTCCGACGTTAATCGTAAATGGCTTTGCAGGAACGGGCAAAACAAGCCTTATGCGAGCAACATGCGACGGGCTACAAATGTGTGGCATGGAAATGGTCCTGATGGCTCCAACGGGTCGCGCAGCAAAGGTGCTTGCAAACACAACAGGACGCAAAGTACAAACAATACATCGGACAATATTTAGGCAACACAGTTCGACAGATAGCCAAAATTTCGACATTGGCTATAACAACCATACACACACTTTGTTTATTGTTGACGAGGGCTCGCTCATAGGCAATGACATGTCGATAAACAACAACGGTCCGAGTTGGGGTGAGGGCAGATTGCTAAGCGACTTAATACGATACGTGTTTTCGGCAGACGACAACCGACTAATAATAATAGGCGACCCAGATCAATTGCCACCCATTGGACAAATCGAAGCTCCAGCATTATCTCCAGACTATTTGCGCGATTTGGGTCTGACTGTGGGGCGTTGTTGGCTACGCGAAGTTGTTCGTCAGCAAAACGAAGGACTCATCGTGCGCAACGCCACAGCTATACGTCAGGAAATTGATAGCATAGAGGGTAGGTTGCCAATACTGAAAGGTGCAGAATGCGGTGAGGTTGAGATAATATCGGGCGAGAACCTGATGGAGAAAATCGAAGGTGCATATAATACTTATGGCACAAGCAACACCATGGTCGTTACGCGAAGCAACAAACAAGCAACCCGAATAAGTATGGCATTGCGAACACAAGTAATGTATGTTGAAGAAGTACCTCATAAGGTTGTTGTTGATGAAGCTGTTGTTGTCTCAGGCTTTGTTGTTGAAAAGTGTGCTTTAGCATACTCTAAAGTTTCTTCTGCTACTACATCGCCTTTTTTAATAGCTATGTTTCCATCTGCTGCATAATATGTAGCATCTGCATAAACATATCCTATAGGTAAATATACTCCTTTACTTACTTCATAGTATCCATCAGGAACATCACTATTACCACTATCCACAACTTTTCCATCACGATCTGTTATTTGATATCCTGGAGTTGAATCTTTAACTTTACCATCTGATGTTACTGTATATTTACCACCTTTTGTATCATATGTCGTTTTACCAACATCTTTTGATTTATCAGCATCTTCTTTAGTAGCATAATAACTTCCGTCACTACCACGAACTATTTTAGCTACATCTACATCCCCTGTTACATTGCCATATACTGGTTGAGTTAATTCTTCAGCACTTGGTATATCAAGTTTATTTCCTAAACTAGCTAAATCTACTGTATCAATTACAGCTACTGTAGTAGTTTCAGATTCATTTGTATTCTTTTTATTATTAGACTTTGTACATGCTGAAAAAAGAACTAAAAATGAAGCTGATACAGCAAGTGCACCAAAAGCTTTTTTATTTAATTTAAAAGATTTACCTTTTAAACCATCATAATTCATATTAATTTTCATACCATAAACCCTCTTTCTTCTTAAAAAAAATTGCTTTTTTTTCAGTTGATGTCGTATATACTAACACATTTATTCTTATTTGTCAAATCAAAAAAAGCAATATTTTTTTATATTACTTTTTATAGTCACAATTTGAACATTTAATAGTGTTTTTCTTTTCTGTTAACATACTGCCACATTCTGGGCATTTTTCACCAGTTGGTTTATCCCAGTATGCTTCTTTGCAGTTAGGATAATTGTTGCATCCATAGAAAATTTTACCCCTTTTACTTCTTTTTTCTATTATTTTTCCACCACAATTTGGGCAATCACATACTTCAACTACTGCTTTTTCTTCTTGTTTTATGTATTTACACTTAGGATAATTACTACAAGCAGTAAATACACCATATTTGCCTTTTCTAATTACTAGTGGGCTACCACAGTTAGGACAATCTTCACCAGTTTTTTCTGCTTCTTTTTTAGGCATTTCTTTAAATGCATTTAAAACTGATGGCTCAAAATCTTTATAAAAGTTAGTAAGTACTTTTACAAAGTCTTCATTACCTTCAGCTATTTTATCTAAATCTGTCTCCATATTAGCAGTATATTTTACATTTATTAAATGACTAAAAAATTCCTGTAATTTATCTGTTATTTCAAAGCCAGTTTCTGTTGGTACAAATTTTTTTTCAACTAAATTAGCATAACCTCTTTTTTTAATTATATCCATTGTAGTTGCATATGTACTAGGTCTTCCTATACCAAGTTCTTCCATTTCTTTTATAAGTTTTGCTTCTGTATATCTTGCAGGTGGTTCTGTAAAATGTTGTTCTTTATTTATTTCTTTTGAAACAAGTATTTTTGAATTATATGTGTCTAGGGGTGGTAAAACCTTATCTTTAGTTTCTTCATAATCACTATATACCTTTAAGTAACCATCAAAATCTATTACTTGACCTGTTGCTTTAAACTGATAATTATTATTATCAAGTACTACTGTTGTATTTATTGTAGTTGCAGATTTCATAAGTGAAGCAAGTGCACGTGTATATATCATTCTATATAATTTATACTCATCATTAGAAAGAAATTTTTTAACTTCTTCTGGAGTTCTATTAATACTTGTTGGTCTAATACCTTCATGAGCATCTTGAACATTTTGCGTTTTCTTATTTGTTTTTACTTTGCCGAGGGAATTTGATAGCGCATCAAGGTTAGATACGAGAGTTTTCAGCGAATCATCCGCTTTGCTGGCAGAGCTTTCCACCTCTATTTTTAAGCTGTCGATTACATCTGCCATAATTCACGCCTCTGCTCTTGCCTAATAGAAAAAGGCAATGATGCTTTGACACATCACTGCCTCTGAATGATTATATGTTTATAATTGTTTCCGGCAATCCTTTCATGTGCGCATCCGCTATCCACAGCTGCTCATTCCGAATTGCCTGCTGGATTTCCTTTTCAAGCTTTTCTTCTTCCGTGTCTTGCGGTTGCATGAATGGACGGTCAAGGTAATTTTCTGCTGGCTTGCCTTTAGGCCGCATCATGTTGCCTAAAACGGTGTCTACCGCCTTGTAGAAATAGCACCCTAAGTAGTATTGCTGCCTGTCAATTTCTTCCCTGCGCAGCTCATAGCCTCGCAAATGGACATCCAACACCCTCGGTGTCATTTCCCAGAAGTCGTCATACTGAATCCCTATTGAAAGGCACAATGGAAGCAGTTCCGCTTCGTAATACCGTCTCAGGCTTGGGTAGTCCTCTGCTTTCTTTTCGGCTTTTCCCCGCCCTCTTCCGGCGTCTCCTCCTGATTGCCCTCTTCCGGGTTCTTGCTGAGCGCGCGAAAAAAATCAGAGGCTTCCAATCTCACTGCACATGCCCGGATAGTGGCGACACCGGATCTGGAGGCGGTAGT
>CALAVC010000110.1 GCA_937892095.1 uncultured Bacteroidales bacterium | reverse complement strand
ATTGTGCTGAAGGTTATGAAAATTGTTTAGATGATTTTGAAGAATTAACAAGTACAAATACGACTTTATCAACCATCAATAATTTTGTTGCTACTTTTAATGGTTATAATAAAGTAAGTTTTAATATTAATACATTAGGCCGAGTTAATATCACAATTCAAAAAGCATATACAGATGCTATGATTGATGCCGCCTGCAATAGCGACGAGGTGAACGAGCGTGTGAAAGAGTATGCCGAGAAAAACATCTTCGGTTTCGACTTCGACCCCGACTTGCGTAAAGCAGCCCGAATGAATATGGTGATGTCGGGCAACGGACACGCCAATATTTTCAATATCAATTCGCTGGAATACCCCAATGGACAGCTGCCCGACGTGGCAAAGGTTGGACCTGCCGTGGCTCGTTCGCTAGGTGCCGACGAGGTCCTAGACCAAGCGTACGACCGCGACAACGCACTTGGCAAGTTCGATATGATATTCACTAATCCGCCTTTCGGCACGAAGGTGGAGGTTGATCCCGAGATTGCTTCGAACTATGTTCTCGACAGCAAAGCTCCAGAGGTTCTCTTCATTGAGCAGTGCTACAAGTTTCTCAAGCCTGGTGGCAAGATGGCCATTGTGTTGCCCGACGGCATTCTGGGCAATCCCAGTATGGAAAGCACACGCTTATGGATACTGAAACATTTCAGGCTTATAGCCTCGGTTGACCTTCCTGTAGAGGCGTTTCTGCCGCAGGTGGGTGTGCAGGCTTCACTGCTCTTCCTACGCAAGAAGACTGAGACAGAACAGCTGACAGATATAAACAAAGAAGACTATACCGTTTTCATGGCCATTGCAGAGACGGTAGGTAAAGACCGCCGTGGTGTGCCCATTTATGAGCGCGACGAAGATGGCGCCGAACTTCTGTTCAACGATGTGAAGCGCTGGGTAGAAACCGCTTTCGACGGGCAGATGCACGAAAAAGTGCGTATGCAAAAAGTTAAGCATATTGACGACGACCTGCCACGGATTTCTGAATCATACAAAGAGTACCTAAAGGATCAGGACAAATGAAAACGGGCGTTGTATGTGCGAAAGCCTTCTCGGCAAACGGATGGCGTGTTGATTCCTCATTTCATTTGAGTGATAGTAACGTTTTGTATTCCCTTTTGGATAGTTGCCCGTATAAGCAGACCACTATTGAGGGAATAAAAAAGGATTGCTGCTTTGGTAATATATTTACCCGCGTGTTTGTAAAAGACGCAGAACATGGTGTTCCATATATGACCGCTTCTGATATGGTGAAAGCCGACCCTCTTTCTGGACGGTTTTTATCAAAAAAACAAGTTGCGTCGTTGTCGAATCTTATCTTGCGTAAAGATTGGATATTGATTTCTTGTAGTGGTACTATCGGTAATGTGGTTTATACAAACGAGCAATTTGATGGAGTTGTTGCAACTCAGGATTTGATACGATTGCTACCCGATGAAACAAAAACAAAAGGTGGATTGTTATATGCTTATCTTGCTTCACGGTATGGATATATAATGCTTACTCAATCACGTTTTGGTGGTGTTGTTAAGCATATCAAACCTTTCCACGTTTCTCAAATCCCCATTCCCCAATTCCCTGCCGAATTTCAAGAAAGAATCGACAAGCAGATAAAAGATGCCGCAGCGTTGAGGGTGGAGGCAAATAAGTTGTTGGAGGAGGCAAAAAGAAAAGTTGAGGAGTTTGTGGGGGGTGAGCCCGAGAGAAGAAAGAGTGCGACAGTATCTTCGCAACGCATATTTCAATCTTTCGGAAAAAGATTTGAAGCAAATTACCACATTTCTACAGGCAGCGAACTCGAAGACTACATAAAAGATAATTTTGAGTATAAGTTACTTGGAGATGTTTGTAAGAGCATTTCAAGACCTGAAATATTCAAGCGAAATTATGTAAAAAATGGTGTTATGTTCCTTGGTGGGGCTGACATTATGCTTGCTACCCCTGACAGTGGAAAGTATCTGTCTCGAAAAACACCCAATATTGATGCATTGGCAGTTCAAGAAGATTGGATTTTAATACCAAGTTCTGGCACCATTGGAGATGTTGTCTACACACATTCCGAACATGCTCAGAAACTTGTTTCTGAGGATGTTATTCGGGCATGCCCGAATAACATCCTCAGTAGTGGATACATTTACGCTTTCCTGTCGTCTAAAGTAGGAAAGGCTCTAATACAACGCTATATATGTGGCTCTGTTATTCAGCACGTAGAGTCACCGCACCTAAGCAGAATTCCAATTCCGTTGATGTCTGAAAAAGAAATGACAGAGATAGATTCAAGTATAAAGAAGTATAAGGATAATGTAGGTAAGGCTATTCGTCTTGAGCGTTCGGCAATCAAGGCCGTAGAGGACGAGATAGACAGTTGGGTCAAGTAAAGGAAAGGAGGAAGTATGATTGCGAATCTAGATATATTAGTAAAGGAGCTTTGTAAGCTACCGAAAGAGGTGGGCTGGGTTGAGTTTAAGCACAACAACTGTCAGCCACAGATGATAGGCGAAGACATCAGTGCCTTAGCCAACAGCGCAACGCTAAGCGACAAGGATTACGCCTACATGATATGGGGCGTTGACGACACCACACATCAGATATTGGGCACAAGCGTAAGGCTACAGTTGGAGAAGAAAGGTGCGCAGGAACTTGAGAACTGGCTACGATACATGCTGTCGAAAAACGCCGATTTTGAATTCCTGGAAACAGAAGTAGATGGCGCGCATGTGGAGCTAATTCGCATACACAAAGCAATCAACGAACCTGTTTCATTTCAAAAGGAAGACTATGTCCGCAGTGGAAGCTATACCAAGAAGCTGCATGAATTTCCAGTTTTCAGAGCGCAGCTATGGGACAAACTGCGAAACAGTCAATTCGAAGACGTATGCGTAAGAATAAACCTGAGATACGAAGACGTTGTACGCTTGCTACAGATAGATAGCTACTTCACACTACTAAACATACCACAGCCAACCGACGAGATGGGAGTGATGCACTACCTAACGGAAGACGGCGTGGTCAATAAGCAAGACAACGGGCTGTATAGCATTACGAACCTCGGAGCCATACTGTTTGCCAAGAACTTGAATGAGTTCGGCAGGCTTGGCAGAAAAGCTTTGCGAGTAGTGCAATATCAAGGAGTGAATAGGTTGCTCATACAAAAGGACGAGACGTTTAACAATGGCTATGCTGTAGGCTTCGAAAACATAGTTAGATATGTAAGTGCGCTATTGCCAAGCAAAGAAGATGCAAGCAAGGTGCAGCTTACAACCAACAGCAAATTCCCACTCGCATCGATAAGAGAGGCTATAGCAAACAGCCTGATACACCAAGATCTATACGTGTCAGGCTCAGCACCAGTTGTAGAGATATTCGACAACCGAGTGGAGGTAACCAATCCTGGAACACCGCTTGTTGACGTGCTCCGCATAATAGACAATCCGCCCAAGTCGAGAAACGAGAAGCTTGCATCGCTCATGAGGCGGCTACGTATGTGCGAAGAACTTGGTCGAGGTTGGGATAGAATGGTGCTTGCGTGCGAGATGCAGTACCTGGCAGCTCCTCGCATAGAGGTGTTCCAAGAATCGACTAAAGTGACATTGTTCTCGGAAATGGACTATACGAACATACCGATGGAAGACAAGCTGTGGTCATGCTATCTACATGCTTGCTTGATGT
Source organism: uncultured Bacteroidales bacterium (assembly GCA_937892095.1). GTDB lineage: Bacteria > Bacteroidota > Bacteroidia > Bacteroidales > Marinilabiliaceae > W3P20-009. The sequence goes on along the minus strand of CALAVC010000110.1, from coordinate 16,775 downwards.
ACATCCAAGGAGATGCGTTGACAAACAAATCGCTTCGCGAAAGGTTTGGAGTGAAAGAGTCGGCAGCGGGAAGTATCTCAAGACTAATCAAAGAGGCTTTGGAGCAGGAACGCATCAAAGCTCTTGACCCCGAGACTGCCAAACGCTATATGAAGTACATACCGATATGGGCGTAAATTTAATTTGCTGGTAATTTGCTGAGGATAGCGCTTTATGGATGTGTGTTTGTGTAACATATTGATTGTCAGTAATGTTTTGCTAGTAGTTTAATTTGCTGGTAATTTGCTGAGATAGAAATGAAAGGGCGGAATAAAGGGCAGAATAAAGAATGTGAACACAAAGGCAGATTTAATTTGCTGGTAATTTGCTGGTAATTTGCTGGTAATTTGCTGAGATGCAGAAACAAGACAAAAGAGACCACACATATAAATAGAAACGAGTTCAACCAACGAACAAACAATAAATATGGGCAAGATATGTGAACCAAAGTTTTACAGCGGTCCTGTAAACGAGGGAGAAAACAACCTTATTCGTTATCTGGAGGCAAAGCTACCAGACAACTACTACATAGTGCCAAACGGAAACTATCCGTGCCAGAATGCTCAAGGCGCAATAGTCTATTATGAGTATGATGCCATAGTAATAGCACCGCACGCCATATATCACATAGAGAATAAGGATTTCAGCGGAACAGTTGAGGGCGATGACCAAACGTGGTATCACAATGGTCACCCGATGAAGCATCCGCTAATCTCAGCCCGATATAAGAGCAAACTGCTTGTCTCTTACCTCAAGCAAAAGAATGCCGCATGGAGTGCAGCGTGGATAGAGACGATATTAGTTCTCAGCAAAACGGGACAGACCAAAGAGCATTTGGACGATTGCAATGCAAACAAAATGGTGTTCCTACTGAACAGCAACGAACTTTGCGACTACATCTGCGACAATAGTATTCTTCGTAAATCGACCAACGCCATCAGTTCTTTGCAACTGCCCATAACAGACTATCTGACGGGTAGCTGTGCCGATAAAACGCATCGTGTGACCTCCGTAATAGGACTGAAAGTGGTTGAGGTCCGCGACCATACAGAAGACTACGAAGAGTATCTGTGCTGCTCGCCATTCTTTGAGCAGAAGCAATATATCGTCAGAGATTATGCGCTCAACCGAGCAGGCCTTTCGCCAATGCAACTTGAGAAGCATAATGCAATGGTGAAGAATGCTCAGATCACTCAGGAGCAATTGCCATTTTCGCCCAACATCATCCGCTCTGAATACACTGAGAGCGAAGATGGCAACCATTTCTATGAGAAACACGAGCGCATGGAGGAACATTCTCTTCGTGCCGAAATGGTGCGCAACACGTTCACCGAGCCCGACAAAGTGCGTATACTAACCGACATAGCCAATGCTTTGCAGATAGCCCACGATCACGGCATTTTACACCGCAATGTAACGCCAGAGAATATATTCCTTACATCAGGCAACGCTGCGGCGCTTGGCAACTTTGGATTGTCGTATAATCCACAGCACGAGAAGTTGGACGTTACTGTTACCACGACATCATTTGATTACAATCCATACATCCCAGCAGAGGTGTTTGACGGCGATGCATCGGCAGCGTCGGACGTCTATTCGTTTGGTGTTATCACCTACGAGTTGATGACTGGTCAGAAAGTGCCATTCGCTAATCACATCGACTTTGCAAAGCGTTTTGCTGGCATACTTCCAGAAGATAAACTTCCAAGTAGCATCAACAGCAACGTGCCAAAGTGGGTAGACGAAGTATGTCGTCGAACAATCATTGAGGACGTTAGCTGTCGTTGGAATAACATTCAAGATGTAAGAAGCTATATTATCAGTTCTTTCATCGCGACACAGAATGATGCAAACAACGACGACAAGCAGTCTCATCCATCCAACGTTAGCGAACTAAAGTTGCAAGATTTGAAGCCTGGCGACCAAGTTACATCAGAGTTGACTCTTGGAGAAATGCTTGGCAAGGGAGGCTTTTCGCGTGTATTCAGAGTTTCGCATGTACTTCAGCCCGATAACAAACTTGCTATCAAGATATTTGAGGAAGGCAATACAGCGCAAGCGGTCATCGATGAATATCAGGCACTCAGCAAGCTAAACCACAATAATATTGTTCGCTTCTATTACAACGGTCTGATACAGAATCGACTATTCTATACATTGATGGAATACGTCGATGGAGAGAACCTTGGCAAATACAGCTATGGCAACATGAGACTGCCATTGCCCGTGATATATAATATGGCGGAGTCGGTACTCGATGCGCTGAAGTACATGCAAGAGCAAGAGACTCCGATGTATCATCGTGATATTAAGCCATATAATATCATGATGGATAAGAATCAGCGTTTTGTGCTCATCGACTTCAATATAGCTTCAGACAATTCAGATAGCTTGAGTGGTGCTGGTACTCGTCCATATATGGCTCCAGATATGTTTACACCGCATGGAATCGTAGTCAACAAAAGTACAGACACGTTTGCTCTCGGCATAACTATATATGAGCTTCTTGCACATGGTTATCCGTGGACAAACAGCAAGCACGAGCCGAAATTGGATGTAAAGGGGGGCGACATAAAGGCAGTCAACAACCAGATCTCCGATGCTTTTGCGGCATTCGTCATGAAGTCTATCGAGACTCGTGAAGCAGATCGGTTCGGTTCTGCCAAAGAGATGCTTGAAGCCCTGAAGGCAATTGGCCCAAGTGGCATTACCAAAAAACAAGACGTAGTGTATATCAATCCAGAAGGCGATGAGTACGACATAGTAGATTACATCAATAGCCTATACAGTCAGAGCCGTCATGGAAATGCAGGAACACGCGCGTCGTTGAAAGAGAGCATTCTTGACAAAGAGACGTACACCAAGACAAAGCTCGACACCGTTCTTCTTGAAGACATCAAGGCAGGCAAATACAAACTTGTTATCATAACGGGTAACGCAGGCGATGGCAAGACAGCCTTCCTTCATAGGATAGAGGCCGCAGCCAGCAATGTAGAGCAGTCGGCCAATGGTGCTACGTTCACCATAGGAGGAATGAAGTTCCGCAGCAACTACGACGGTTCTCAAGATGAAGCAAATCTCAAAAACGACGATGTGCTTACAGAGTTCTTCCGTCCGTTTGAGAACATCGAGAACTTCAAGCAAGCGCAAGAGGGTCGTATCATAGCCATCAATGAAGGTCGTTTGATGGACTTTCTGCTCAATCATGCGGAGCATAAGCAGTTGGCAGACCTCATAGATAAATACTTCTACGAAGAGGGAATGGCCGAAATGCCAGAAGGTGTTCTGGTCATCAATCTTAACCTGCGTTCCATTACAGCATCAGATGGAGGAGAAAAGTCGCTCTTGCGTCAGCAGATAGAGCTACTCACCAACAAGAGACTATGGAGCAAGTGTGAACGCTGTCCAATAGCTAACCAATGCTATATCAAGTATAACGTAGATACACTATCCGACAGCGCGTCGGGCGCAGAAGTGCAGAACCGTCTTGAATGGCTGCTGCGTGCAGTAGTAGTATACAAGCGTGAGGTACATATCACTATGCGCGACCTACGTTCTGTTATCTCGTGGCTACTCACGCGAGACAATTCATGCAGTGATGTCCAATATTTGCTTACCCGGGTCAATAACACAAAGGGCGACTATGAAGCTAATCCGTCGGATAAAACGCGATTGGCATACTACAAAGAGCAGCAGTTCTATTGGCAACATTACTATTTCAATCTGACAGCGCCATCAACAATTTATGCAGATCTCAATTCGGATGACCGTGTAGTAAAGATGCTTCGCGAAACAGACATCGCTAATGTGGCTATCCCGAATTTAGACAGAGACCTGTACTACAAGGATAAAAACCCCAATGAGTATCTGTTGTTTGCAGAACGCGATAGGAATCTGCTGACGGAGTTCAACGAGAGTAATTCGTTGCTGGCAAGTTACAATCAGAGTAAAGAGGAGATGGAGATCCTCAAGGCTCGACATCAATCGTTTATCCGCCATCAGTATTTTGAGGGAAGCATGAACTTCGATTATGCCAAGCGAATCCCATACCAGTCGATCTCTGAGTTCCATGACATGCTTGCTGATATTGAAGAAAAGAGAGAGGATATTATAAAGTCTTTGTCTCTGGCAATATCATGCTCGGAAGGTTGTTGGAATGAACAGTTGTACAGCAAGTTCCTTCTGTTGTCGTCAAGCCAAATCAAAGATCCTTACGGAAAGGCTTATCGTCTGTTTCCTCTGTCGGACTTCACACTTGAAGTCGCACAGAACGATCATTTGGTCAAGTACATAGAGCATGAGCACGACAGTTTCATCTTCAGGCATAAGACCAAGAAGTTTATCAGTCTCAATGTATCACTCGATTTGTACGAGATGCTGTACTTCATTCAGAAAGGATTCAATCCATCTCTCGACGACTTGAACGGCCGTTTCGTAGAACTTCAAGTATTCAAGAACTTGCTTGAGAGTGAGACATACAAAGACGTTCTCGTAACTCAGAACGATAGAGATTACTTCCGAATCTCCCTTCAAGCCGACAACAAGATTAATGTTGAACGTGTTAATACAGAATCGCTATGCTAACACCAATATTAGACAAAGAAGAATCAGTCTTCCGTAACGAAAAGATATTTGCGGCGGACTTCAAGACTATAACGTTGGACAATGTCCTCGTCAACCTCTTCATGCTTATGCGAAACAATGGAAAGCGCATCAAGCTAAAGTTGAGCAAAGGATACTTTCATAGCATAGAGAATCTTCATAAATACTTCAACAAACTTGAGCAAACTGGCGCGCTCTCAGGCTATAGCGAAAATAAAGACGCAATAGAAACATGGATGCGTAGTAGCCTAGTGAATATGGTCTTTAGAGGAAATATATCTAAAGAGAATGTGTCGTCACTACGTCCTATGCACTTGGAGTGTTATCGTATTCGCAACAACAAGCACACGAGAGACTACAATACGGCAGACCAGGTGTTTATGATGCTCAGTCAGCAACCTACCGTCATGGACAGCTTGAAAAAATACATGTCAGTAGGTTGGGATTCACAACGGAATTCTATTGTAGGTTCGGGTCAGTTAGATGTTGACACGGCAGGTATTCTTCACTTGATGAAGCTAGTAAACATCGATGTAGATGCTAAAGGCGCGAAGAATACCGTTAGTGGAGAACCTTTACTTACGAAGCAGGCAAATCTGTTCTGCGAAGACGTGAGACGATTGCTGGCGTATCAAGAGATAATACCTCGTAGCGTCTTCATAGAGTATCTTAATATCATCATAGGATTCCATCTGTCGTTATACTTCCTAAAACTCGTCTATCTCTTGCCGAGAATGGTAGAGAACGGACGTGTAGAAGACGATGATACATGGAGTATTTTGGTCGATGCTTCAGGCAAATTGAATAGCGACGTAGCTCCGTTGGCTTGTGCCGAAATGGAGTCGAAGCTCAATGGCCTTATGGAGTATATCCGTGCCACATTCAAGATAGACGCTGTTCAGAGATATGTCTGTGACTCATCGTCAGACTCTGTGGCAAAAATTCTTGATATAATGAAGAATCCTCCAGAGGATTTTGACTTCATATTCAAGCAGCGCCTCAAGGATATATATGCAAGATACAAGGGCGATGACGCGCAAGAGAATAGAGAAGAGTTAGACGATTACTTGAAGTATGAAGCAACGAACTTCGATAAGTATATTCAATGTATAATGAAGTCTCGCTCAACGTATCAGTATGAATTTTCATTCAGATTTTTCGATAGCGTTGCAATGAAGAATAAGGAATCGGCATTCTTGGCCGATGGACGTAGCAGGAAAACACCTCGTAGGGCGGTTCTTGGCACAAAACTTCTTGAAGTACTTGTTCAGTTACTTGTATTATCCCCCAAAGAAGGTGGCGGATACGAGTCAAGGGCTTTATCTATCGATGAATTGGCGAAGCAGCTAAGAACTCGTTATGGTCTAGTTGTGGATGGCACGAAGGAAGATAGGTATCATAACGCTGAGATTAGTACCCAACTTGCATTCAAGAACAACATGGAAGCTCTGAAGAATAAGCTTCGCCAAATTGGATTCTACGCCGACATGAGTGACGCGGCAATTCTTCAGAAGATTCGTCCTCGTTACACTATCTAATACCTTGAATTTATGGAAATAAGAACACTATACTACCAGTATATACTTGACCTCTTTGTAGAAGAGTATCAATCGGAACTTGAGCAGGCGCAGGATGGGCACTGTATGAAAGTGGTTGGATTGCCTATCAATGTGTTGGAGCACTTACTTGATAAGTTGAAGGATCTCAATACAAGGGTCCAATGTTCAATTCTATCAGAGACATTGGTTGGAGAGCGGTACATCAGTGCTACGAAACTCATAGAACTTCGTAACGACCAAAGTGCGCCAGTTCTAGTATTAATATCGGTGAACAACGAGACTTCAGCTGAAGACTCATTTGGCAATGCTACGTTCAGAGAATTGTCAATATCTCATCTAAATCACCAACTGATTAATAGGTTATTGGACAAGGCAGAGGAGAATAATAATACCGTAGTGTATGAAGTATTGGAGTATCTGAAAGAGGAGTTGAGCCCAATTCAGAAACTCAACTATCTTCTCTATCTCGACGACAATGGTTTCAGTAATGCGGCAATAGCTCATGGCATCTTCCATTTGGGTATACTCCCCGATGCAGACTTATGTAAGAATGCAGCAAACGCAAGGCGTCGTGTTGCATTGAATGCCAAATGTATTGGGCTTCTATCAGATTTCTCGAAGGCTATTACTGACAGAGTGTCATTGTTGCCGATTAAGAGTGAAAGCATCAAGGCAAAAGCCATACAATTCCTTCAGAGAGAACGCCAGTTAAGCAATGTGCAGGACTTGTGTGAATGCATTGCTAATGATTATCCTGAATTGGATTTCTCCAAATGGGAGATAGAGGAGTTAATAGATGATCCTAATGAGATTCGTATAGCATCAGTTGAGTTATCAGGAAAACATTTGATTGAAACAGAAGACGGCAAAGAACTGAAAGCAGAGACAGGCAAGAGCGAGAAGCTAAAGATACGAATTACAACTGCTCCAAAGCCCAAGGAATGTCTAGATTTGAAGAGCTTTGCCATCGCCTTGTATAACGTAGATGGCATGTATCAAGAGGTTATTGTCAAGACGGCAAAAGTGACAGACAATGCCAAAGAATATCGTGATGTAACCGTCGAACTACAGGCAGACAATTTCAATACTGGTAGATACTTCTTCCGTGTCAAGGCACTCAATGATGTAGGAAATATACTCAACGAGAAGAGCGATTTATTCTGTGACGCAGATGTACAAGACCGTTGGAATGCTCAACATAAAAAGGATCCTAACATGACGCAGGACGAATTTGCTGGCGATAATCAATGGTATCGCTCTTGCGATAGCGATAGTTTTTACCTTGAAGTAATTGAAGATGGAGGTGATGAAGAAGGCCCTACCAATGAGAAGAAAAAGGATAAGCTAAATACAGTTCTCGAAGCGTACTTCCATTATCGCATAGAGAGAATTCGGAAGAAAGATTCATCGGAACTCAACGTGCCAGTACGAAAATCAAGGAAAGACAAGTTTGGGGCAATAAAAGGTCAATGGGAACACTCTACTTATCAAGACACATTCTTGATAAGTTACTCACAAGATGAGAACTATCAAATACCTATACCTAAGAAACTGTTGGATATAGAACGTACTTTTATCAAATACGGTGATAGAATAGGTTCTGTAGATGCAATTCTGCTTGCAAATCACACAGCTAAAGATTTCAAGTCTATACAGTTCAAGGAGTTTGAGACAGAAGAAGTGCCAGAAAGTCTCTTAGAGAAGCGTAAAGCACTCTTTGAACTCATCGCTCAATCTACTAACACAGAGAATGGTCCTCAAGATGACCAAGGCAAGGGTGTAATAGAGACATTTGACATTTTTGCACACATTGGTGAAATCAAGGATTATTTGGCCGAGTATAACGAATGGATAAAGTCTATTCTCAACGACAATCCTAGAAGGGAATTGCTGTTACGAATGCAGCGACTTGATATGCTGCATCTCTACACAGAATTGCCAGAAAACAATTGCCAGATAGAGTCTTACGTCATAACTCCGCTTCATCCCTTGCGTTTAGCTTGGTTTGTGAATCTCTATGAGCAGTACGAGGAGTGGGAGAATAGAACACTTGAAGATGCTTCGTTCAAAAAATCTTGGTACAAGCAGTTGGATAAGATATTCTATGGTGACATGTTGCCAGACGTAGCTCCGTTGGTACTATGTGCGGACAATAGCAATACCTTCTTCCAGTACGTAGGCGAGTTGACATACGGATGGGGAATTTTTGCCGACCCAAATTTCCAGAATGATGACACATTCTCGTCTGGATTCCGACAGGCTAAATCGTACATCGAGAGGCTTCTGAACATTGCCGTTACTCGACGTGTTGATAGTGATGTGAACGTCACAATGGTTCTGCATCAGCTGAAGAATTACATATCGCAGCATCCATATACGGACAAGCTTATCATCAATCTGTTCAATGCAGGCGATGCTGCTGTGTTCGCTCAGAATTTGGTCATTCTTGAGCATGAACATCCAGAAAAGAAATACGAATTGAGGTTGTTCTGCAATGACAAACAATTCGCACCAGGAGAAGCGCTACAGTATCTCATCAATCCTGAGAATCAAGTTTCTGAGGATGCAGAAGTATTCTCTCAGAGTAGTGATAATCGTCTCTTCCCTAAGTTGCGATTCTCAATCAATACGCTTGATGAATTTAGAACTGAAAGTGACAAATTCCCTGCTCACATTAGCTTCTTGATTAATCCTTTCCCCGCAAAGGCTTCACTGCAAAGGCCTTCTTTGAATCAACAATCATTCTTTTTGAATGGTATAGTGGAGCGTCCCGTTGTAACTGTAGATACGAAGGAAAACGGCTGTGTATGGCATCGATATATCTCTAATGCACAAATGCCTAGGCCAGCTTCTACATTTGCAAACGAGGCTGTTGACCTGTATGCGACAATGCAGTCAATGGTAGCAAGCACGATGTCGAACAATAGGGAGCAATCTGTTCCAGCTTTGCAGCTTGATGTTCGTGATTCTAACGCTGTCATTCTGCGTTTGGTTCATGATGTCAGCGACTGGGTTGTCACATTCGACAAGAACATGGGACCAGAGTATTATGACATGCCATGCAAGGAAGGAGAAGTACCATATCTTTTGGACTACATTCCAAGTTCCGAGTTGAATGGAATATCGTCATTCCTTTCTTGTCGTCCGACATCAGAGATAGAGGGGCTCATGAAACCTCATTTCAAGAACTTCGGCATCAATGTTAGCGATCAGACTTCGTTCTACGAGTTGTTGGGCGATGTACGTTCAGTAAGTAGCTCTATCATTATGCAACTTGGTAGTTCTCAGAATAAAGCGTTCGAGGTACTGGGAACGACGCTCATGAAACGAATGCTCGAAAGGAAAGAGTTGCTTACCGACACGTTTGTAATACCAATAGACCTTCACAAAAACTTGTTCAAAGATCTGCCTTCTGATTCAGAAAAACACGCAGACAACTTGCTTGTAGACATCCACGTTCCATGTAAGGAAATAGTTTTCACAATAGTGGAGATAAAGTGTCGTCAGCATCAAACAGATGCACAACGTTCAGAACTTCAAAAGGAGATGAAACTTCAGATAAGCAACACGATAGTCGCTTTGCAGACTCGCTTTGACATTACCTATTCTTCTCCTGACAGATTAGATCGAGAGCTGAAGTCCTTAGAGTTGCAATCACTCTTATTGTTCTATGTCAAGAGGGCTCGCCGTTTCAACTCGTTATGTCAGGAGACTGCGGATAGCTATGAGCAGTTTATCCTCTCATTGACGGATAATGATTATACAATTCGTTTCAAGCGTCTTGGATTAATATACGAGTTCAATAATCCTCAATTACAACTAAAGGAGGATATTGACGAAACGACATTCTACACTCTTGGTCGGCCGATGATTGAACGAATATTGGAGAGAGAGGCAAAGGTTAAGACGGTTGATTTGTGTAATATCGGGCAGAGTGCTCTAATAACCCAAGCTGATACTGAGATGAAGATGTTCTTTGAGACATCTGACAGAACTATTCGTGAGACTGCAAACACTGCACCTCGAAACGAAATAGAGTCTGAACATCCAGTAGTATCGCAACCCTCTACTACAATAATCAATCAACCAGAGGCGGGAATATCCACTATTCCAGTCAATAATGAGACAACACCGATAGTTACTACAGAGCCAATAGGTGAAGAAATAGTTACACAACAACCGCAAGATTCGAGTTCGCCTATTGTTGAAACACCTGTTGAGCCAACACCAGAAGTTATAACGACGCCAACAGAACCTATCTCCAATGATACATTGGTGTTTCCGCCAGCATTGCCAGCTCCAGAGTATAGCATTATGGTAGGAAAGACCTCTGGAAGTGAGCAGTTCGGCATTCTCGGCAAGGCGGTTAATGGCAATCGAACTATAGCTATTGATTTGAGCGAGACGAACACAATTAGTTTGTTTGGTGTTCAAGGAGGTGGTAAGAGTTATACCATTGGTACTATAACAGAGATGACTCTTGGGCAGTTCAAGAACATTAATACTCTGCCAGCACCTATGGCAAGCGTTATTTTCCACTATAGTGAAAGCATGGATTACGCTCCAGAGTTCACTTCTATGATACATCCGAATGACAATGCAGCTCAACTCAAGAAGCTCAAAGAGGTTTATGGTGCGGAGCCAGGCAGTATTGACGATGTTGTCATGCTTGTGCCAGAAGATAAAGTGGAACAGAGAAAGATCGAATATCCATCGATAGAAATTCAGCCTATAAAGTTTCACTCTACAGACCTTAACGTCCAGGATTGGATGTTCTTGCTGAAAGCCGTTGGTAATGATTCAACATACATATCGCAATTGCGTATGATTATGAAGCAGAACAGGAACAATCTCAATCTGGCTGATTTACGTCAAGCAGTGACAGATTCACCAACGTTATCTGCTTCACAGAAGAATCTTGCTTTACAACGTCTCGATTTTGCTGGCGAGTACATTGATGACACGATGAAACTAGGCTCTTTGCTTAAGCCTGGACGACTTATTGTCGTCGATCTTCGAGATGAGTTCATAGAGAAAGATGATGCTTTAGGCTTGTTTGTGATTATGTTGAACATATTCTCAAGCGTACGTGAATACAAGGGACATGGCTTCAATAAGTTCATAGTGTTCGATGAGGCTCATAGGTATATGGGCAACAAAGATTTGACGTCAACGATCGTAACAGCTATCAGAGAAATGAGACACAAAGGTGTCTCTATGATGATCGCGAGCCAAGATCCAATGAGTCTGCCTAACGAGATTATTGAGCTTTCATCAATAATGCTGATGCATAAGTTTAATAGTCCACAATGGGTTCGTCATGTTCAACGCTCTATCACGCAATTGCAGACGTTGTCGTCGTCAGATATGGCATCCTTACAACCTGGCGAAGCATTCCTATGGGCTACAAAGGCTACGGACAAGGCTGTCACACTCCGCCCTATAAAAATATCTACACGCCCCCGTGTGACTAAACATGGTGGAGATACTATTAAGGCTATCTAAAATGAAGGTATTTCAGTATAGCGGAATAGGTCAGCGTGCAACTAATCAAGACTACGTACTATGCAAAGAGTTGCCGAATAATCTTGGCGACCTCTTTGTTGTATGTGATGGTATGGGGGGCTATACGGCTGGGGATATAGCAGCTCGTATTGCTTGTGAAGAAGTTTATACTCAACTTTCATTGGGTAAATCCATTGATGAGGCTATAGCATCAGCCAATAGGCATATTGATACACAGAGACTGGTGTTAGGAGTCGATAAAATGGGTTGTACTATTGCAGCCTGTATAGTCAGAAGCAAAGAAGCACACATCTTTTGGTGTGGAGACTCCCGTGTTTATCTCATTAGGGATGATAGAGTCGACTTTGTTACCAAGGATCACTCCATGCTTGAAGAAATAAAGAGCATTAGACCATTAACGTCATCTGACATCAAACGTTACTCACATATAATAACACGTAGCTTAATGGGCAGCGAAACGGATATGGTGGATAAGGTCATTCTACCTCTCCTAGAAAACACTCGTATCGTGATTTGTTCTGATGGCTTTCATAAGAGATTGTCTGACGATGAAATTGTCAATATCGACTTAGAGGAGGCGGTAAAAGACAATAACGCCTATGATGATAATTATTCGGTAGTGAGTATAACTGTTCAAGATAATTAGTTGCTAGAGTTCTAATGGTAGATGTAAATAAGATAATCGACATAGAAGATCTATATGGTAAGAAACGCATCGACGAAACATTTAATGTCATCAATTACAACGAAATCCGTCAGTATAGTAATACCATACAAGACGTCTCGTCATTGAAGTATTGTATAAATTTGATATGGTAGATAAGTTATGAGGAGATTGACGGAAAAGGAAAAATATTTCATCCAGAAAAGGGCATGGAAATCATTTAGACATAAAGTTCGTTCTCGAAGAAAAAAGAGGGCGAAAAGGCGAATGCTACAAGGTGTTCCAAGGAATGAAATCAAACAACGAAATGAATTGGCAAAATACAAACACATACGTGCACCGAAGTGTTTGTCAATGATTGAAAATCCGGAAGGAACATTAGAATTTATAAGTTTGTTAGAGCATTCTCTGCACAAGAGAGAAAAGGTGTTTGTCGTACTTAAAGATGTTGACAAAATTGCAAGTGGAGCCATTATTGTATTGTTATCCATAATGATAAAGTTTAAAAAGCAGAAGGTTGGTTTTAATGGAGACCACCCTAAAAACAGCAATGCAAGACAGTATTTGCTTGCTTCAGGCTTCTTTGAACATTTATATGAAGCACCTCAAGGAGATAAAGTTACAATTCGTGTCCATAAAAGTATATTTACACATGCTAATAAAACGGTTGATTCTGACTTGTCTGATAGAATAATTTCAAAAGTATCAGAGATGATATGGGGTGAACCTAAAAGATGTCCTGGTGTACAAAGAACTTATCTTGAATTGATGCAAAACACCAATAATCATGCTTCTCTGAAAGGACCAAATGAACATCATTGGTACACTACGGTTTCATATGACAAAGAGAAAAATAAAGCATGCTTTTCGTTTATTGATTATGGTGTCGGAATCATAGAGAGTATCAACAGAAACGAAAAGGGCAAATTCTGGAACTCTTTATCTAAGATATTTTCTGTTTTAAATCCTCATGATGATGGGGACTTTTTAAGGATGTTGCTTGATGGTAGGATTCATAAAACTGCGACAGGAGATTATTATAGAGGTAAAGGATTGCCAGGAGTTTACAAAGCCTTCAGTGATAATAAAATCTCTAATCTGGTAATCATTACCAATGATGCAATGGCAGACTGCCAAAATAATGTATTTAAAACTCTTAAAAAGAAGTTTGTGGGTACATACATATATTGGGAACTTAATGTAGATAATAAATGTTTAAATTATGATAACAGTATCAATAGCAAGGGACTTTAGTCGTATTCCTGGAGCAAGATTTCCACAAGAAGGTGATCACTCAGGACAAGAGTTTAGAACAAAGGTGTTACTTCCCAAATTGAGAGAGGCAATAGCCAAGAAGGAAAAACTATGTGTAATCCTAGACGGAACAGCAGGATTGGGAACGTCTTTTTTAGAAGAAGCCTTTGGGGGCTTAATACGTGAAGATAAAATCCCGTATGAAGAATTACAATCTATTATTGAACTCGTTTCCGAGGAAGATGAAGATTATATAGAAGAAATTAACCAATATATCAAAGATGCGTATGAGCAAAAGAACAATCATTGAGATAATTCTTGGCTTAATCATTCTTGCAATTGGATGGTTAATTGGAAATAATTGGCAAATACTTGAATGTAAACTTGATCTTTCATTCAACATTGTTGACGTCATAACGCTCATTGTTACTATTACTAATGGGCATATACATAGCTTGGATACTAGAAAAAGAAGTTCAAGATAGAAGAATCGAAAAAGATATGTATCTATCCAAGATTGATGTTATTGATGGAATTCTTAACGACTTGGAAGAACTATTTCAAAGTAATAATGGCACCAGAATTGATTATAAAAAAATTGTCAGTATTGAGCATCGTATCAAGACAAAAAGAGATAGCATATTTAAACATCTTTTAGATAATTCTTGCGGGAAAATCAAAAAAGAATTGGAAAAATATGACAATCAACTAAAGAGTGACTTTAAGGATTTGAGGAGCTATCTTACTATGACAGATGCTGGAAATTCAAAAACAAAATCCTTAGTAGTAACTAAAAATCTAGCGAAATATTCGGAAGAACGAACAAGTGACATTCTTACGTCAATTAACGCCATTGACAATAAACTCCTTGAGGTTAAAGTTCTCATAAACAAAATGTAAGCTAATGTTTATAAGTGTCGATTATGTACTTTGCAGCCTATTAATACAATATTACCTTATTAACATTGTTATAAATCGTCAATATGCATAATAGACATACTATGATGACGTTCTGCTTTTCATGCACAAACTACATATTATGAAGCAACAACGAGATATAGTATTTGTGACGTTCGATGCTCCTCGTCCAGATTACCCTTCGATGCCTTACGGCATTGCTTGCCTGATTGCAGCTATTAGAAAGGCTGGCTTTGTTGCATCTCATTTGCAAATAAACACGCAAGCTATTTTAGCCGAGCGAAACAACATATCAGAATATGTTGGTCCTATACATTCATTGGCATTTCAAGAGTACAGAAAGGGTATCCAGAATCTGGTACAGGCACAACTTGAAGCCAACTTAGACTGGCTAAAGAAGTTTCGTTTTGTGGCTTTTTCATATACAAGATGGAGCAAGCAGTTTTGTGAACTAGCAGCGGATGTCTTATGGTCGTCAGGCTACGTGAAAGACAATCCAGAAGAAGGGGGACGGATAATCTTTGGTGGATATGAGATAACAGCGTATGATGACGACTTGCTTGCATCGTTGGATATGGCACACATATTTACTAAAGGCTACGCAGAAAGAGCGTATGTTGACATTTTGCTTGGGAAAGATGGACGAAGTATAGAAAATGGTAAATTCTATCATCGTGTATATGACGGTATAATACGTGATGAGGATGTTGTGTCTCCTTATCTAAGTGGTGTTCTTGTCCCTACAAGCAGAAAAGTATATTGGGAGACCAAGAGAGGTGTCCCTACAACTGCGGTTTTTGTGAATGGGGAGCACAGAAGCGAAACAACAGGAATGAGATCGTCGAGTTTAATTGGACTAATAGATTAAGGCAAGAATTAGACTTGTTCCGTAATTCTGGTGTTGACGAAATCAACATTCTCGATGGAACGTACTGCTTCTCGAAAGGGATGAAGAATCACCTCTTTATCCTCAAAAGCATATTTGACTACACCGACATCAAGGTGGTATGTCAAGCACGGTTTGAAGGTCTGAAAGATGAGTTTGTTTCTTTGTGCGTAGAGAATAGAGATCGCATTCATTTAGAATTTGGTCTACAAACTATTCATAAGACGGAAGAGGACACTATTGGTAGACGAAATGATCTTGAGCTAATTAGCAAACGTTTAGGGATGCTGCGAGACAATAGAATCAGCTACGAAGTTAGCCTTATATATGCAATCCCAGGTCAAACAATATATACATTTATTGACTCTATAGAGTATCTTCTCAGTTTCGGCTGCATGCGGATTCGTGCATTCCCTCTGCAAATAGCAGCCAATTCGGATTTAGCTAAGAAGTCTAATACGCATGAATATAGGTTGGGACGGAGAAACAAGGATGAGATGACCCCCTCTGTCGTTAAGTCTTCGTCATTTTCTGAAGAAGAATCTATGGATATGGATCTGTTAGCGCAAAGGTTATACGATAAGCCTTACGAAAAATTCTATTTACGCAAAGGAACTGTCAGGTTTTGTCGTGAGGAAACAAAGATTTCTGACAGACTATATCAGTATTCGCTTTCGTCTGAAGACATTAACGGCCTATCTGACGAAGAGACTCGGCTTTTGGTTTATCTGATTAACCGTTGCTTTGCAGAGCGACTTAGCATTGATGGAATCGATTGTGACCATAGAAATCCTCAGAACTATCCTGCAGACATCCTAAAGCAGAGTATTATAGATTGCATTAATGGCGGCCATGGTTCTGTCCGTTGTGAAGTAATCCTCGGTCAAAGCGGTAATTTCTACATTGTGCCTAAGAGGCTGAAATAGAAGTAGACTGCTATTGTTCACTGCTTTCTTTTGATAAAGACGGGGAAAATCAATTGGTATATTTACCAATTGGAATTTTCTGCATAACTTAGCCTTTAACTTAAAACGTGGTGGCAACACGTATAAATCGGCATTATAAAATTAAGTTATGGCTACAAAAATCATTTCAATCGAACAGGGAAAGAAAGGTTCGTCGCTGGTGAAGTTTGAAACACCTAATGGCGATGTCTACGTTGCAGGTTTCCTATCTCTAATGCCTTGCAAACTTCCAGAGTATTACTCCAAAGTAATTTGTGCAATTGTTGATAAATGGGCGACATTGGAAGATGTCGATCTTTTTAACTTCTCCTAAGTTCAAGTTGATAATGCAACAGTAGGCAATCTTCAGAGGGGGTGGTTAA
>CALAVC010000109.1 GCA_937892095.1 uncultured Bacteroidales bacterium | reverse complement strand
TAAATATTCTGCTCAAACACCGCACGAGTGCATTGCAAGTGGAAGCTATTCTCTTGGGTCAGTCGGGACTGCTGGGGCAAGTGCCAACTGATTACGATGCCCCATACATCGGCAATTTGAAAAAAGAATATAAATTCTTTCAGGCAAAATTTGGACTACAACCACTCGACGTGGGGATATGGAAATATCTCCGATTGCGCCCAACTAACTTTCCAGACATACGAATTGTCCAATTGGCAGCACTTGTACGGTCGCTTCCGGGCAACTTCGAGGCTGCACTACGCGAACAAACGACAGAAAAAGGATTTATTCAATTGCTGTCGGCAGACAGTCCGTCGGACTATTGGGAGACACACTATAAACTTGGTACGCTGAGCCTACACAAGTCGAAGAAGCATATAGGCGAGGCGACTCTGCGAATAATAATTATAAATGCAGTAGTGCCATTTTTGTTCGTTCTTGCACGCCGAAGAGGCGACACGGAGGGTGCTGAAAAAGCAATAGACCTCTTGCGGACAATAGACACGGAACGGAACTCACGGATAGAGGCTTGGCACAAGGTGGGTATTACTCCTCGCGACGAGGTGGAAGCACAAGCCCTCTTGCAACTAACGACCGAATATTGCGAAAAGGGTCGTTGCATGCATTGCCGTTTTGGGCATGCTATTTTAGCTAAGCACTAAGCAACGTATCAAGAGACAGCTCAAAATTTGCTTCTTATTTTAGACTATCGACCCACTCTTGCAGTTCGGCGCGTCCGACATTATTGAGCAGTTTGCCGTCTTCCCAATGGAGTGAGGGATAAGAGCGTTTGAGGTCGTCGACCGACTTGGCTATGGTGCTACCGCCCGACGTGGCAAACGGAATGAGGGTCTTGTTTTGTAGGTCGTAGGCTTCGATAAATGTGTTGATAATGGTTGGAGCCGTATACCACCAAATGGGGAAGCCAATGTAGACTGTCTCGTACTGCGCCATATTGTCTATCTTGGCAGTTATGGCAGGACGACTATTTTTGTCTTTCATCTCGATAGATGAGCGACTATTCTTATTGCGCCAATCGAGGTCGGCCACCGTGTATGGTTGGAGGGGTTTTATTTCGTAAACGTCGGCAGAGGCAACTTCGGCAAGTTCGACTGCAACTTTGGCAGTTATGCCAGAAGCTGAGAAGTAGGCAACGAGTGTTTTGTTTTTCATCTTATTAGGGTTATTTTTTTGTCCGAAAGCAACAGACGACAATCCGAGCACAAGGCACAAGATGGTTAGTATGGATTTCATGATGGATAAATGTTTCTTATCGCAACTAAGATAGCAGAAAATTAGGTTATAAGGGCTTATTTTTGCAGGCAGTTAACAACAAAAACCGACACATGCAAACATTTTCGCTCATAGTAGCTGTCGACCAAAACATGACCATTGGCTACAATGGTGGTCAGCCCATAATGATTAAAAAAGACTTGGCGCACTTTAAAGAGTTGACCATTGGGAAAACTATTGTGATGGGCAGACGCACTCAGCGAGCATTACCCAAAGGCTACTTGCCGAAAAGACGCAACATAGTCTTGTCGCACCAAGCTGAGCTAAGTTTGCCAGAGGGAGTCGAATTGGCAGGCAGCATAGACGAAGTGATGCAGATGACGGCGGGTGAAGAGGAGGTAATGATTATTGGCGGAGGACAGATATATAGGGCTTTTTACAAAATGGCGACTCGCATTTATCTGACCTATATATACACACATGCAGAACAAGCCGATACTTTTTTCCCCGACGTCGTACGAGATTCTGAGTGGCAAAAAAAATCTTCGTCGGGGAGAATGACCGACGAAGAGAGCGGAGTGGAGTTTGAGTTTATTTGCTTCGAAAGGGTAAGTCGATAGCCCTAATTTGCAATATCGTCTGGCAAAACGATTTCGACTTCTGTTTTTCGCTTGCCACCAAACTCTGAAATCTCGTAGAAAAACGCACGATGCGTCTTACGACACATTTGGTAGACATTGAGCAAAAAAACTTCTTCGGCAACCATTGTCGAGAATTGGCTCGAAAGGTGTTGACGAGCGTCGGCGTCTTTGGCAAAGAGGTCTTTAATGTCGGAGGCAGAAACAGATTCGCCAATGCGGACTTCCATTTTTACGACCATGCGTTCATCTGTTAGCTGAGCACCAGTCGTGCGCATATCTTGCCCCCATTCGGTAGGCGTCGAGTTGTTGATGGTAAAACATAGGGCTGTGAGCATAGTCTCTATGTTTCCAGTTGACTTATGGCGTTCGTAGTCTGACCTTGAAATACTGACGTCGAAAGCTCGCTTAGTACCACGTTCGCGAGCGCAGACTACAAAATCTCGTCTGGACTGAAAACACAGGCTAAGCAGAGAATCGGACATGTCGTCGGACATGAGCGAAGGTATTATGAACTGCTTTATTGGCTCATCGCCCACAAGATTATGAAGGACAAAGATGTCGGTCTCAGCAGAATATTCTGGCTCGAAAGCGAGGAACATATTCAGCTTTTCGGGCGCAATATTAAGTGCAGACATATATATGCCGTCGCCACAATCGTAGGGCAATTCTTTGCGGACTTCGGCAACGATGGCTTGCAGCTTTTTATCGGCAGACTGTCGGACGTCTTGCGCAAAGATGGCTATCTGACAAGCAATCGAAACGAAGAACAGCGCAAAGATTCGGGCAAAAAGACTAATCATATTTGAAAGAGCTACCACCTAAAAATTCGCGCATAAGCGAAGTGGGCGGAATGGAATCGGACGAAAGTGGGCAGACGTAACTGAGAAGATTGAGTAGACGCTGAGCCTCGGCAAAATGTGGCGAGTTTGGCTTAACCTCCAAGAGGATGGGCTCGGCAAGACGTTTTAGGACTGCAAGCTCGTAGAGAAGAGCAGAGTTAAACATCACATCGGCCTCTTCTTGATTGGCATATATGAATTTCACTTCGCCACGGCGCACACTTGGCCACTGTTCGATAGTTGCAGCTGCATTGTGTCCACGATTGTAGTAGTCGCGGACAATGCGACGGATAAGTCGGTTGTCGGTAGTTGTTATGCGATTGAGTTCGTCGAGATTGAGACCAGCTAATGGTGCGGTGTATATCTTAAATTTGTTTTCGGCAGGAATCATGGGTGTAAGTTGTGGCGTTAGCCCATGAGTGCCTTCTATGATGAGCAATGCGTTGGAGGGTAGTGTTAGTTTTTCGCCGTCGTAGTAGCGCTTACCTTGTGTGAAGCTATATTTGGGTATGTCTATTGTCTGCCCGTCCATAAGAGCGAGCAATTGTTCGTTGAAGAACTTGACATCGATGGCTTCGAGAGCGTCAAAGTCGTACTTTCCGTTGGCATCTCGTGGAGTCTTATCGCGATCGACAAAATAGTTGTCGATAGAAAGGTTGACGGGCTGAATGCCGTTGACGACAAGTTGCACAGCGAGTCGCTTGCTGAACGTCGTCTTGCCACTGGACGAAGGACCAGCGATGAGAACAACTCTGACCTTATTTCGACGAGCAGTAATCATGTCGGCAATGTCAGCGATTTTCTTTTCGTGGAGGGCTTCGGTGACGTGGATTACTTGTGTGCCGAATCCCATTTCGATAGCTTTGTTGAGCGTTTCTATGCTACGTGCATGGAGTAGGTGTTGCCACTTGTCGGCCTCGACAAAGGTAGCAAACATCTTGTCTTGGTTGACGACTTCGGGCAGACGAGATGGGTCGGATTCGGAAGGTGGGAGGAGTAGAACGCCGTCGAAATATTTTATGAGGTCAAATAGGCTGAGGACACTTGTGTTGGACGCAAGGTCTTCGTACATGACGATACTATGACCTGCAATGGAGTAGATTTGCGTATATATGTCGCCATGCTGACGGAGCAAGTCGGCTGCTGACTGTGCACGAGCAATGTTTTGGACAGCATCGTCGTTCAGGACCGAGGTGCGTATTATGGGTAGAGACTTTTCGCAAAGACTTTTCATGCATTTTTTTATGCGCTCGACGTCGTCTTCTGTTGGACGATATAGAGTGTTGTCTTTGCTAAAGACGCAGTAGAAACCTTTGGAGACAGCATGCAAGACGTGCAAACCGACTTGTGGCAAGACTTCTTCGAGGGCTGCTTTTAGGAGCAACGTCAGCGAGCGGATATAGACGCGACGGCCTTCGGGAGTGGCGAGGTCTAAGAATGTTATTTGTGTTGGTTGGTAGACACGATAGGTCAGTCCGACATAGCGGTTATTGACGCTTGCACACAAGATTGGGAATTGAGTATGTACACCAAGTTGGACTGCAATTTGCGACAAGTCTTGACCTGCTTCTACTTGGCAAGGCTTACCGATATTGGTGCAATTTATTGATATTAGGGTCATAAGAATGGCTTTACGGGTGGTTAATTCACGTACTTTCAGTACGTCTTACGCATGAGAGGCACTTTTTGTTTGTCATAAGTTGCGGTCGAGGATGTCTGCACAGTCTAATCCATCGGAACTCAGGTCGATATGTTGCATATTATCTGGGTCGTTTTGAGCAGCCCATTTTTCGTAGATACTATAGAGTTCGCGAGGAGAGTCGACATACCAACCATAGCCGTTGCGACGTTCGAGACCAATTTCTTCGAGACGTTTATGGGGGATGCCATCGCGGTCGCACACGAAAGGTCGGCAACTTGCGAGGTCGTAGTAGCGAGCCCATATTGCTGGTGCACCTTTGTGCGAGCGAAGCATTCGTGTGCGGACACCATCATGCATAACTGCAACGAGTTCGACGTCGGTAAGTTTATGATTATCGAGCCAAAGCATAGCACTATGTATAGCCTTTCTGACCGACTCTGATGGGCTGTCGATGGACATGAGGAGTTTTATTATTGCTGCACTTTCGAGCGAACAATAAGAGGGTAATTCGTAGCTACGAGCGGCTACTGGACGTAGTGTTTTCTCGTCATGCTGTTGGCACCAAACGGTAAGCGAACCATCGGGCGCAACTATTTGAGTTTTGAGGATGCAATCAATCCCTTTGCTGAAAGCAACACGAGAAGCCTCACGTTCGGCATCGCTGACGATGTCGGTATCGTAGGGTTTTAGAGAAAGGCTAAGACTTTGGAGCAATCGGAGGACATTAACGATGGCGTTGTCGTTGTAGGTGATATGTGGCTGATAATCGCGCATTACGGGCCAGAATTGTGGCCAACCGCCATTTGCATATTGCGATTGAAGGATAAAAGCAAGACCACAAGCAAAGGCATCTTTATATTTTTTGTTGCCAGTTGCCTTATAGACCGAAGCCAAATAATCCATTTGCATGGTGGTGGCTCTGTTGTCGATTGTGGAGTCGTCTTGCCTATCTTTTTCGCTAAGGACAACGGCTTTTTCGGCATCGGAAAGCGACTGCGTCATGTCGACGTTCTTGGGCCACCCACCAGTATTGCGCTGATAAAGCAACAGATTGTCGGCAATACGAATACCCTCTGAAGAGGCGAAATAGTCTTGCTTAGCACCACGCGGAGCAAGAGGCCGACGTTTTTGCGCAGAGCCCACCATTGCAAAGCAAAGTAAAATGGTGAGCAACAAGTGTGTTTTGAATAGGTGTGTCATTGGTGAAGTAGTTGATTGGAGTGGCGTGTTATAGCTTGCCGACAATCACAGTAGTGTAGGCATCGGGGACGAGCCATTTTTGTGCCATTTGCCGGACTTCGTCAGCGGAGATCTGTTTAATGGTGTTGTAGAGATTGGTTATGCGGTCGAAAGTAAAATGGTCGGTAAGCAAAGCCAACAAAGCCTCGGCAGATGCCATGGGCGAGTTGAACATGCGGAGAATGTCGCCAAGCATGGCACTGCGGACGGTGTCGAGTTCGGTGGCGGAGACGTTTTCTTCGCATAGGCGAAGCATCTCGCGTTGGATTTCTTGCAAGGCTTGTTCGTGGCTACCACGTCGGACTTCGGTTCGGATTTGATGTAGTCCGTCGCACACGTTGGACATTACAGAAGAAGAAATCCCATAAGTCAGACCGAGTTTTTCGCGCAGATTTTGCATCAGGCGAGAGCTAATGTAGCCACCCAAGATGGTGTCGACAACCCCAAAGGCAAAATAGTCTTCGTGATTTTTGCCAAAGAGAGGACGCGACATGTTAATTGACGTTTGCTCAGACTCCATGTCGACCAAGACGCGTTGGGGTGCTTGATATTCAGCTTTGGGGACAGACCAATGGTGTCCATTGTCTTGCCAACCGACACCGAACGTCTCGGCAATAAACTTTACGTCGTCGGCAGAGGGCTGCCCACTAACGCAGACAATGGCATCGTAGGGACGATAGGCTTCGTTGTAGAAGTCGAGGAGAAGCTGCCTTGAAAGAGCATTGATGGCATCGGCTGTCTTGTGTCGTCCATAGCGACCACCAGCTTTGTAGATAACTTCTTGCAACTTTGAGGTACATACAAAAGGTGTGCGCAACTTGTCGACTTCGAAGCGTTGAAGTTCGAGTGATTTGAGGAGTTGCAGTTCGTTTTCGGGGAAGATAGGGTTGTAGAGTATGTCGGCCAAAAGCTCGACCATGGGGCGTGTGTCTTTTTGAAGACACATCATGGAGAGTTGCGTAGAGCCTGTGTTTGGAGCTCCCCAAATGTAAGCTCCATAAAACTCTGTTTTTTCGGCTATTTGTCGTGAGGTAAGGGTCTGCGTTCCCTCGTTGAGCAGCTGGATTGTGGCGCGAGCTACCAAAGCACGGTCGGCACGCAAAGAACCTGCTCGCATAACGATGTCGACTTTTACGATGGGCTGTTCGCCTCCATGAACAACGACAAGAGTGGCACCATTGGGCAAGGTTTGGGTTTCAAACTCGGGGAAATTGGGCATGTGGATGTCACCCGAAGGAGGTACTATGCGTCGGTCTAATTTATTCATTAGTCTTTTTTTGCCAAGTAGAACAGAGTGTTAGAATTTTCGGGGCGACAGATGTTGCGAGCGAAGTCTTTTAGTTGGTCAGCAGTGATGGACCTATAGGTTTCTATTTCGGAATTTATAAGTTCGGCATTACCACCAAAAGCTTCGTAGAAACAGATGCGTTCGGCAATGTTTTGGGCAGATATTTCACTCATGACGGCCGACGACTCTATGCGATTGAAGACTTTTTGCATTTCGTGGGGTGTGGGCCCGTCGGTTGCAAAGCGATGTATATGTTCGAGCAATTTTGCTTCGACATCTTCGGGCTTAACGCCATCGGCAAGTGTGGCAGATAGGGTCAAGAGTCCTGGGTCGACAGCACCCGTGGTGTGTGCATCGACATTGACACAAGTGCGAGAACCTCGGACAAAATCTTGGACAAAGCGACAAGATTCGCCATCGGCAAGAATGTCTGTCATGACGTCGGCAAGGTAGAATTCGGAGCTAAAACGCGAGCCGACGTGATACATTATCTCAATCTTGTCGGAGGGGACAGAAGCGTAGACGACCTTGCGTCGCGCTTCGGTTTGCAATGGCTCTGCAGGTGGATTTATGCCGACTGCTGTCCTATTAATGTCGGCAAACCACTTTTCAGCGAGAGCAAAGATATGGTCGGCATCGACATTGCCGACGACAGAAAGCACTGCATTGTCGGGCGTATAGTTGGCAAAGAAGAAGTCGCGAACCTCTTGCAAAGAAGCATCGAGAATGTGCTGCGGACGTAACCCTATGGTGGGCCAACGATAGGGGTGAACTTTATAGGCAAGGTCGCGAGCATGGTGCGTTATGTCGCCATAGGGCCGATTGAGATAGTTTTGAGTAAATTCTTCGACCACGACTTTGCGCTGAACATCGAGAGTCTGGTGTGAGAGCGTTGGCGCAAGAAGCCTGTCGCTTTCGAGCCAAAAGGCTGTCTCAATGTTGTCGGCAGGCATGGTCATGTAGTAGTTTGTAAAGTCGTTAGTGGTGTAGGCATTGTTGTCGCCACCGACACGCCCTACCTCATAGTCGAAGTCGTTGACGTTGGCAGAACCGCCAAACATGAGGTGCTCGAAGAGATGTGCAAAGCCTGTACGATTTTCGTTTTCGGCGCGTGCACCGACACGATAGAACATATTGAAGACAGCAACAGACGTGAGTGGTGAGGGGCAGACTATGACTCGAAGCCCGTTGCTTAGAGTGTGTTTCCTGAAACTTATCATCGGGGGAGAAGTTTTATTCAAAATAGAGGACTATGCCCCACCAACGGCTACGCATACGACTGATGGCCTGACAATATGGGACATCTTCGGGGTCGTCGCTCTGAGTGTCGCTATATATGTCGGAGAGTCCGAAAGAGCCACGCAATTCGACTGATAGGCGAAAATAGGTAAGGTAGAAATCGAGACCAGCACCCACATCGGCATAGCAGTCCATGGAACGGAAGTTGAGATGGTCTTGTTTGTCTTTGGCGAGGTCGAAACGTGGCGTAACACCAGCGACTACAAATGGTCGGAAGTTGGTAAGACGCTTGGCTCCATACTTAAAAAGGAACGGACACTCAACAAATGTGGACTTTATTTTGATAGGTTCTTCATCAATCTGATTGCCATCTTCGTCGACAAAGACGAGGTCGCGCTGACCAAAGCTAATGCCCGGAAGTATGCGAAAATTGAGGCTTTTACAGACACGAAAGTCGGTAACTATGCCAAGGATGAGACCTGGGTTTAGTTTGGTAACCTCGGCATAACGAGCGATACCATCGTTGGCTTCGGTCCGCAGACCAGAGTTGTAGACATGATAGTCGAGTACGGCAAAACCAAGTAGGAAACCGAAGTGTATGCGTCGTTGGTCGTAGGTTGGCAGGTTGGGTATGCCACGCGAGGCTGAAAATTGCGACGCAGAAGTGTATTGCGCCTCGGACTGGCTGACAGAAGCGAGCGTCAGACAGAAGATGGCAAATATTATTTTGAGGTTTTTATTCAATGCGTTGGAGAATGGGGCTTATTTTTTCTTGGCCAAATAGGCTGTTGCAATGCCCAAGGTTAATTGGGTTGTGCTAATGGGCTGAAGACCAGCCATTTCGAGATGTCTTTCAAAGTCGGCACCACAAGGGAAAGCCATTGCAGAACGGAAGAGATATTCGTAGGCTTTGCGGTCGGACGAAATGAAGCCACCTATGAGAGGTAAAACATGTCGGAAGTAGAATGTATAGATGGCTCGAAAGAAGGTGTTGGTTGGAGTTGAAAATTCGAGAATGACGACATTGCCTCCTGGGCGAAGGACTCGTTGCATTTCGGAAAGCCCTTTGTCGAGCTGAGCAAAATTGCGAACACCAAAAGCGACTGTAATAGCATCGAAACGATTGCTTGAGAAAGGTAATTGTGTCGAGTCGGCACGGAAGAAAGTTATTTCAGACTGTAGGTTTTTGCTTTGAACCTTTTCGATAGCTTTTTTAATCATACCATCCGATATGTCACAACCTACGACTTTGGTTTTTAGGGTATCGTGTGCAAGCAAAGCCATATCGCCCGTACCTGTGGCGACATCGAGCAGTTCGCGCAGTCGGGTGCCACTGAGCAAACTTATGGCCTTACGTCGCCATCGCTTGTCGATGCCAAACGAGAGCATGTGATTGAGGAGGTCGTAGTGCGGAGCAATGCCGTCGAACATTTGCTCTACTTGTTTTTCTTTATTATCGGCGGTGGCGTATGGCTTGATTTCTTCTGTCATGACAAAGACAAAGTTAACTTTTTTTGTTGACTATTAAGATATGCCAACTTGTAGCGAAAGGCAGAACAACGCAATGCGATAAGAAAAGCACCACCGACGGAGCGCATAAGACTTCGTCGGTGGTTGCTATATGAGATTGACACAAAAGCTACTTAAGATTCTTGACGAACATAAAGAATTTCTCTTGTGTGTTCAAGTTGTCTTCGCGAGAGCAAGCTGCAACAACGCGTGTGCGTGCTTTGGCAACTGGCGTGGTGGTCATTATGCCGATAAAGCCCTTTTCGTTGTCGATAGACATATTGTTCCATTTGCGCTTATTGTAGACCATAGCACCACCTATTGGAAGAGGGTCTTTGACAACGTCGCCCGGGTGGATCCCCCAAACGGCTATGCGACCATCGGCCACCTGCATTTGCTGACCCTTGTGATAGTTGACACCTGTAACAAAAGTAACTTTTTGTCCACTGATGCACTCGGCTTCAATTTCTGCAGTACGAGTATCTTTTGACATTCTGACGGTTACTTTTATGTCGACTTTACCGCCTTTGTATTCAACACCACGAGAAATCATATACATCTCGGCATTGCCCTTAATGTCTTTGCTAACGGCAACTTTACGTCCGTCAGTAGCTACAAGCGGGATTATCTGCTGGCCATCCCAAAGGCTTATGCCACCAAGACCTGTCGTTTTGCCCACACGATATTCGTCGCAACCAGAGCCTTCTTGAATATCTTTCTCGGTGGGATACCAAGCGAACTGACGAAGTTCGAGACCTGGCTTGGCCTTTGAGTAGACATCTATGGCGCCACTGTTGTTGAAATAGAGACGGAGAGCCATATACTTATTTTCAATGGCTGGACCATGATGTCCGATAGACTTATAGATGTCGGCTTCGGTGGTGTCGATGACGGAGCGTTGCACCTTGTCTTTTTTCATAAAGAGGCTGACATCGGTCTGCGCACTCACAACGAACAGTTGTGAAGTGAGAAGCATGAGCATGGAGAATAATCTATACATTGTTGACAAGGCTTATTTATATATTGCTTTCTTAGCAGCGAGGAGGGTGTTTTTCATAAGTGAAACGATTGTCATGGGACCGACGCCACCCGGGACTGGCGATATGTAGGCACACTTGGGAGCTACGGCGTCGAAATCGACATCGCCTTTGAGACGCCAGCCACGCGGACTAGTGGAGTCGGGGACGCGAGTGGTGCCGACATCGATTATTGTGGCACCAGTCTTGACCATATCGGCAGTAACGAAGCCGGGCTTACCGATGGCAGCTATTATTATGTCGGCTTCGCGACAGACTTCGGCCATATTCTGAGTGCGGCTATGGCAGATGGTAACGGTGCAGTCGATACCCTTTTGAGAGAGTAGGATACTCATTGGGCGACCAACAATGTTGCTACGCCCAATGACAACTGCCTTTTTACCTTTGGTTTCTATGCCATAGCGTTGTATGAGGTCGACGATACCTTGCGGAGTTGCAGAGATGAAGGCTGGCGAACCAATGGTCATACGACCTACATTTTGGGGGTGAAAACCGTCGACATCTTTGCGAGGGTCGATGGCTTCGGTAACTTTTTCTTCGGAGATGTGGGCTGGCAATGGCAGCTGAACTATGAATCCATCGACTTCGGGGTCGGCATTAAGCTCTGCAACGACACCAAGAAGTTCTTCTTCGGTTATGTCGGCTTCGAAACGTTTGAGCGAAGATATAAATCCACACTCTTCGCAAGCTTTTATTTTGTTGGCGACATAGGTTTCGCTACCGCCGTCGTGCCCCACAAGGACTGCGGCTAAGTGTGGGCGACGCTGACCACGAGCCACCATTGCTTCAACTTCGGTGGCTATTTCGGAGCGGATTTGCTTTGCTGTTGCTTTTCCGTCTATTATTTGCATTGTAGTCAAAAAAATTATTGGTTAAGGGCTGCTGTTATTAGCGTTTAAAAGGGTTGGGCATACCTTTTATGCTATTCATCATACTGGCGAGTTTGCGTCCTCCACCAGAATTCATAAGACGCATTACCTTGCGAGTTTCTTCAAATTGCTTGAGGAGTCGGTTAACCTCTTGGATATTGGTGCCACTGCCTGCGGCGATGCGCTTGCGTCGGCTGCCATTGATTATGTTGGGGTCTTTACGTTCGGCAGGGGTCATTGAGTTGATGATGGCCTCGATACTCTTGAAAGCATTGTCGTCGATGTCGACATCTTTGAGCATTTTGCCGACACCAGGAATCATTGAAGCCAGTTCTTTTATGTTGCCCATTTTCTTTATTTGTTGAATTTGGGCCATAAAGTCGTCGAAGTCGAATTTGTTGCCAGCGATTTTCTTTTGTAGTCGACGAGCTTCTTCTTCGTCGATTTGTGCTTTGGCACGCTCGACAAGAGAACGAATATCGCCCATGCCGAGGATACGATCGGCCATACGGGAGGGGTAGAAGGCATCGATGGCATCCATTTTTTCTCCTGTGCCGATAAACTTGATGGGCTTGTTGACCACCTGACGAATCGAAAGAGCGGCACCGCCACGCGTGTCGCCATCGAGTTTGGTTAAGACAACACCATCGAAGTCGAGACGCTCGTTAAATTCGCGAGCTGTATTGACGGCATCCTGACCCGTCATGCTGTCGACAACGAAGAGTGTTTCGGATGGATTTACAGCTTTTTTGATGGCTTCGATTTCGCGCATCATCTCTTCATCGACCGCCAGACGACCAGCTGTGTCGACGATAACGACATCTTGTCCGTCGGCTTTGGCACGTGCGATGCCTTTGAGAGCAAGATCGACAGGATTGGTGTTGCCTTCTTCGGTGAAGACAGGAACACCAATTTGTTCGCCAAGTACTTGAAGCTGATTGATGGCAGCGGGGCGATAGACGTCGCCAGCGACGAGGAGAGGCGACTTGCCACGCTTAGTCTTGAACTGATTGGCGAGTTTGCAAGCAAACGTGGTCTTACCCGAACCTTGCAGACCACTCATAAGGACGACTGCAGGTCTGCCCGTGAGATTGACATCGACAACATCGCCACCCATGACAGAAGTTAACTCTTCGTAGACAATGCTGACCATTTGTTGACCGGGCTTAACAGACTTCAGCACGTCTTGTCCGAGGGCTTTTTGCTTTACATTGTCGGTGAATTGCTTAGCGACCTTATAGTTAACGTCGGCGTCGAGGAGGGCTTTACGGATGTCTTTAAGCGTCTCGGCTATATTGAGTTCGTTTATTTTACCTTCGCCTTTGAGCATTTGGAACGAGCGTTCCAAGCGATCTGTCAGGTTTTCAAACATTGCTTAATATATTTCAGGGGTTATGGATTATTGTGTATTAGAGGACTACTATACTTGCCCGTCGAAAGCATGCCAAGCGTTGTCGTCAGGGACAGGGGCTACGATGGAGACCATCTGATGGCTAACGGGGTGTTCGAACTCTATGAGTCGGCTATGAAGGTTTATGCCACCACCCGGATTGCTACGTTTGGCGCCATATTTTAGGTCGCCACGAATGGGCATACCTTCACGAGCAAGTTGGGCACGAATCTGATGGTGTCGACCTGTCTGGAGCTCGACTTCGAGCAAATATAGGTGTTCGGAAGCGGCTATGGTCTTGTAAGAGAGAATGGCTTCTTTGTAGCCCGAGCGTGGGCTAACAGACACGAGAGCACGATTTTTATCTTCGTTTTTGCCTATGAAATGGCGAAGAGTGGCTTCGGGCGTAGCAGGACGATCTTGTGTTACTGCCCAATAGACTTTGCGCACCTGACGCTCGGCAAACATGCGACTAAGACGCGAAGTGGCCTTGCTGGTGCGAGCGAACAAAACGACTCCACTTACCGGGCGGTCGATACGATGAACGACACTGAGGAAGACATCACCTGGCTTAAAATATTTTACCTTTATGTATTGCTTGACCTCGTCGAGCAAAGAAGGGTCGCCAGTCTTGTCACCTTGAACGATTTCGCCCGGAGCTTTATTGACGGCAATTATATGATTGTCTTCGTAGAGGACTTCCACTTAATATTTTTTAAGGAGGTTAATATTGTTCGTCGGCAGATGGGAACGTGCCAGCTTTTACTTCATTGTTGTATCGAGAGACGGCATCTGTAATCTCTGTGGCAAGATTGAGAAAACGACGAACGAAACGAGGCTTGAAAGAATCGTTCATGCCGAGCATGTCTTGCCCGACGAGCACTTGACCATCGACACAATTGCCAGCCCCGATGCCAATTACGGGTATGGGCAAAGAGCGAGAGACTTCCATTGCAAGGGTAGCGGGGACCTTTTCGATTACTAAAGCGAAGCAACCAATAGAAGCGAGCATGGCTGCATCGGATTTGAGTTGTTGGGCCTCGTCTTTCTCTTTGGCGCGAATGGCATAGCCACCAAATTTATGGACAGACTGAGGAGTGAGACCGAGATGCCCGACAACGGGGATGCCAGCATCTATGATGGCAGAGATGTGCTCACGATAGGTTTCTCCACCTTCTATTTTGACAGCACCCGCACCAGACTCTTTCATTATGCGGACTGCATTTTTGACGGCTTCGGCGACACTGACTTGGTAGGAGCCAAAGGGCATGTCGACCACAACGAGGGCACGCTGTACGGCACGAACGACAGCCGAAGCATGATATATCATTTGGTCGACAGTTATGGGCAAGGTTGTTGACCAGCCATTCATAACGTTGGCAGCAGAGTCGCCAACAAGGATTGAATCGACACCACCAGCATCGAGCAGAGCAGCCATTGTGTAGTCGTAGGCTGTAAGCATTGAAATTTTTTGTCCGTCGGCTTTCATCTGCTTGAAAGTCTGAATGGTAACCTTTTGCATATAGGATTTGTGTTATAAGATAGGAAGATTGTGTTTAATTGAAGAGCCAATCGACTTCGTCGCCAGCACCATTGAGACCTGCGTCGCGTGGGCGTAGTTCAGAATCGGTAAAGCCAGCAATCATTATGATGCCTTTGGGTAGTCGGACGACGTGATGACCTGCGGGCATGTTGTAGGCGTGTATGTTGACTGGTGGCATACGCGTCATATTGATGGCATTGGATATGACTGGTTCGGCTTGACCATACTCGTTGCCAGCAGCGTCGACTTCAAGTTTGGGTGGGGCTGCAAATTTGGGATCGTCGTCGACATAAAAGCCCACAAGCATTTTGACTGGAGCTTCGGATTCAAACTCTATTGTTGCACCGACGATGCGAGTGGTGTCGCGGTTGAGTACTACGGCATTAAGACCTGCAAGCTCGGCAGCTACGGAGTCTATTTCTTCGGGGCGAGACTCGTAGAGACGTGCGCCTCGCTTTATTTCGACTGTGCGATAGCTGGATAATATTTTTACGTGAGCGTTGTGAGCAACTTTATTTTTCACGTCGGACTCGGAGTCGACATGTGGGTTTTCGATACGACTGATGTTGCTACGAAGATTGGCAAGTTCGGCATCGTAGACAGTCTGCATTTCGCTCCAAGTTTTGAACTTGCCATCGTTACCACCCACGGGTATGCGTCGTTGAGCGGTCTGCATACTGTTTGCATAAAGGTATGTGGCATCGGTAATTTCAGAGAGAGCTTTCCAGCACGTGGCACTTTTTTCGAGGAATGGGATGGCTTCGTGGAGGTAGCTGACGTTGCCAGACCACTTGAAGCGAAGCACACGCTCGGCTGCGAGGACTTTGAATCGGAAGGCTGTGGCAAAATTGCGATAGCACTCCATGTCGGACATTAGGCGAGCAAATTCATCTTTGTTGCGAGAGACGTTGGGTTGTGCATCGTGGATGGCAGACACAGCAGCCTCGGCATGAGCGACACACTGGTCGACAATATCGAGTGGCAGTTCACCGACATGAGGTTGGTGCTTGACTTCGCGTTCTACGTATTCGATGAGTTTTTCACCTTCGGGACCACAACTTTCGTAGAAACCTGGATAGATTGTGTATTTGTATGGATTGACGAGTTGCGACATTTTCATACCGAGCAAGAGAGTCTGTCGGTTGCCCTCGGTGATGCCGAAGCGGCGAATAAGTTTTGGAGCTATTTCGCCAG
Source organism: uncultured Bacteroidales bacterium (assembly GCA_937892095.1). Lineage (GTDB taxonomy): Bacteria > Bacteroidota > Bacteroidia > Bacteroidales > Marinilabiliaceae > W3P20-009. The sequence continues at coordinate 25,129 of CALAVC010000109.1, read as the reverse complement.
ACTCGTTGAGAGCTTTTATGATATTGGCAGCTGACTCGCGGTCGGTGCCATAGTAGTCCGAGAGACGAGCAATCCAATAGTCGTTGTCGTTGTAGCGATCGGTGCTCCAAGCGTAGCGTCCCCAAACGGCATACCACATCCAATCGCGGTCGATTTGCAAGAGTCGGCGTCCACCGCCTATGTTGTCGGCAGTATAGGGCCAATCCCAATATGAGGCTTGTGGGTAGAGATGCAAGCCACGCGCACCATGCACACTATGCATGGCGTCAACGGCTTTGCGAGTGAAAGCAGGAGAAGACCAACGCCAAGGTTCGAGGTTGGCAAGTATGTGTACGTTGTCGATATGGACTGGGGCTGCAGCAGCGAGCGAACGATGTGTTTCGCCCCAAGGACCACCAGGGTGATATGTGGTCAGGCTTTCGCCTGTGTATTTAGACATTGTGTATATGTTGGGATAGAGTGGCAGAGCGGCAGCAAGGACACGAGGGCAATCGGTGTCGTGCGAGCGAAGAATGATTGGAGGAATATCGGTGCGACCGGAGCGAGCGAGACCATCTTTTATGCCAGGGATTATGGTCTCCGTCATCCATTCGATGTCGTTACTTATGCCCGACATGGCTTCGCCGAGACAGACAAGGAATCCGACACGTGGGTAGCGTTCGACGAAAGCTGCGATGCTCTTACGAGTGTAGTCGGCGATGTAGGGGAGTATGGGGCGATTACGATCTTGCGTGCTAATGCCATAGTGGTCGGCGAAAGGTTTTGAGACTATGATATTGTAGAACATCTGAATGATGCGTATTCCTCGGCGGTCGGCTTCTTCGACAAGGAAGTCGAACATATCTTGATTGAGTTTCATGGTCTCGTCATCGACTTCGGGAGCGAACGGATAGTCGCTGGTCTTGACGAGGGAAGCGAAGGGGTGCCCATTCCAAAGATAGACGCTATTGAAATTGGAAGCGGCAAGCAAGTCGAGGTAGCGAATCCAGAGGTCGCGGTCGTAGAACCAAGGGAAGTTTTCGGGGGTGTAGGGATATTCGTAGACTTTATGACCTGGAAGGTATTCGGTTTTTTGGAGACCTACGCAAGCACCACGCATGGACATTTGTGGGGCATCGGACTGATTTTTGACACTGTCGAGAGTGCCATAGACGGCAAGAATTTCTTTGAGACGATTGACACCATAGATGACACCAGCACCATCGTTGCCGACGACATTGACGATGTAGCCATCGCGCGAGATCGTGTAGCCTTCGGCTGGCTGAGAGTTGCTGACGCTTATGTTGACAACAAAATTGCCACGTTGATTGTCGAGAAGCGAAGCGGCATAGAGAGTCTGAGGTGTGGACGTTTGCACATTGACAGTCACTCGCGAACACGCTGAGAGTGAACAAAGAAGTAGTAGAAAGCAAAAGTCAGCAAGAATTTTTTTCATAGACTTTACTTGGTTGATATTTTCTTAACCTTGATGCCGTTTTTGTTTTGCGAATATTGCACGGTAAGTGTTTTACCTTGTGGAATGGAGATGGTCTCGGAGCCAAGACGGAGCGTGCCTTTGCCACCATCGGAGCTGATGGTAATTGACTTTGCACTCATCTGGACACTGATTTTGCCGTAGGGTGTTGGTACATTACCTTCGAACCATTGGAGTCCGCCGAGCGAGGGACAGACTTCGTATTCGGAGTAGCCGGGTGCTGTGGGGCGAACGCCTACAAAATATTTGCCAAGCAGATATATGGGGCTTGCCCCCCAAGCATGACAAAGGCTTTTGCCATAGGGGCGTCCGTACATTGATAGATGTTGAGAGCCGTGGTCGGTGGGTATGTATTTTTCCCAAAATGTGGTTGCACCCTCACGGAGCATGCCACCCCAATAGTCTTTCATTTCGGACATTACTTGCGATTGCATACCGAGCTTACACAAGGCTTCCATCTCGTAGAAACGCATGTAGGGCGTGGTGATTTTGAGGACATTTTCGTTGAGGAGAACTTTTTCGACTACTTGTTTCTTTTCGGAATCGGAGAGATAGTCGAAAAGAATGGCGAACATGCTACTGAACTTGAATATGTCCTTACTTTTTTGTCCGTCTACACGATTGTGGACAAAACCTCCGAGCGAATCGTCGAAAAAGTAGGGTTTGATTTTTTGAGCGAGGTCTTGGGCTTGCGCTTTATAACGAGCTTCGTCGGTAGCATTGCCGACAACGTGGCTGACGGCAGCCATGGCCTCGACGGCACGACGGAAGAGTATTTGCTCGAAACTGAGTTGTCCGTGCTTGTCCATAGGGCGATCGGTCCAATCGACAAAGACCCAATCGCCAGAGAGACCTTGCAACATGCCATCGGAATCGCGTCGAGAATTGACGTAGTCCATGTAGCGTTGCATGGTGGGATATATTTGGTGGAGGAATTGGACATCGGCACTATAGAGGTAGTAGTCGTAGATGGATATGAACCAATAGAGCGTATAGTCCATAATGGTGTTGATGTGGCTTGAGATTGGAGCTTTGCCAGCGAGAAGCCACGTTGTACGCTTGACCTCATCGTTGTCGTTGAAGAGGTAGTAGTTCATAAGATAGCTTTGCGAAGCGTCGCCACTCCATACCCAACGATCGCGTTTTATGCCATCGATAAAGAATTCGCGCGTGGTAAGTTGCATGGTATAGACACCGACATCCCACATTTGGTTGACAACTGGGTCGTTGCAACGGAACGAGCCGACGGCAGTTTCGGGCATATATTCATAGTCCATAGAGACGGACGAAAACGAGGCGTTGCCCTTGGTAAGGATATTGACGTAGCGAAAAGCTTTGCTATTGGCAAAGGTGTAGATGTCGTTGGTTATTTTGGAACGTGCATTGGTGGCGAGATCGACGATTTCATTGTTTTCAATTATGAGATGGTCGAGTGTCTCACAGTGCTCAGTGTCGCGAGCTTCTTCGGGGCTTTCGCCATAGTAGACGTATATATCACCTGTGCCCTTGGGTTCGTGGAGACGAAGATAGCCAAAGGTCTCGCGCCCAAAGTCGTAGAGAGAGCCATCGGTGGACTTGGGCTGAAGGACTTCACGAGCGAGACTAAACTGCGAAGGAGGAGTGCTTGGCGAATTAAAGTTCCACGAGCCAGCCTGCATATAGGTGGTGGCAGAAGTGTCGGAGGCTTTGCCGTTCTCGTCGATCCACTCTTTGTCTTCGTAGGTAACTTTCCAATGGGGACCAGACTTTATGGTTCGTCCGGAGACGAAGAGCGCAGGAGGTGTTTGTTGGTTGTGTATTTTTATGTTGAGGCGATGTTGCCCAGCTGGAATGAGCAATTCGGACGGCATGCCGAAAATCATCTTGCCGTCTAACTTGATGTTGAATAGGCCCTCTGTGGCGATGTGAATGGTTTCGTCGGCAGATAGGTTTAATTCGGTAGAAAATTCTACGGTGACGTAGTGGCTATCTTGTTTCCAAAATGGCGGAAAGAATGCACCTCGTTCGGTGCGATGGTTGTTCATTTTGTTGCCAAGCCATATTTCGTAGTCGCCCGGATACCATATCCACGTTTGAGCAAACGAGACGAGTGTGGTTGACAGCACAAAAAACAGTGATAAGAGTTGTTTGGTCATATATAGTTTGTGTGGAGAGGCAAAGGTAGCTAAATAGCGTTTTATTTTCAAAAATGAGGGTTGGTTGGGGATTGTCTTTTATCTGTTTGAGGGTGTCGGAGCATAGCGTAGTGTGTCAGTTGAGAGTCTGGCACTTTACCTGTTGCTGTTAGTTGAAATCCGAAACGTTCGTAGAGTCCGACGTTGACTTGTAGGTGTGTCTCGAGGTAGCAATCTTTGCCGACACGGTCTAAGTAATCCATCATGGGTTGCAAGAGAGCTGTGGCGAGCCCGATGCCTTGTTTGCCAGGGCGAACGGCGATACTATAGAGGTACAAACACTTGTTGTTTGTCAGTCGGGTTTTGAGTTCGGCTGTGTATTTTTCGTAGCTACTGAGCCGGCTGGCATAGGGGAGTATGCGCATGCCGCCATGCAGAAGGAAACTGAGAGAACTGACGCCAGAGAAGCCTTCGGGCAACCAAATGCAATTGCCATTGATGATGCCATCGGAGCTGACGGAGTAGATAAGAGCTTGATTGCGAAGGGTTTGCAGATTGGCTTTCCAAAGGGAGACTTGTTTTTTGTAGGAAGTGTTGCCACCAACCATCCAGAGCGTGAGTGGATAGGTGGCATAGGCAGCAGCGCAGCAGTCGACGTATCGGCTGATGTCGTCATCGAGCATACGGTCGAGATGTGAGATCTCGGGGATGTCGATGTGGCGAATAGATTCTATCATTTAGCTTGTGAGAACCGCTTTTTACGAAAATCAAAGATAACGATTTTGCGTAAGGTATTACCTTTGCCACAAAATTTAAACACAATGATAAAAAATTTAGTTAGCACGATGTGCATAGCCCTAATGAGCATGGCAAATGCTATGGCCGATGAGGGCATGTGGATGTTGTCGCTCTTGAGCCAAGAAAGGCTTGAAGCGATGAACAAAACAGGTTTAAAACTGACGGCAGAAGACATTTACGACATAAACAAGGGTAGCTTGAAGGATGCTGTGGTGATTTTCGGTCGTGGGTGTACGGGCGAGATTGTGTCGGAGAGTGGTCTGCTGATGACGAATCATCATTGTGGCTACGGGTCGATACAACAGCTTTCGAGTGTGGAGCATAACTATTTGCGAGACGGCTTTTGGTCGGGTAGTCATGCAGAAGACTTGCCAGTAGACGGGCTTACGGTTCGCTTTTTGGAGTGGGTGTCGGACGTGAGCGAAGAAGTTACCAAGGGTGCTGAAGCTGATAAAAAACTTACGCCCAAAGCACGACGTGCGATTGTTGAAGAGAACATGCGAGCCATAGAACGCATGGCACAAGACACATGTAAGATTGTGGGCAAAGAGTGTATTGTGAAAGAGTTTTTTGGTGGCGAGCAGTTTTTTCTTATATGCTATAGCGTATATGAAGATGTAAGACTTGTGGGCACACCGCCAGAGAGCATTGGCAAGTTTGGACACGACACAGACAACTGGCAATGGCCTCGACATACGGGAGACTTTTCGATATTTCGCGTGTATGCAGACAAAGATAATAAGCCAGCTAAATATTCGGCAGACAACGTACCACTGCGTCCACGCCACTCACTCCCGATAAGCATTAGGGGCATGAAAGAGGGCGACTATGCGATGACGATTGGCTATCCGGGTTCGACAGAACGATATGTGAGTAACTATGGCGTGGAGATGACACGCGACTGTGAGAATACGAGCCGTATTGAGCCACGCGAAATAAAACAAAACATTTGGCTGAAAGATATGCAAGAGGAGCAGTCGGTGTATATTGCCTACGCAAGCAAATATGCTAACAGTAGCAATTATTACAAGAACAGCATCGGCATGAATAAGGGCATAGCCGACCTAAAAGTGGTAGAAAGGAAACGAGCTGAGGAAAAAGCGTTTGATCAATGGGCACGCCAACACACTGAATATAAAGGGCTTACAAAAGAACTGCGAAAAGCTTATAAGCAACTGCGCCCACTGGAGATGGTTGGCGACTATTGGTATGAGTGTCTATATGGCGGAGCGGAGATATTTAGGTTTGCAAGTCAAATGATTACGAAAAGCAAATCGGCCGAAAGCGAAAGCGACAGAGCAGAGGTGAAGAGATTTGCTGAGAAATTTTTTGACGATTATAGTGCAAAAACAGACCAAAAGGTTGTGGCTGCACTATGCAAATATTACTACGATAAGATAGACAAAGGCTATCACCCAACGTTTATGAAAGAAGCTGCAAAAATGGGCTTTGAGAAGTGGGCGGCATACTTCTTTGCAAACAGTAAGATGACGGACAGAAGCTATGTGTTGAGCAAAATAGAAAATGGCGAGACAGAGGCTTTGCAAGAGGACTTGGCAGCAGTGTATGCAGTGCAGATACAAGACGTGATGGGAAAGGTGTCGACAGAGTCGGACGAGAAATATAAGAACACGAAAGATGCAGAACGTAGATATTTGAAAGGACGGAGAGAAATGAACCGAACGAAAGAGTATTACCCCGACGCCAACTTTACGATGAGACTTAGCTATGGCACTGTGGGCGGTTATACGGCTGGCGGTCGGAAATTTAACTTCTTTACAGACCTTGAGGGCGTAATGGCGAAAGAAGATCCCAACAATTGGGAATTTGTGGTTTCGCCCCGACTAAAAGAACTTCATGCAAAACGCGACTATGGGCGATATGCCGACATAGACGGGCGTATGCATGTATGCTTCACGACCAACAACGACATAACGGGAGGTAACAGTGGAAGCCCCGTGATTAACGGACGTGGCGAGCTGATGGGCTTGGCATTTGACGGCAACTGGGAAGCCATGAGTGGCGACATTATTTTTGAGCCGACGCTACAAAAATGTATTTGCGTTGACATTCGCTATGTTTTGTTCATAATGGACAAGTTTGCTGGCGCAAAGAATCTGATTAATGAGCTGAACATTAAAGACTGAGCGAAATCGGCATAAACAAAGACAAAGAGAGGTCGGCATGCAGATTGCCGACCTCTCTTTATTTTTCTATAATATTTCTTACGTTTAGAGCGGATATTCGTTGAAAGCGTAGAGAACTGTCGAAAGATAGCGTTCGCCAGTGTCGGGAAGAAGAGCAACAATGTTTTTGCCCTTATTTTCGGGACGAAGAGCAAGTTCGGTGGCTGCATGTACGGCAGCACCTGCGGATATGCCGACAAGCAGTCCTTCGGCTTTGGCGAGCTGACGACTTGTACGAATGGCATCGTCGTTGTCGACAGTAATAATTTCATCGATTACGTCTTTGTCGAAAGTCTTAGGGACGAAGCCTGCACCTATGCCTTGAATCTTGTGCGGACCTGGCTTACCACCAGAGAGTACGGGCGAGCTCTTGGGTTCGACAGCGACAATTTTGACGTTTGAGTTATGATTTTTCAGTCCACGACCGACACCACTTACTGTGCCACCAGTGCCGACACCAGCTACGAATATATCGACCTTACCATCGGTATCGCGCCAAATTTCTTCGGCGGTTGTCTTGACATGGTAGGCTGGATTGGCAGGATTTTCGAATTGCTGAGGGATGAACGAACCGGGATGCTCATAGCGAAGTTTTTCGGCAGCAGCAATGGCACCCTTCATTCCGTCGGCACCGGGAGTGAGAACAATTTCGGCACCGAGTGCTTTGAGTAGATTACGACGCTCGATGCTCATGGTTTCGGGCATGGTGAGGATTATCTTATAGCCCTTGACGGCAGCCACAAAAGCAAGTCCGACACCCGTATTGCCCGATGTAGGTTCTATTATCAGCGCACCCTTTTGGAGCTTTCCGGAGCGTTCGGCCTCTTCGATCATGGCAAATGCAATGCGGTCTTTGACGCTACCGAGTGGATTGAAATATTCGAGTTTGGCAATGATGTTGGCTTCGAGAGCTTTTGATTTGCTATAGTTATTGACTTGTAGCAGAGGAGTGTTGCCTATAAGGTCGGTAAGTTGATTAGCTATCTTGCTCATGGTAGTAAATGTTTTGTTGTTTTTTTATCTTTCTAACACAAAGGTAGAGCAATGGGTTGAAGAGTGTAATAACATTTGTGTGGTATATTTATGTAAATTTGTGTAGAAAAATACAACCGATGAAGAAAAGAATTGCAATTGTCTACGGAGGCTACCAGTCGGAAGCCGAGGTAAGCGCACGTAGCAAAGATGGTCTGCTAAAACTAATAGGGACGGAGCGTTATGAGCTAACCCCAGTAGAAATAAGTCGCACACATTGGACGGCGCACACAACAGACGGAGACTACAGCATAAACAGAGAAGACTTTACGTATACAAACAAACAAGGTGAAAGAATCTCGTTTGACCTTGCATACATAACCATTCATGGAGTGCCGGGCGAAAACGGTCAGTTGCCAGCCTACTTCGAGATGATAGGTCAGAAACACTCTACGTGCCCAGCCCTGACGGGAGCAATGACTTTTGACAAGTTTGTGTGCAACAGCTACTTGCGCAGTTTTGGCATACGCGTGGCCGACAGCATACGCGTACAGGGCACAGAAGGTGTCGACCCTGTGGAGATTGCCAAACGCATAGGACTACCGATGTTTATTAAGCCATCGGCAGCAGGTTCGAGTTTTGGAGTCAGCAAGGTCAAATCGACCGAACAGATCTTGCCAGCAATAGAGAAAGCACACACCGAGAGCGACGACGTGCTGATAGAAGCATTTATGGACGGCACAGAACTGACATGCGGACTATATAAGACTTCGGAACGCACTGTTCTTTTCCCACTGACAGAAGTGGTTACAGAGAACGAATTTTTCGACACCGACGCCAAATACACACCCGGCAAGACGCAAGAGATAACCCCCGCACGCGTCAGCGAAGAAGTAAAAAACAAAGTATATAAGACTGCACAAGAAGTGTATAGCCTGATGAATATGCGTGGCATTGTGCGCATAGACTTCATTATTCGCCCCGATGGTACACCATATGTGCTTGAAGTAAACACCACACCCGGTCAGACCGAGACAAGCTTCATCCCACAACAGATAAGAGCAGCTGGCATGCAGACGGCTGACGTCTTTGCCGAGGTTATTGACGACATCTTGGCACACTAAACGACTCCGATGACACAAGAAGCTGAAAAAGAAATTCACGACATCTTCTGTTCGATGCTCTTGGGACGCACGTTGGCAACTGCCGAAAGTTGTACGGGTGGGCTGATTGCGCACAGGCTAACATCGGTGGCTGGCAGTTCGGCATACTACGTGGGCAGCGTGGTTAGCTACACAAACCAAATCAAACAGAATGTGCTTGGAGTGAGCGAGGCAGACATTGCTGCACATAGCGAAGTGAGCAACACTGTTGCATGCCAAATGGCAGAGGGTGTGCGTCGGCTAATGCAGACAGACTATGCCGTGTCGACAACTGGCTATGCAGGTCCGACAGGAGGCACCTCAGCCCAACCAGTTGGCACAGTGTGGATAGGCATCAGCACTCCAAAGTGCACACATGCAGAAAAACATTTTTTCAGTGGCGACAGAATGAACGTCGTACAAGCAGCAGCCGAAAAGGCGTTACGACTGCTCATAGACGAGATTGCTAATCGGCAATAGGGATTGTGATTTCGACGATGACACCATGCTCCTTATAGTCGGGTAGCTTAGTGTCGGCAGAGTCGGCAAGCGACTTAAAAGAGTAGGTGCCTTTGATTGACGTTACACGCGAGATGATGTTGTAGATTCCGATGCCGGTCTGTTGTTGGCTCGATACTTTTTCGACATCAAAGCCAATGCCATTGTCTTTGTAGACAAGATGTAGGTTGCCGCCGACCTCCTCGAGCTGAAAGTTTATGGCTGTGGCGTTGGCATGCTTTATGGTGTTGTTGACAAGTTCGCAAAAAATGCGATAGACCACGATTTCTTTCATTGGGGGATAGCGTCGGTCGGCCAATCGGATGTCGTAGCTGACGTTCATGTCTTTGGCAAAAGGAATCTTGCCGAGGAAATTGATAATGGCCCTTCGCAACCCCATATTGCTAAGGATGTGTGGGCTCATGCTGTTGCTTATCTCGCGTACGGTAGTTACGGCCTCGGTAATGGCTTGCTCCAAATTTCGACGGACTTCCTTGTCTGTAATATCGTCGGCAATGACCGAGAAACCCATTTTTATTGTCGAGAGCAGAGGTCCAAGTCCGTCATGTAGTTCCGTGGCAAAACGTCGTCGCTCATTTTCTTCGGTCATTATGGTGGTGTTGAGAAGAAGTTTTTCGTATTCTTGTTGGCGAGCACGACTTTGATTTAGCATGACAAACATTTTCTTGATGAGAAATACACCAACGGCAAGACTTATTGAGACGAGCAGACTGCCTATGGTATAAGGCTCGTGGGTGTCGAATCCGAAACTGGGGACAAATGAATTAATGATTTGAATTATACTACGCGTGGCCATAACGACCAACCCGAAACAAATAAACAGCCAAGAAGCGTTGAGCTTGGTTAGTCGAGTAAGCTTAATGGCAAGTACGGCCGCAAAAATCTGCAAAGCACAGTTGATAAACCAAAGAATATTGAACGGCATAATGAAAGAATAACTTGCAAAGTTGGTTAATTTTTTAAAAAAAAAGCCAACTTTGCGCACAAGTTATTTTTATTTAAAAATGGTAAAGAGACACGTTGCGCTCATGGCCACAATGGCAATAGCGGCGAGTGCATTAGCACAACAAATTCAGCTAAGTAGCTTTGGGAACTGGAAAAACGTAGGCAGTTTTTCAATCAACCGAACAGAAGACTACATGGTGTTTTCGCAACTTGACGAGCAAGGACACGAGAAAGCATACGAGACACATGCTGAGCAGAATGGTTGGTCGAGAGCCACGCCCATAAAGCCCATAAACGACGTAATGGCCGAAGCCACGGTGGGCGGACTATATTTGACCGACGACGAGAAAACAATATATTTCCATGCGACACGCGAAGGCTCGCCGACGGGCTACGACATATATAGGATTACACGCCAAGGCACAACGTGGGGCGAGCCAACAAAGGTAACGAAGATATGCTCTGAAACGGACGATATGTATCCGTCGGTCGTGCCGGGTGAGCAAGGCATATACTTCCTTCGCCATCAGGTGGTCTCGGACGAAAAGCAAGAGCGCAGAGAAAAAGAAAAATTGTCTGTTTACTACGCAGCCAAAGACCAAAAGAAAAAAGACTGGGGACATGCAGAGCCTATCAATCAGGCAGTAAGCTATGCCTACGTGCAAGACGCTCGCATAGGCTACGACGGAGTGTCGCTCTACTACTCCATACGACCAGAGAAAAAGAAGAAAGCACAAGCAACATTTAGTCGTCGGAGCATTGGCGACGCATGGCTAATCCCCGAAAACATGATTGGCGAACAGGGCGACGACTATTTTTGCCCACAGATGAGCGAAAAGAACCTTTTTGCCATTCGAGGCAGGGGCAAAGACCACTATGGCGAACTAATGTTTACGGGGCTTATAGACCCCAAGTATAAGGTCAAACCAATAGTTAGCGAAAAAAGCAAAACCATTACTCGCGACACGCATAAAGCGGTCAACTCGAAGGTTATTGTCAAAGACCCGACAACAGGCAAAGTGCTTGGCGAATATTCGTCTGACCCTTCGAACGGAGAGTTTAAGACAACAAATCCGGACAAGAAAAATTACATTCTTGACGTGCGGACACCGAACCATTCGTTTGCGTCGTACTATTTGGCCTACGATGGCAGTGGACGTAGCTTGTTGCCAAACGAGATAACGATATTCGACACCATACAGATAGACATAGACCTCTACGACAGCGAAATTTTCAAACCAATCAATGGTAAGGTAATAGCAATTTCGCAGACCGACAAAAACATAATCTTCCGTGGCAAGAAGACCGACGAAGGACGATACACATTCCGCCTGCCAATTGGTAGCAATTATAACATTGTGGCAACGGCTCCAGCAATGTACGAAAACAAATTTTTGTTTCGCTTGGAAGGAGATATTGTTTTCGATGCCTACCGTCGAAAGTTAGCTATGTCGGCTTACAAAAGGAACTTGATCATTGACGTAGTCGATGCAGACACGAAAGAAAAACTGTCAACGGAAGTTGTAATCAACAACCAAAGTCGCGAAGAAAAAATAGTCAAAGACAAGAATAAAGACGCAGTCGACCTACGCGAGAACGACTTGTATAGCGTCGAGATATTGCCGCCTGTGGGTTATGCTTTTAAGAGCCTCGACATAGATCTTAAGACATTCAAAGACAAACAGATAGATATTGAACTGATACCACTAAAACTCAACGCTACGCTAAACCTTAAGAATGTCAACTTCAGGACAAACGAAGCTCTCTTGCTCAGCGAAGCATACACGACACTGAACAAACTCATAACACTGCTCAACGAGAACCCAATGCTCAGAGTAGAGCTTTCGGCACACACGGACAACGTTGGCAACGCCACTGCCAACCAGAAGCTCTCGGAAAGACGCGCACAGACTGTCCTGAACTACCTTACCGACAACGGGATTAGCGCCGACCGACTTATTAGCAAGGGATACGGAATGACCAAACCCCTCGTGCCAAACAATAGCGACGAAAACAGAGCTAAGAATAGAAGAGTTGAATTTAAAGTAGTTGAGTAGACCACGACATACATTTTTGTTTAAGACATTCGTAACGATGAAAAAGAACATACTAAATCTTGTAGCTTGTCTGCTACTGCAACTTGTGGGAACTCAGTTGTGCGCACAGAAATATGCCGACATCTACGATGCCATGCCCAACATGACGCTCGACCAGCAATATAGCGCACTGATGGCTTTTCAGAAGGCTAACCCATATTTTGCCAACACATACATACAACTGGGTGCGATATGCGAAAAGAAAATGATTCTTTTCGATCCTCTGCGCGACAACGAAAGCGTGCGTTTTTGGGCTCAGAACGCACAGCTTTTCTATGGCAATCTGAAAGTTTTCTACAAGAATAACGATGTCCGTTCGCAGTCGGAATTCTACGAGAATTTACGCATCCCTTTTAGTGGCAAAAGGCTCGAAGATGCCGACATGTGGGCATACGTAGAAAGACACAAGGACTTGTGTAAGAATCATGCCGACACGACCACTTTGATATACAACGCAATCGAGCGTTCGAAATATCACTACGACATGTGCATTGTAGGCTTCAAAGAGCTTTGCAACATGTATATAGACATCAACGATATGCTGTTGCAAGATTCGCCAGAAACCGAGAAAAGACTCAATGCTCTGTCTAACCACATAGACGAATGCATAAAAGAATTTAAGGAATATAAGAGACTCTCTGACTTGTACCCCGTCATGAACTATAAGCAATTCTATGAGATGAAACCCATAGAGACCTTTAGGTTGGACGGACTTACAAACTCAGACTTCTACAATAATAGATTTACCATGTGGGACTATCGGAAATGGATAGATGAATATCACACCACAATGAAAGACCACATCGCGCCACTGAGTCAAGACATTGACAAAATATACGCCCGATATATGGATGCGCGCAAAGAATATGACGCTGCACGCCAACAGACAGAAATCGAAACTCGACCAGCCTACGACGACACATTCCTCTTCCGCCTGAAACATTGGGACAATCAATCACTCATAGTGGATCTTTTTGCCTACTTAGAAAGTACACGCAAAATGATTGCTTTGGCTGGCGACTCTATTGGTCGGAACATTCCATACTCCGAAGCTTTGACCATTCGCAAAGTACGCAACTTGTACAACATGACTCTCATTGACCGCGAAGTGCGTGCAATGAGAGAAAAACTGATTGCACAGACATCGGAAAAGAAACTGCTCCACTTTGCCGACTTTTGGAAAAGCAAATTTAATAATGCCGATGGTGTTAAACGCTTTGCCCTAACCGACACAACCTATTGCCAAAACGTCTTAGACCACACTGCCGACGAATTGGCGGCATACATAGAACAAAACGACGAAAGATTTCGTTCGCAGTCAAACGTGTATAGCACAGCTGCAGGTGCGGGCAAACCAGCATTACCACTATGGGTTACTACCGACCCGAAAAGCGTCGGCAGCACACACATCAGCACACACGTGGCTCGCAACATGCGCACAGCAAAAGCGACATACGTCGCAGGCTACCTGAAAGCCAACAACAGGCAATGGTTTGTGGCAGGCATAGCAAACGACAACAAAACGGCATGGCTCAACAACTTGAAAGGTGTAAACTCGGTCAGCAACGTAGAATATGCCGACGGCACGTGCATTGTCAGTTGCATAAAAGACCTCAAACCACATATCATCGTCTTCGATGAGGCTGGCAAGCAAGTTTACGACATTGTCATAGGCAACGAACTATCGATTGGCATGAACTACGAACAGATAAGTGGTCGAACTCTGTGGGCATATACCGACGAAGCCAAAGCACAACATATTTGTGGCACAGACTCTCTTGGCAAACAAATTTTTGACGTAAAGATGGCTGACTTTAAGCAAGTGGCACAAATATTTCCATCGACAAGCGGCGCACTTGTGGTTGGCACGACGAGCGACAACGCAGTGTGCATAAGCACGTTAGACATAGCTGGCAAAGAGACTGGCATCCGCCAGAAAGCACACATTGAAGCCAACCATATCATACTTAGTCGCCACATTTCGGCCACCGAAGTTGTTGTTCTTGCACAGCTAAACAATGGCAAGCATAAGTTCTTGAATATCAGACTAAAAGAATAATTTTCTACCTTTGCTTACCGAAACAACAAAATAATCTACGCGTGACACATAAGACACTATTATTCAAGTTCTTAGCTCTATTCCTATCAATTACATATTCGTTCATAGTCGAAGCAACAGTAGTGGTTACAGACCTTCGCACAGAACACATGCTCAACCCACTGAGCACGGGGATGGTAAGACCACGATTGGGTTGGCGGATAGAAAGTACAGAAAACGACGTTCGACAGACAAGTTATCGAATAATAGTGTCTTCTTCGGCAGAAAAAGCCGAACGACTTGAGGGCGACTTGTGGGACACAACACAAGATGGGCGTCAGACGCAATGGATAGAATATGCAGGCAAACCACTACGTAGTGGCAGCACGTGCTATTGGCGTGTATGTTCAACGACCAATCGTGGGACAACACAATGGAGCAACGTTGCGCAATTGGGTGTTGGCCTCCTTACAGAGAGCGATTGGTCGGGTCAGTGGATTGGCATGGACCACGCTAACGAGTGGGACGTCATCAATGAACATAGCCAGCTCTCGGCACGCTACGCACGCTCAGAGTTTGAGACCGACAAAGAGATTAAGCGTGCCACACTCTACATCTGCGGACTCGGACTCTACGAAGCCTACATTAATGGGCAACGAGTGGGCGACCAAGTGCTTGCACCTGCGCCTACGGACTATCGACGGACAGCTCTGTATAACACCTACGACGTCAGTCAATTGCTTAATCAAGGAAATAATGCCATTGGTGTCGTGCTGGGCAATGGTCGCTACTTTACCATGCAACAAGCCAAGAAAACCTACAAGATAACAAACTTTGGCTACCCCAAGTTGCGATTGAACCTCGTCATAGAATATGCCGATGGGAGCCGCAAAACCATCTCTACGAACAACAAATGGAAACTGACTGCCGACGGCCCCATACGTTCAAACAACGAATATGACGGCGAGATATACGATGCGAACAAAGAATTTGAGGGTTGGACACAGACAGGTTTTGACGACAGCACATGGACACAGGCTGAGCGCGTAGGAGGACCCTATGGCACACTACGCCCACAACTAATGGACGGCATGAAAGTCATAGGCACAATAGGGGCACAAAACGTCAGCAATGTAAATGGCAAACTGATTGTCGACTTTGGACAAAACATGGCTGGTAGAGTCAGAATACGCATTCCACACAAATCGGCTAAAGACACCATAATCATTCGCTATGCAGAGTTGCTCGACAAAGACGGCAACCTATACACGGAGAATCTTCGTCATGCGCATAGTACGGACAAATACGTAGCGTCGACAGCAGAAAATGGGCAGTCGTGGTGGAGTCCAACATTTGTATATCATGGTTTCAGGTATGTAGAGATTACTGGTGCTGACGAGCTAACCAAAGCCGACATTGTGGCAGAACAGATAAGCGACCAAATGGAGACGACGGGACACTTCGAGTGTGGCAACGATATTCTTAATCGTGTCTATGCCAATGCCGTACGTGGCATAGAGGCCAACTACAAAGGGATGCCTGTCGACTGTCCGCAACGCGATGAACGTCAGCCATGGCTTGGCGACCGCACAGCGGGTTGCAGTGGAGAGTCGTTTATTTTCGACAACCACGATCTATACGTCAAATGGGCTCGCGACATTGTTGAAGCTCAGCGCGAAGATGGGTGCATTCCCGATGTCGCACCAGCCTTTTGGAATTACTATTCCGACATCGTTACTTGGCCAGCAGCCCTACCCTTCTCACTTTTTATGATTGGCGAACGCTTTGACGATTGGAAGCCACTCAACAACCATTACGATGCTATATGCCATTGGCTCAAACACCTGAAAGAAAAATATCAGCACGATGGACTGATTACGAAAGATAAGTACGGCGACTGGTGTGTGCCACCCGAAGACATAAAACTCATCCATAGTCAAGACCCAGCACGTCGCACCGATGGCACACTAATCTCTTCGGCCTACTACTATTACATCTGTAAGCAGATGGCTTCGCATGCACATAGTGTTGCCGACAAAGATTTCTTCACAAACGAAGCTGAAACAACTCGCACAGCCTTCATGAAGAAATTTCTCACACGCAAAGAGAATACAGCCACAGTCCCCAACCACCTACTCTACCCCGACAGCACGTATTATGGCAACAATACAGTAACAGCCAATTTGCTTGGCTTGCTCCTAACCGACGATGACTACGTGCGAGAACAGGCACAGAAAAACATATTAAAGAACATCATCACCGACAACAAAGACCACATCTCATGTGGTGTGATTGGCATATCGTGGCTTATGCGCACCCTTGCAAGCATGGGACGAAACGACGTGGCATGGCTACTTGCAACACAAAAAACATATCCAAGTTGGGGCTACATGGTCGAAAAAGGAGCCACTACGACATGGGAACTTTGGAACGGCGACACAGCCTCTCCCAAGATGAACAGTGCTAACCACGTCATGCTATTGGGCGACCTCGTGGCGTGGATATATAAGGATATTGTGGGCATTAAGCAGACGACAAACGGAGAAATTGTGCTTGCACCAGAATTTTCTGTTGACGAGATTGACGACATCAATAGTAGCTATAAAAGTATCTATGGCAACATTGTGAGTCGGTGGACAAAAAATAGAGGTAAAATAAATTGGCACATAGAGATTCCTGCCAACACGACAGCCGAAATTGTCCTGCCAGATGGCTCAAAACAAAAACTCTCGTCGGGCAAACACGACATACAAGCCAAAGTCACAACAGCCGACAAAGCCATCGTGTGCGACGAATTTGTATATCGCGACGCTTCGTTCCCACAGTGTCACTCGGCAAGCATTGTCGAGACAAAAAAAGGAGACCTTGTCGTTACATACTTTGGCGGCAAACATGAGCGCAACCCCGATGTATGCATTTGGGTCAACATAAAGAAAAAAGGTAGCGACCATTGGAGTGAACCCATTCTTGCTGCCGACGGAGTTTTCTTGCTCGACACTCCTGATGCTTTGCTTGCTGGCATTAACGACACGACGACAGAAGCAACTGTCGGGCCAATTAAGAAAAGGCTTAAAGATAAGGCATTCAACCAAGCCCCAAATAACAAACTGAAGCGCAAAGCTTGTTGGAACCCTGTCATATATCAAGACAGCAAGACGGGCGAACTCGTGATATATTTCAAGATAGGGCTTAAAGTTGCCGACTGGACGGGATGGCTTGTTCGCTCACGCGATGGGGGTAAGACTTGGTCTGACCGCGAACCACTCAAAGAAGGATTTTTGGGTCCCATAAAAAACAAAATAGTAAGTAACAAAGGCAGGCTAATTGCACCGACGAGCATCGAGACAAATGGTTGGAAGCTATATTTCGAGCTAAGCGACGATGGTGGCAAAACGTGGCGCAAGACCGACTTTGTCGATGCTGACGAAGGAGTTCGTGCCATTCAGCCCACTGTTCTAATTCTGCCCGATGGTCGACTCGAAGCCCTATGTCGCACACGTAGCCGTCAGATAGGCGTAACATTTAGTTCGGACAACGGCGAGACGTGGAGTAAACTGCAAATGATAGACACACCTAACAACAATAGCGGTCTGGACGCTGTTAATCTTTCAGACGGGACTTATGCGCTAATCTGCAACGACTGGCCCATTGAAAAAGACAAAACAAAAGGTGCACGCACGCCCATATCGCTAATGCGTAGCTCCGATGGCATCAATTGGCAACATTGGTTGACGCTCGAGGATAGCCCTATTAGCCAATACTCATACCCAAGCATAATACAAAGTTCCGATGGACATATCCATGTGGTCTACACTTGGCGGCGCCTGCGCGTAAAACACGAAGAAATAATCCCATAAAAACATCGGCATACGCCAAATGACCGACCAAGAACTAAACGAAAAAGCCTCACAGATAAAAAGCCGATTGCCTGAGGGGAAGCTATTCTACTCTATTGGCGAAGTGGCAGAGCTTATGGGCGAGACGGATAGTACCATACGCTATTGGGAAAAGTCGTTTTCACAAATAAGACCTCGACGCGATGCTAACGGCAATCGACGCTTTACACCCAAAGACATTGGAGACTTACGAATTGTTCACTATCTGCTTCGAGAGTGTGGAATGACTGTTGACGGAGCCAGACAAAGACTAAGCGAAGCCATAAAAAACAACAAGCACGGCACACCAACATCAACGCCCGACAAAGACTCTGTCGAGCAATTCTCAACACGAGCAGAAGTCATAAACAGACTGAGACAAATACGCAATTTCCTCACCGAAATACACGATAATCTATGACTGAATATACGGTTGCCGACGTTGTAAGAGCTCTCGACGAAGCCTTTCCTTTTGCCACACAAGACACGTGGGACAATAGTGGACTATTGGTCGGCAGTCCTGACATGAACATAAAGGGTATATTACTAACACTCGACCAGACCAAAGATGCTATCCGCCAAGCCATCGACTCGGATTGCAATGTCGTTGTCAGCCACCACCCACTCATGTTTCGAGGGTTAAAACGGCTAACTCGTCAGACTGACGAACAAGAAATAATACACACTGCCATAAAAAATGACATTGCACTCATAGCCGTCCACACTCCAGCCGACAAAAGTCTACAAGGCACAAGTGGGAGCATAGCTCGCCTTCTCGATCTTGAGAACGTAAACATTCTCGCACCAGAAAAAGACTGTCTGTCTAAAATTGTTACCTACGTACCGACAGCCCACACAAAGCAAGTCTTCAATGCAATGACCGAAGCAGGTGCTGGGCACATAGGCAACTATAGCCACACATCGTGGCAATCTTCTGGCACAGGTAGCTACATGCCACTTAACGGAGCAAACCCGACATGTGGAACAATCGGAAGTCTACACCATGAGATAGAAGACAAACTCGAAAGCATTGTGCCGAATCGACTTGTCTACCAAGTGGTAAAAAAAATCATTGCAGTCCACCCCTACGAAGAGCCCGCAATAGACATCATTCCGCTATCAAATACGTTCAGCACCCAAGGCTACGGGGTTGTAGGCAACTTAGAGACAGCCATACCCACCAATGAGTTTCTTCGACTTGTAAAAGAAAAATTAGGGGTAGAAGTCATACGCCACACGGCCTTCGACAAGCCGATACAGCGCATAGCGATATGCACAGGTAGCGGCAGCGAGTTTGTTGACATAGCCATCGCCAATGGTGCCGATGCATACATAACGGCCGACATGAAATATCACCAGATGGCCGATGCAACAGGCAAAATACTTGTGGTCGACATAGGACATTTTGAAAGCGAAATAATATCTAAGAACGTTTTCGAAAACGTTTTACGAAGAAAATTAATTAACTTTGCCCGTTACGTAACGCATACGGAGTCTAATCCGATAAAATATTTTTATTAAAGCTATATATGGCAAGCAAACAAGAGGCCGTAAAGGAAATGCCCATTGAGCAAAAGCTCAAAGCACTCTACGAACTGCAACAAGTTCATACCCAAATAGATAAGATAAAGACTACACGAGGCGAACTACCTCTTGAAGTGCAAGACCTCGAAGATGAAATTGCCGGTTTAGAGACCAGACTCAACAATTTTAACGACGACATCAAACGTCTCAATGGTCTCGTCTCCGACCACAAGAACAAAATAAAAGAGGCTGAAGCTCAAATAAAGAAATACGAAGAACAACAAAAAGAGGTCCGCAACAACCGCGAATATGATGCCATTTCGAAAGAAATAGAGTATCAAGACCTCGATCGTCAGCTTAGCGAAAAGCGCATACGCGAATTCACTGCAGAAGTAGCTCGCAAGCAAGAACAAGCAAGCGAAGCTCGCACACGTCTCGAAGAGCGTCAGCAAGACCTTGAGACAAAAAAAGCAGAACTCGACACCATAATTGCCGAGACACAAGCCGACGAAGATGCTCTGCTGAAAAAAGCAGAGAAAATAAGCAAAAACATCGATGAGCGTTCGCTCAACGCATTCCATCGCCTTCGCAATAATGCTCACAACGGACTGGCAGTCGTAACCGTACAGCGCGAAGCTTGCGGTGGCTGTTTCAACCACATTCCACCCCAGCGTCAGCTCGACATTCGTCTTCGCAAACGCATCATCGTATGCGAATACTGCGGTCGTATACTTGTTGACGACGGCAAAGATATGGGCACACAAACTGCAGAATAAGCCAGACAACAACACTCTCTATGATGATAGAAATAGAAGGGAAAGTAATTAGTTCCGAACTATTTCGTCGTCGGTTCGTGTGCGATATAGCTAAGTGCAAAGGCGACTGCTGCTACTATGGCGATGCTGGAGCACCACTCGAAGAAGAAGAGCTCGACCAACTGACCGACAACTACGAGAGTTTCCTGCCCTACATGACAGAACGTGGCAAACTCGAAGCCGACAGTCAAGGACTTTGGGTCAAAGATGCCGATGGAGACCTCGTAACACCAATAATCGACGGTAAAGAGTGCATATATGCAATTCGAGAAGACAACGGCACATGGGCATGCGCCATCGAGAAAGCGTTCTTAGATGGGAAGTCGGCATTTCGCAAGCCAATATCGTGCTACCTCTACCCGATAAGGGTGACCAAGTATGCACGTTACGAAACACTCAATTTTCATGAGTGGGACGTATGCAAAGTGGCACTCGAACTTGGCGAAAAAACTGGCACTCCAGCATATAAATTTCTGCGAGACCCCATAATAAGCAAATGGGGGAAAGACTTCTACGATGAACTTGAAGTGGCAGAGCAAGAACTCCGCAAGGCGGGTATGATATAAACAAAACAACAGAACTAAAACAAAACATATACACACCAAAAATATGGGAAGAGCATTTGAATATCGCAAAGCCCGCAAGTTGAAACGATGGGGCAATATGGCCAAGACGTTCACCAAACTCGGCAAAGAAATAATCATTGCCGTCAAAGCAGGTGGACCCGACCCACACTCCAACTCTAAACTGCGTGCACTCATTCAGAATGCTAAGGCTGAAAATATGCCCAAAGAAAACATCGAAAGGGCAATAAAGAAAGCCACAAGTAAGGAACAAGCCGACATAAAAGAAGTTGTCTACGAAGGCTATGGACCTCATGGCATCGCCATACTCGTCGAGACTGCTACCGACAACCCCACCCGAACCGTGGCCAACGTGCGTAGCTACTTCACCAAATTTGGCGGTTCACTTGGCACATCGGGTTGCGTATCGTTCATGTTCGAACACAAATGTTTCTTCAAGGTCAAGAACAAAGAAGGAATCGACGCAGAAGAGCTCGAACTTGAGCTAATCGACTTTGGCGTGTCGGAACTGTTTGTTGACGACGAAGACATAATAAACATCTATGGTGAATACGAAGCTTTCGGTCAGCTACAAAAGTATGTCGAAGACAACAACTTCGAACTCGTAAGCGCAGAGTTCGTTCGCATCCCCACCGACACCAAAGAACTACAACCCGACGAAGTGGCTGGCGTGGAAAAACTTCTTCAAAAACTCGAAGAAGACGAAGACGTTTCTAACGTATACCACACAATGGCCAATGAGCCCTCTGACGAAGAGTAAGTAGTTGTAGACATCGCAAAACTGCGGAGAGTTAGTGCAAAGCATTAGCTCTCCGCAAAATATTTACAACAATACTTAAAGCAAAATCGCAAGTAATACGCTTGTCCAATATTCATTGCTACCTTTGGTGCAGTTTGACTGTATCCTACGTCAATAAAGCATGATGAGACAATACATACTTTCATTTTTAGCAGCACTTATTTTCGTTCATTCTTTTGCACAAGACAATGTCAATCAGCCTATTATTGATAGTTTGCTAAACTTGATAACCCGCACTACTCCACAGCACCAGAGGGCAAAGTATTATAACGAAATAGCTAGATACACAAGCAACACCGACACTATGCTCAAGTATGCCAACTGGGCAATTGACTTGTGTGGCGAAAGGGATACATTGCAGAGAACAAAAGCCAACTACTATGTTGGCAAAGCCTATTACATGAGCGACAAAGCGCAAAATGCTATAGCTCCGTTCTTACGAGTTGCACAATTATCTAACCAAACGGCCAACTACGATGGCGAAGGGAAAGCCTACATTGCACTCGGATGTTGCTACGAAGACTTGAACGAACAAGACAGCATATTTTACTATTTCAAGAAAGTGCTCCGTACGTTTATCGACTGCAAAGACACTGCATTCATCTCGCACACATATCAACGAATTGGTCAGTTGTATGCAAATATAGAGTTCTTTTCGGCAGCACAAGATAATTATCAGCAAGCGCTTCACTACATTTCCACAACCAAAGACACGTTGGAAATTGCAACGTGCAACTACCTGATTGGCGACCTGCAGCAAAAATGGGAGATATACTGAGTTTTGAATCAATAGGCTACTTACGTCAAGCACTGTCTCTTTTCGGGCAAAAAGAAACAGACGACCCATATTATCTACAAACGATAAATCAAACACACACATCATTGGCAGCTGCATACATCAACGTTGCAAAAAGGATGGGAAGGAAAGAATATGCTGATAGCTGCCTACAAAACATCGAAGAATTAGGCGATAAAGACTTAGAAAACGGCAACATATCGAACCATATCAGCACACGATTTATATACGTAGATTATCTACTCTTTGGCAAAAAGTATCAAGAGGCACTCACAGAGTTGCTAAGCATGGAAGAATATACGACAGATGGCAACTTCCCCATAAACAGGAAAAAAGATTGGCACGAAAAACTTTACGTTACGTACAAGCAACTTGGTAAATTTCGCGAAGCTCTGTATGAGCTTGAAAAATATGAAGAATACAAATCTGCGACTCTGAACGATAGCACCTTCAACAAGCTAAAAAATGCAGAAGTAGCTCATGCACAAATGATTGAAGAAATAAAACGCGAGAACGAGAAAAAGCTGTACGAGGCAAAAAAAAACAAATTGCTCATAATCGTAGTATCTCTTTTTGTAGGTCTGTCACTCATTGGCATATTGCTATACAACAAACGCAAAGCCAACATAGTACTTGCTGAGAAAAACGACACTCTCGACAAGCAGAAAACAATCATAGAAGAGCAAAACAAGAGCATTGTTAGCAGCATAAACTACGCTCGATACATACAAAGAGCCGCCATAAACACCATAGACGAATTCCACCAATTATTCCCCGAAAGTTTCGTCTACTACAAACCACGCAACATTGTCTGCGGCGACTGGTATCGAGTTGCAAGTTGCGCAGGCTATAGGATTCTTGCAGTGGCCGATTGTACGGGACATGGCGTACCGGGAGCTCTGCTAAGTATGCTTGGAATTAGTGCACTCAAAGACATCATTGCCGAAATCAACCAACAGGGCCATGTGCCATATCCGTCGGAGATTCTCAACCGAATGCGCGAACACATCATAACGTCGCTTGCAAAGAGTACGACCAACGAATATAGTGCCTACGACGGCATGGACATGACAATTCTCGTCTTCACGCCCGACCCAACAAAAGCTCTGTTTGCAACAGCTAAGCAAGACCTAATCCTTGTTCGGAGTGGCGAAGTTTCACGAATAAAAGGCGACTCGATGCCCGTTGGTCGATTTATCAAGATGAAAGACTTTAGCGAGACAAAAATCAGCCTACAAGACGGCGACATGCTCTACCTTGGTAGCGATGGCATACGCGACCAATTTGGACAAAAAGGTAAGTTTAACCTACGTCGCCTAACGGCATTTGCCAAGGAGCATTACACCGACCCTGTTGATAAACAACTTGAAATAATCACCCAGCAAATAGACGAGTGGCAAGGCAGTACTGACCAAACTGACGACCAAACCCTAATAGGCGTAAGGGTGAGAATAAACTAATAGCTAACAAATCTTCAATCAATTAATACTAATATCTATGAAATTAGCAATTAGCCTCGTGGCTTTACTTGCGCTATCGCTTACAAACATCAGCATGAGCGCACAGTCGAACAACAGCACAACTGTAAACACATTAAAGAAAGTCCCCACAGTTGACAAGACCGAACTAAATTCGTCAATAAACAACGCAAAAGCCCTGTACGACGGACTAAAAGATGAGTATGCGACAATAGCAACAACTTTAAAATCGGCCATAGACATAGCACAACAAGTAGCTGACAACGACGCCGCTACACAAGAAGCTGTGGACGCAGCAAAGTCAACACTCGACTCAGCCATAGCGACAGCACAAGAAGCAAGGCAGTCGGCCGACCAAGCAAAGGTTGGTAAGGAAGTTTTCGAGAAGCGCAAAATAGCGTATCTGCAAGAAGTAGCGACTCTCGCTAAAGAAGACGACAGTGAGGCTTGTCAAAAACTCATAGCAGAAGCACAAAAAGCCATTAAAAACGCAGTCTACGATGAAAGTAAAAGTCTTGAAGACAATTCGGCAACGCTTCAAACCATGGTTGAAAACCTTGCCACGGCACTCGAGACACAACGTCTGGCAGAAAAAAACACAACAAAGCTTATGAGTGTTAAAGCAAACTCAAACGCCAAATGCGCAAAAATCATAAAGAACGGACAACTATACATCATCACTCCAAACGGCAAAACGTTCGACATTCTTGGACATGAAATAAAGTAGTCGCAGCTACACGCGCACATGCCAATTAATCCATGACTTCGAAACGATCCGAGGTCATGGATTTTGCATATTCTACGGGATAGCTTTGCCTAACAAAATTCACTTTTTTCAGCATTAATAGTTGCACAAATAGAAATATTACCTATCTTTGCACTCGCAATCTCAAAGGAGAGCAAGGGCGCTTAGCTCAGCTGGTTCAGAGCGTCTGCCTTACAAGCAGAGGGTCGGGGGTTCGAATCCCTCAGCG
>CALAVC010000108.1 GCA_937892095.1 uncultured Bacteroidales bacterium | reverse complement strand
CTGGGGGTGGCATAGCTTCCCCAATCCAGATTGTCTGCTTTTTGAAGAGACTTTGCGCGACGACGACATGGGGCACGGACACAATGAAGTTTATAGTCGACAAATAAAAGACAACGTACGTGGTAAAGCCGCTTCCGATTGGTACCGAATCAACCCGCATCGCCTACATCTTGGGACGCTCGGTTTCGACGTAGAACAAGGTCCTGACGAATTTTCTAACATAAACTGTCGTCTCAACCTTAAATCGGGCAAAATAACTTCGTCGTTTACACTCAATGAAGCTCAACACCTTGTAAACACAGTATGCCACCCAACACTCGACCTCATTGCAACCAGAGTGTCGGATAAAGCCAAAACACCTCTTTGCCTAACTTTCCCATATCCAACTGGCAAACATAGCGACGACGGTTGCAATTGGACAGCTCAAGACCTTCATAGCGTCAGCATTGAAAAGCAAACAGAAAACAGCATCGTTGTGCGCCACACTCTCGACTCTACGACATATTTTGCTACTCTTCAATGGAATGGTTCGGCAAAGGCTGAACAAACAGCTGCCGACCGCATAACCCTTTTCCCCGATGATGAGAACATTGAAGTCTCGTTGCTATTTTCACCCGCATTAACCACAGAATCTTTGCCCACCTATGAGCAAGTCGAAGTGGCTTCCGATGTGGCTTGGCAAGAGTTTTGGCGCACTGGTGCTGCTGTCGATTTTAGCAGTTGTACCGACCCTCGTGCCGCCGAACTTGAACGACGTGTCGTATTGAGTCAATATCTCCTTGCAGCACAATGCGCTGGCAACGTCCCACCACAAGAATCGGGACTTACATACAACACATGGTTCGGTAAGTTCCACCTCGAAATGATCTATTGGCACCAAGCTTGGCTTCCGCTTTGGGGACATGCCGACAAGTTGCAACACACGCTTGCTTGGTATCATGTGGCCGAACCTAATGCTCGCGCCATTGCCGAACGTCAGGGGTTCAAAGGCATTCGATGGATGAAGATGACCGACCCAAGCTCTTTGGAAGCCCCGTCCAACGTTGGTAGCTACCTTATATGGCAACAACCACACCTAATCCATCTTGCAGAACTTGCCTATCGCACTTCTGCCGACAAAGCGTTCCTCAACGACATGGCACCACTCGTCGAAAAAACGGCTGAATTCATGGCCGATTTCGTCACTTGGAATGCAGAAAAAAATCGTTTCGACCTACGTGGTTTCATTCCAGCACAAGAAACTTTGCATGCCAAAGATGTTGTCAATGCTCCCTTTGAATTGTCTTATTGGCATTTTGGTCTGAACATTGCGCAACTTTGGCGCGAGCGCATGGGTAAGCCACGCAACGAAGAGTGGGACAAAATAATTAATAATCTCGCGCCTCTTGCTTTCAATGCCGATAGCCTATACCTCGCAGCCGAAACAGCCGTCGACACCTACTCCGACATTCGTTTCACGAGCGACCACCCTGCAGTTTTGGGCGCTTTAGGCATATTGCCACTCACATATCAGGTTAACACCGAAGTGATGAAAAAAACTCTTGCATGGGTGTGCGACAATTGGAATTGGAATAAGACGTGGGGTTGGGACTATCCGATGGTTGCGATGTGTGCCACACGCCTCGGACTGCCCGACGTTGCTCTCTCGTCCATACTTATGAACAATCGAACCAACACATACTTGCCCAACGGACACAATTATCAAGACGAACGCTTACGTTGCTATCTGCCTGGCAACGGAGGTTTGCTTACAACGATAGCCCTTATGTGTGCAGGTTGGGATGGTTGCGATGTTGCTAATCCAGGCTTTCCCAAAGACGGCAAGTGGAATGTCCGTTGGGAAGGGCTGAAGCCATTGCCATAAGATTTATAAAAAGTAACTTACAAAAATACCACGCTCTCCAAATTGAGAACGTGGTATTTTTGTTTGTTCTCTAATGAACTTGTACGACAAAAACTTTTTATTAACTTAGCTAAACGCTAGTTTAAGTTAAAATAACAATCAAAATTAATTCATCAACAATGAAAGACGAACAATCAATCGTTGGCACCTATGAGGTCGTCAAGACTTTGGCGTTCATCGACGGAGACTTCAAATTATTTTCAAAAAAAGAAGTCGTTGCCAACCTTGACAAGAAAAAAGCAGCAGGAGAAATTGACGAACACGACTATGACCAGTCGCTTCTTGCTTTTGGTCGTGTAATCTTTACAGCCGATGGCAAGGTTGAGTGTTGGAGTCCTGTGTTACCAAGTATGGCTTCAAAAGTTGAAG
>CALAVC010000107.1 GCA_937892095.1 uncultured Bacteroidales bacterium | reverse complement strand
TTCTCGCAAGCCTTTTCGCTTTTGAGTTCTTTTCCTAAGTCAAACAAGCTCATATTACACCCTTGTTAAATATACTGCAGGTTACAGATAATCAGTGATATATGCAATAGTTGCTATTAAGTTGCGGATATGCATTTTGCTTAATTCGATCAACTCTTGATGGAGGATGAACATGGCTCGTTACATGCCATCCGCAGCAAGAGTTGCAAAAGTAAGCACGAGTAGGTGCTACGCCACTCTCCTCCATGATCTCGTCAGCGTTGAATTTGATAAAGTTCATAGCCTTGCTCTTCGATTCGAAAAGCATTTTAGGGTGCTGGCAATCCACACAGAATATTCGATTCTTTACAGGCTTCATAGTTCATCTCCTTCCGTTTCATCTTCTACAATCGATAGTAATACCATTGGCATTATTGAGATAAATGTCTTTCATTACGTTCGCCTCCTTGACAACAGTGAGTTCGCTCTTCGTCATGGATGACTTGGGCGTGACAGCTATCAATCGGCCTACTGGCTTGACCTCAAACATGTAGTCCGAAGTAGTCTTCTTCGCAGAGCCATTGATTGGGTACGAGTAGGTAGAGCTACTATCGAGCTTGTCTACAAACGTCTTCACAGTAGAGAAGAGCGTGTTGAACTTGCTGTAGTCAGGACCGTCGTCTTCGTCCTTGTCGCAGCTTACCATTGTTGCGCTAAAGAGTTGGCGAGGATGATGGACAAAGACCCAGCAACTATATCCAAATGGGTGACAAACGCAACGCAGCCAAGTCTTGAGAACTTGATAGAAATAGCGAAGTGTCTGAAATGCGAGATAAATGACCTTGTGAGGATGGATGCCTTCGAGGACAACAAATAGCCGATATGCCTACAAATAAAAACGCTCAGCTGAGATACCAGATTCTGGACAACTGCTTCAAGAACTTCAATCGTAAATATACGTTTGAGGATTTGATGGAGATTGTCGGTGATAAACTATATGACCTTCTCGGCACACGAGTAAACACTCGGCAACTTAGGGTGGACATAGAGAATATGAGGAATCGTCCGTATAACGCTCCTACCAAGGCATATCTTTCGGGCGACGGCAAGAAGCGTTACTATAGGTACGAGGACCCTGAATACAGCATTTTCAACAATCCGCTTTCTCCAGAGGAACTTACGAGCCTTCGCTCTACCATAGAGATGCTTGGCAAATATAGAGGTATACCATCCAATGCATGGCTCGAAGAGGTTATCTCGAAACTTGAATGTCGATTCGACGTGAAGCCCAATAGCGACAGCGTGGTAGAGTTTGAGCAGAACGAGCAGCTCAAAGGATTGGAATTTCTCTCGGACTTGATAGATGCCACGGTAAATCAACTGCCAATATTGATGACCTATCGCTCGTATAAGGGAACGGAGCTGGCAGCACTAATACATCCTTATTACCTAAAGCAATTCAACAACCGCTGGTTCTTGTTCGGACTTGAAGTGAACAAGCAGTATGGCAACCAAATAACGAACAGGGCCTTAGACAGAATTGTGCGGTTCGAGGTTAAAACAGATGTCGCGTTTGTGCCGAACGAGAGTGTAGATTTCAAGCAATACTTCAAAGACATTGTAGGTGTCACTATCCCTGATGATCACCTTACAGCCGAAAAAGTAGTATTGAAGTTTGACGAGAAACGTTTTCCTTATGTCGTGTCGAAGCCGATACACCACACGCAGGAAATCATCGATGAGGGGGAGCACACGCTGAGTATAACAGTTAGGTCGAACAAAGAACTTGAGGCGCAAATATTCTCATACGGTCCGCAAGTGGAGGTGCTTGAGCCAGAGAGGTTGAGACGGCGAATAGCTGAAAAAATAGAGGAGGCGAGAAAAAAATATTCTTCAGTGAAGATTGGCTGCACAGAAGAGAGGTAAATTTGTAGGTGAGATTACGTAAAGAATGGCGACAGAAGCTGACATAAGTGAAACTCAGATGCTCCTCAATTACGGCGAGCAAGTATGTATGAATCTTCTAAAGGATCATACGACTCAGAAAAACATCTACTGGGCTACCGACTCGTATGCAGAAAGGGGCGAAGGATATACTTTTCATGACTATATAACAATTGATAAGATAACAGGAGACAACAACAAACTCATACGTCCAAGAGCGGTAAAAACAAAAGAGGAGCAGACGCAGAGGGTAAAAGACAAGGCGGAAGTTTTTACGCCAGCATGGATATGTAATGCACAGAACAACCTCGTTGACGAAGCGTGGTTTGGTCGAACTGAAGGTCTTTTCAACTATCCAGACCCCAACAATCCTCAAGCTTGGATAAACAATGAGGAGAAGATTGTGTTTACTGAAGATAAAACGTGGAAAGAATATGTAGCTGATGTGCGATTGGAGATGACGTGTGGAGAAGCTCCATATCTAGCCAATCGATATGACGTCGTGACGGGGGAATTTAATCAAATAGCAAAGTATCGAATAGGAATGCTCGACCGCAAACTCCGCATAGTTTCGGAGAATGCGAAAGACAGCAAAGAATGGATATTGTGGGCTAAGATAGCATTGCGAGCAACATACGGTTTTGAATGGCAAGGTGATAACTTGCTGTTGGCTCGCGAAGCTCTATTTTTCACGTTTGTGGAACACTATATCGAGCAGTTCGGAGAAGATAAGTTCAATCAAAACAAGATGCGCATTATGCCAGGCGTGGCCTACATAATCTCGTGGAATATCTGGCAGATGGACGGTATGACATTTGGATTACCTGGGCATGAAGAAGACATAAAGCGACGCTTGACTCGTATAGAATCATACAATCTTGAACTCAAGAAATTCGAAGAGAAGCAAGAACAATTAGAGACTCTAATGAACAATAGCCTTTTAATTGCGGAACAACAAGGCTTAGCCATTCCCAAACGGCCTCAGCTTGAGCCAGAGGGACCTTTTGAAGGATATTGTCTTATCAAAGATTTCTTTCACGGAGTAAACTTGAAAAAAGCGACGTTGACAACGCAAGACTTTCATGATAAGGATGCGCCAAAGCAGACATTTGCGTCACTATTGAATAGAAACTGAAAAACTCATAGATTATGGCAACGTACACGACACTAGAAGAAATAAAGGATAGTTTCCAAACAAGTTTGTTTGGAGATGATCTTATTGTGCTTAGGCCCGAACAGCGCGATGCCATAGACAGAGCCAAAGAACGTTTTTGCTCTAAAAGCGGAAGTAAAACTGGCTATGTGTACACTCCACTTTCTGAATACAGACAGTTTCTATGGAACGCGAAGATGCGTTTTGGTAAGACTATATGTGCCCTGCAACTGGCACGCGAGATGGATGTCAGGCGTACACTTATCGTTACACATCGACCTGCAGTAGGTGATGGATGGATGAAAGCTTTTGAGCAGGTCTTTGGTAGTGCGATAAGCGAGAATTGTGATATTCGTTGCAAGTACGATTTTGGCACTCGTTCTGATGCCGACAATCGAGGCAACTTCTACGATTTGGAGAGATTTGTAGAGACCGATGGCAATCACTATGTATTCTTCGTTTCGATGCAATATCTCAGATTGTCAGAGCTTGTAAACGTCAAGACTCTTGCAAAGAATAGCACTAAAGAACAACAAGAGACCTTATTCGGTCACTCTGACGTCAAAGAGAACGAAAAGCTGAAAGCTGACATTCTGAAGACAAAATGGGACTTAGTAATCATAGACGAGGCTCATGAAGGTACTCGAACGGCACTTGGCGAAAGCGTCATAAAGGACTTCTTGAAAAAGGAGAAGACTAAGATGCTCCATCTGTCGGGTACTCCGTTTAACCTATATGAGGACTTCGATGCTGAGAAAGAAGTTTTCACATGGGATTACATAGCAGAGCAGCAGGCCAAACTCAGATGGGAAGTCGAGCATCCGAATGAAAAGAACCCGTATGCCGACCTGCCACAGATGAACATCTTCACATACGACATTAGGAAGAACATCAGTCAGGTGCTTGACCAAGATGGCGTATTTACGTTCAACGAGTTTTCCCGTACATGGACGGGCAATCCCAAGGCAGATCATGCAATCATGCCAGAGGGTGCGAAAGGTCGCTTTGTGCACGAGGAAGACGTCAAGAAGTTCCTCGATTTGCTCTGCACCAAGGACGACACCAACAATTTTCCATTCTCCACAAATGAGTATCGCAGTATGTTCAGACATACGCTGTGGGTTGTGAGCCACATAGACGAAGCGAAAGCTCTTGAAACGATGCTCAAAGAACACCCTACATTCAGACGGTTCAAAATAGTGAATGTGGCTGGCAATGTAGAGACAGACGAGCAGCAGGAAACGGCTCTCGACGTTGTCAATAGTGCCATCGGTGAAATGCCAGAAAAAACATGGACGATAACCATATCGTGCGGTCGGTTGACAACAGGAGTGACGGTAGAACCATGGACTGCGGTGCTCTACCTAAAGGGAGGCGACAATGCAGCTACATATATGCAGACTATCTTCCGAGTGCAGTCGCCATATAAGACGCACGACGGGAAGATGAAAACACAATGCTACGTATTCGACTTCGCACCTGACCGTACACTCAAGATAGTGGCAGAAACTGCAAAGTTCTCCTCTATTACAAAGAAAGATGCCAATAAAGCTAAAGAAGGCGATGAAGATAAGACGCAGGAGATGCGCGACAAAGAGACCGTAAAAGACTTCGTCGATCTATGTCCTGTAATATCTATGACGGGAGGACAAATGTCGCCACTTAGCATCGATGACATTTATAAGAAACTTGAGAGCGTATTCATCGACCGACTTGTTCGTAAGGGTTTTGATGATCCTTGCCTATATAACCAAGAGGAACTCAACAGCGTCGCTCCCGAAGTGATAAACCACATTGGTGAGAATGGAGGCCAAGCGGCGGACGAGAAACGCAAGGAAGCCAAGACAACAGTCGACCTCAGCCACATGACGCCTGAACAACGTGCGGCTTGGGAAGCCAAGATTGCACAAAAGAAAGCCGAAGCCTCGGCGAAGGCAAGGAAGAAGACCGAAAAAGATGCAGAGTTCAAGAAACAGTGGGAGTCCTGGAGCGAAGAAGAAAAGCAGCAATGGATAAAAGAGGAAGCGGAACGAATGGCCAAGCGCGAGAAGGCGAAGGAGGAGCGCGAGGAGTTCAGGAAACGCATTACCAACATACGAGGCATAGCATTGCGCATACCGCTGCTAATGTATGGCGGTGCTGATGCGGGAGACACTACGGAAGACTTGACCATAGACAACTTTACACGAAAGATCAAGGACGAGTCGTGGAAGGAGTTTATGCAGAAAATCACCAAGGATGACTTCAATAAGATAAAGAAGTGCTTCAACGCTACGCGCTTCATGGAGGCAGGCAAGAGGTATCGCGAATTGGTGCGCGAGGCCGACTTCATGCACGTAGAGGACCGCATAAAGCAGATTACAGAGATATTCTCGTACTTCCGCAATCCAGACAAGGAAACTGTTCTTACACCGTGGCGCGTGGTGAATATGCACATGAGCGACACCATAGGTGGATGGTGCTTCTTCGACGAGACTTTCGACGAAAAGAATGGACAGATAGATAAGCCACGCTTTATAGACCAAGGTGATGTGACGCAAGAGTTGTTTAACAGCGTTGATGATGGAGGTGAAGTACAGACCAAAATTTTGGAGATTAATTCCAAGACTGGTCTGTATCCGCTATACGTGACATATTCTCTTTACCGTCGCCGATTGGAGGAGTATGTAAGAGCAGAGCGCATTGCCCCCGAAACGATTAGCGTGCAAGAAGAACAAGTCGTATGGGATGATATTGTCGCAGACAACATGTTTGTGATTTGCAACACACCAATGGCTGCAGGTATTACTCGCCGCACGCTATTTGGCTTTAGACAAGTAGAAAAGAAAGCAAATATAAAAGCAGAAAAACTAGTAGAGAAAGCATCAGATAACCAAGATGAACTCGTAAAGGAGTTGAAGAGTTTGGGATTCTGGAAAGGAACAACAAGCAAAGAGATGATAAAGTTTAGTGCTGTGGTGGGGAATCCGCCATATCAAGAAGTAAACGGAGGAAATGGTAACGGCGCCAACCCTGTCTATCATCTATTTATAGATGTGGCCAGTCAATTGTCGGTGTACGGGACGATGATTCATCCTGCCCGATTCCTGTTTGATGCGGGGAAAACACCCAAAGAATGGAATAAAAGAATCAAAAGCAATCCTCATTTTATTGTTTCTCAATATTGGGCTAACAGTATTGAAGTATTTCCGAACGTAGATGTTAAGGGTGGCATTGCAACGACATTTTGGGACAACACTAGAGAGATAGGGCCAATAGGAACGTTCTCTGCTTTTGAAGAGCTGCATAGCATTCTTGACAAGATCAAAAACAAGAGTTTTGTTTCTTTCTCTGATTTAGTTTATCCTCGTGATTTATATAGGATTACCGAAGAGGCATATTCTGAGCATCCAGAGATAGAAGGTCGACATAGCAAAGGACATAGGTATGATCTTAATTCTACAGCTTTTAGTCAGTATCCTGAGTTGTTTTCGGAAAACAAGCCTAGTGATGAAGACGATTACATCCAGATTCTTGGCAGGGTAAATAATGAGCGTGCGTATCTTTGGACGAAGCGTAAATACGTAAAATGCCCCGACAACATCGATAAGTACAAAGTGTTTGTTCCTAAAGCAAATGGAACAGGAGCTATAGGAGAGGTTTTATCTACGCCCGTAATCGGGCAGCCCGTAATCGGGCATACCCTTACTTTCCTGAGTGTCGGAAAATTTGAGACAAAAGAAGAAGCTGAAGCTTGCCTAAAGTATGTAAAAACCAAATTTGCTCGAACGTTATTAGGGACGCTAAAAGTAACCCAAAATAATCCGAAGGAAACTTGGGCGAATGTACCCATTCAAGACTTCACGCCAGATTCTGACATAGATTGGACGAGAAGTGTTGATGATATAGATCAGCAACTTTTTGTGAAGTATGAGTTGGGACTTGATGAAATAGCATTCATCAATGAACATATTGCACCAATGGATTAGAGACGAGCTGAGGGGAAAAGAGATGGAAGATAGACCGAGATTTGTATATAGCGAAGGCACTATAGCGGATCCAGAGTATGTGGAATGGCTATCGGATTTTAAGCGCCGCTTTCAGCGAAGCCAGGCGAAGGCGGCGGTACGTGTGAATGCTGCTTTGCTCGAATACTATTGGGAGCTGGGGCGAGACATCGTTCAGAAGCAGGCAGAGAGCAAATGGGGAAGTGGTTTTTTCAATCAGTTGAGCCTTGATATGCGTACAATGTTTCCGAACGCAACAGGGTTTTCTGTCACCAACTTAAAATACATAAAGCGTTGGTATGCATTTTATTATGAGCAAGTTGTAATTCGTCAGCAGGCTGCTGACGAATTGGACTTTGCCCAACCGAAACGCATCAATGAAAATCGTCAACGGGTCGTTGACGAATTAGAGATGCCAGAAAGATTTGGTCTTATTCCTTGGGGGCAGCATATTGAGATATTCACTAAGTGCAATTCAATGGACGAAGCCTTGTTCTATGTCAACAAGACTATTGATAACAATTGGTCTCGTCCTGCATTGGAAGACCAAATAGCAGCCAAGCTATACAAGCGAGAGGGCACTGCCAAGACCAATTTCGGCACCACACTGCCTGAGGCGCAGATAGAGTCGGCCAAAGAGATATTGAAAGACCCATACAACTTTGAGTTCCTGACGATGAAAGCTCGCTACGACGAGAAAGACCTTGAGGACGCATTGGTTGCCAACGTCACACGTTTTCTCTTGGAACTCGGCAAGGGCTTCTCATACGTAGGTCGGCAGATGGAGTTGCAGATGCCAGGCGGGCAGACATTCTTTCCCGATCTGGTGTTCTATCATATTCCTCAGCACCGATATGTCATTATCGAACTGAAGGCCGTGAAGTATGTTCCCGAATTTGCGGGCAAACTGAATTTCTACGTTACGGCAGCAGACCAACTGTTGCGCGGTGAAGGCGACAATCCCTCAGTGGGCTTGATTATATGCAAATCGACAGACAAAACGGTGGTTGAATGGTCATTGAAAGACATCAACAAGCCGCTTGGCGTAGCTACGTATCAGCTTCAGGAAGTCGTTGATCGTACCGTGTCAGAATTGGAACGGAGGAAGAAGTGATGAACGGAAGTAGAGAACAGCTACTAAAACTGCTACAACAGCATGAGGCACTGGGCATATCGAATCAGATAGACTTCGAAAAGTTCTATCTGTACTCCATCATTACGCACTCCACAGCCATTGAGGGCTCCACAGTCACCGAGGTAGAAGCACAGCTGTTGTTCGACGAAGGCATCACATCGAGCAAGCGAACGATAGTGGAGCAGATGATGAATCTCGACCTAAAGGCTGCATACGAATATGGGCGAAAGTGGATTGCAAAGCATGAGCCCATTACGGTTGACTGGCTGATAACACTTGCGAGCAAAGTGATGGCGCGAACAGGCAGCGAATATAACGTGATAGGCGGGTCGTTCTCGGCAGCGAAAGGAGAGCTGCGCAAGCTGAACGTCACGGCTGGCGTAGGTGGCAAATCGTACATGTCGTATCAGAAAGTTCCAGAACGCCTTGCTGCATTTTGCGAGGAACTCAACAAGAGACGCAAGACGGTAGACACGACTAATGTGACAGCGATATACGACCTAAGCTTCTGGGCACACTACGAGTTGGTCAGCATACATCCGTGGGCCGATGGCAACGGACGCACGTGCAGGCTACTGATGAACCTATTGCAATGGGAGTTTGGAGTGCTGCCTACTAAGGTTCTCAAAGACGACAAGGCGGAATATATACAAGCCCTGATAGACACCCGAGAGAACGATGACATAAACATCTTCCTCGACTGCATGACAGCACTTCACTGCAAACACTTGAAGAGCGAGATAGACCAATACATCCAATCGACGACAGAGAAAGTGGTCGATAAACATGTTTTGATGGAGAAAATGGTCGATAAATGGTCGATAAAGCCATCTTTGGCGGAGAAAATGGTCGATATTTTAGATTATATGGCCGATAAAGAAGAAGTGACGACCGAAGAGGTGGTTGCTCGTTTCGGTTATACAGAGACCACGACCAAGCGCTACCTGCGCCAACTTACGGAGTTTGGCTATCTGGAAGCGCAGGGTGGAAACAAGAATCGTTCGTACAAGAAAAAATAGAATTTAGTTATGACGAAGAATCTCAAAATACCATCAGTAGAAGTAATACGCAAGGCGTACATAGAAGAGTTGTCGAAGCGCAACCCTAATGCCGAGGCGTTTGCAAACTTTACAGAGGTAGATTTGGGAAACTTCATCCGCAAATATGTAAGCAGCAATTTTACAAGCATATACGAAAATACCGATCATCGCTTTTACGATAGTGTACGAAATAGAATAGCGAATGACGAAAAAATGAGGGCAGAGGATGATGCTATTGAACATCAGTACTCTTTTCATTTGGGAAGATATTCAAGTTTTCTGGAATCGAAAGCATTTCAAAAACTCTTTAGTCAAAAAATCAATATCGAGGGGGACGTGAAAGCCCCAAAGACATCAACGCATTCCACGTCAGCCACTACCAAACCCCATGAGAGAGAAATGACAGAGGGAGAACGTCGGCACGTTGAGCAAGAGCGAGAGGTGGTGAAGCGAAATCCGTCGTTGCGTCAGACCTGCATTGATAAATATGGTTATCAATGTCAATGCTGTGGAATGAACTTCGCTGAATTATACGGTGAAGAGTTAGGTGATAGGTTCATAGAAGTTCATCACCTAAAAATGATTTCGACGTACAACGAGAGTCTTCCTGACGACTACGTAGAGAATCTGGTGCCGCTTTGTTCAAATTGTCACTCCATGATACATCATGGCAAAGAAGGCCCTCTGACACTACGGGAGTTAAGGACGGCATATAGAGGAGAAAAGAAAAGCATAAAGGTATGGAAGGAAGACTGAGTCGACAACTCCTGGACAAGATAGCGCAGTTCGACATCAGTCAGCCTTATGTGTGGAGACTACGATTGTCGGAAGCAGATTTCAATGAGCTTGAAATCTGGTTGAAGTCTATTGTTGAGACTAAGGGAGTCTGTGTATTGGCTAAGTCAGAGAATGCTGTGACCACCATCATTTACATGGCAGAGTGGTACAAGCGACGCTACCAAAGTGGCAATAAGAATATGCTGATTGATGGAGTCGATTATAAAACGCTCTGGGAGAACAGTGGTATAAGTCTCAAGAACTATCTGTACAAAGATGACAATGGAACAGCTCGCCTGATGTATTCCATATATGTGTTAGGTGGCCTAGCCATACAGCATGAGCTAAACAGGAATGACAAAATGAGATTCCTGAAAGGCTTGTGCCGCATATATCATGGGGAGGATTATACCCTCGAAAACATTGATGATGAATCGCGTGCAATAGCTTTCCGTGAAAGCATAAAACGGCAGCATTCCCTATATGAATATCTGAGAGAAATATTAAATGGGAATATGCCGTTCCATCAGGACGATCTTGGAAATGAGCATTCGGACGTAAATCGATTTGTTGCCACCATCAAAGCAGCAAACGATGATATATTTAGGTCGAAATTTCGACTTGAGTGGGCAGTGACGTTCTCGCCCGATTATACATATATGACCCGTCGTCTTAGGTGTTGGCTAAAGCCAGAAGAAGTTGGTGGGGGCTCGCATCAATATTTACGTTACGACAGAGTACATCTGTGGGGTGTGCCTAACCCAGAGAATCTGCAGCGCCTATACGTATACGTAAGATTCAAGAACGGAGACAGCGTTGTTGAGCCGCAGACGATGGAAAGTCCTATTATAACATACCTCAATCATGGCGTTAATGACTTTGTTACATTGGGTGTGGAAAGAGGTGTGCAAGTAAAGAACGTACCTTCATGTCGATTCGATAAGATAGAGGTGGTAGTGAAAGATGATAGCG
Organism: uncultured Bacteroidales bacterium; assembly: GCA_937892095.1. Taxonomy (GTDB): domain Bacteria; phylum Bacteroidota; class Bacteroidia; order Bacteroidales; family Marinilabiliaceae; genus W3P20-009. Next base: position 9,123 of record CALAVC010000107.1, on the reverse strand, counting down.
GAAACGAATACATTGCACAGACACAAGATACAACAGAATATATTCAATTGTGGCGAGCTGAGGCATACGGTTATACATGGACGTCAACACAGAACGCACAGAAGCAGACAGCATTACTATTCTCGAACGGATGCCAACTGAAGGATTCGTCCTTATCGATTGATGTGTATCGTAAACAGTTCCGCGACCAGCAATATGGCGTAAGCGAGACATGGAACTGGGTCTACATATACGACTCAATCACCTTTGTCGATGATAAAGGTAAAGAGATAACGCTATTCAATAGAATAGGTTTCGATCAAGTTACGACAAGACTATATACTAACACTATACACTATGTGAACGGTGGCAATATTCGCCACTACTACATAGACGATCCTGACATAAGCGAGGAGTATGATGTTGATGAATTGCCTGTTATTTTCGGAAAAGAAGATGTCGTTGTACGACATTTTGCCACGAGGGACGACATAGTTAATTCTTGTCCCGAGGAAGACACTCAGATTCAAGGGATAGAGTACAAGAAGACTAACGGTGACTATACGCTTTGGACAGACGAAAATGAACCTCCGTACGGAGATGTGACACTAAGAATCACGGCAAAGAACCAAAGGTACAAAATGAATGTAGCTTATCTTCCATGCCTAAGTACTAGCATTCCTATTGCCCGCGATTACGATGCAGAGTGTATCAGATATAGAGACTTTAGCAAACAAGAATCGGCACAACAAGACATGATACCAATGGATGGTATTATGCTGGAACCGACACGTCCTGTCAAATTCGGAGAAGGAGATAGCTACTACGAAGTAGATGTCTATCGACCAACATTAATAAAGGAAGTTCTGCTTGATGGAAGAATTGTCAAGTATCTGCATGGAGAAGAGAAACTGGAGCTCCCATACATATTCAAGCAACGAGTACAGTTAAACGACTTTAGCAAACATGGCTACCAGGCGTACGAATGCAAGAATATGCGCAGCATATACTCAGATGACTTCTTGAACATATCGGGAAACCCAAGTGTAGGGATGGCAGCTATTGTCAAATGGACAGAAAATGCCAAGTATGTAGGGAAACTGTTCGACACGATGGCACCAGATTGCTTGATAGTGAGTTTCGGCTTGAGTAAAGAGGATGCAAATTGGGAAGGACAAGAAGCTCTTGTCTGGAATTACGACAAAGGTGTAGAACCTCAAGTTGCATCGCATACTGATACTCCAGACTTTGGTATAATCTTCCAAGATCTCAGCAAGAACACAGATTTGACTTGTAACTATCCTCTTCAATTTGATGATGGTCCATGGGGATTCGACGGAATAGATGTCTCCATTATTAGATGCTTTGAAATCGCCAATGAGACAAGAACGTATTTCTTTCTGATGCAACCATTACGAGAAATGATGGAAAGAGGTGGTAACGTCATCAAGGAATTGTATGAGCCACTTTTTGACGTAAGAAGAGGAAACCTTACCAATAAAGACAAAGAAGGTCTGATTTGTTTTGGCGAAGAGTTCGGTTTTGATTGGCATAAACACGGTATTAACATAGATAACGAATAAACTACTCAGGATATGAATTTTTCTGAACTATATAACAACAACCGTACAGCAGTTGAAAGAGCACTAGTTGCAATGTGGTGTGGAGAATCGCATAACGACAGTCAACGCTCATACGTCAAACAAATGAAGTCGTTGATTAGCGATTTATTTGCTCCGAAGAATGCCGTTCCTGTGGTGCAATGTATGAACTCGTATATTCATGTCGCGCCCAATATGGTAGAAGAAGCTAAAGCCTTAGTTGGTTCGCTATGGACGTTTTCTGATGCGCCATACGAACATCAATATAAGTGTTGGGACACACTCTTGAATCAGCGAACAGCGGAAGGAAAACCAAAATCGATCGTTGTAACAACTGGTACAGGTTCAGGAAAGACGGAGTGCTTTATGTTACCGCTCATACATGACCTTTCACAGAATGCTAAGCCTAATGAAATACAGGCACTATTCTTATATCCTTTGAACGCACTTATGGAGGATCAGAAAGAGCGTCTTGAGAAGTTGCTTAGTGCTGCGGAAGAGTCAACAGGCACACATTTGACTTACACGGTATACAATGGGGACTTGCCTGAAATTGAGCCGAAGGATACGGATAGTTCTGCTGATGCTGAAAAGCTACGCAGAAGAATAGAACAAGTTACAGGAGGTAAATACGAATTCGTAAGATCAGAGCCAAACGAGAAAGGTCATTATGAGCTTAAGGACGTGGAGTTCCCACACATGGTGTATACACGTAAGGATGTACGTAACACTCCACCTAACATCGTTTTGACCAATCCTACAATGTTGGAATACATTCTGCTTAGAGGTGCTGATTCCAAGATTATTGTAGCTGGCAAGAATAGTCTTAGATGGGTTGTCATAGACGAAACGCACTCGTATACAGGAGCTGGAGCAGCTGAGTTAGCGATGCTTCTTCGTCGTGTACTTCTCGCATTCAAAGTAGATGCCCAGGATGTTCATTTCGCCACATCTTCTGCAACCTTTGGAAATGGAGAGGATAAAGCAAAAGACGAAAAGGAGCTCAAAGAGTTTATTGCTGGAATAACAGGTGTCAAGCTAGATCAAATCGAGGTTATCGGTGGAACTCGTATTGGAGAGAATGAAATTCCCAAAGGAGAAGACGAAGCTAGGTGGCGAAAGATTTTCAAGTCAGATTATATTGCCTTAGACGAACTCTATCCGCAAGAAGCATCGATTAGCGAGAAGCTACAATGGCTTGACGAGATGTGTCAGCGAGAAGAAATTAGATATAAAGCAGCTGGTATGCTTGCTCCAGACATGAAGCTGAAGGTGCACTATTTCTATCGAGTGCCTAATAACGGATTGTTTGTTCGTCTGAATGAGCATTCTGACGGGTCGTTCAAAATCTATACAGAGAACACAATAGGGAATAAGATTGGCGAAAATAAAGCCAATACTACAGAAGAGGGAACACCGTTGCTTGAATTGAGCCGATGCAAAAATTGCGGTGAGTATGTGGCCGTAGCAATGGTTGACATCAATGATTGGACATACGAGGCATTGATGAGCGATGATAGTGATATGTTTGATTTGGTGGATACAGAAGATGAAAAATCGACAAAGAAGTATGCCATCTTCGGTCTTACTAACCAGAGCAACACGAAGGGTGATAACAATGTGCAGTTTAGAATACTACCAGGAGCAAAACTATTACCACTAACGCAAGCAGAAGCTTCATCCGGGGGGAACTGGCGTCTTGTAGGCAACACGCAATGTTGCTGTCCTTACTGCAATACCAAGCAGACACGAAGAAGTGACATAGACAAGCAAGCAGATGGCGATGCTAATGGCAATATGGAAGATAATAGGCTCCAAAAATTTCGTCTTTCTGCCGACTTCATTTCTCGTATGCTTGCACCAAGCATCCTCGACCAACTTGGAAAGGGCAAGTCGAAGAATCCTGATAGCATGCTTCATGAAGGACAGCAATATATCAGTTTTGTTGACAGTCGTCAAGCTGCTGCAAAAGCAACTCTGAAACAGAATTTGGAGCAGGAACGCATGTGGTTCTATAGTACAGTCTACCATGAATTGTGCAAAAGGCAAGCTCACGGATTGACCAAAGAGTCGGCAAAAGCTAAGATTCAGGCAGAGATTCAGACAAATCCAACTGATAGAGAACTACTAACTGCTATGCTGAATCTTATGTCAAATGATGCCCAAGTAGTTCAAGGGCAATTGGCTCAGATGTCTTGCAATTACATGACATGGTCTGAGATAGCTGAGCTTATCAAGAGCGATCCGTATTGTCCTGTCTTTGCGTCTGTGTTTGTGAAGCGTTCGGGAGATAGCGACGAAATTGAAGACGGACGCCCTTCTGATGAGATATTGGACAAGTACGTGCAGAGTATCATGGTGATGTACCTATCTCACCGTCCTGCTTCAGCGGCATCTCCTGAAACTTTAGGCTTGTTTGAAACTTGTTATCCGCAGTTGAAGCAAGTCAAGTTGCCACAAGCGGTGAAGGACTTCAATGACATTATTCGCAATCCGTCCAATAGAATAACGGAGGAGGATTGGAGAGATCTGATGCAAGTATATCTTGACTATACAGTCAGAAACAACCAATCATTCTATCTGCGCATTCCTGGAAATGACAAGCTGGACATATTCTCTACAGTTCGATTTGCTACAGAGAAGCCTCGCAGACGACCATTCAACAAACCAAAACTTGAACAAGGTAAGATTTCTCAGGCTCGTGTCGTAAGATACTTGTGTGCTTTGATTGCTCGTGATAATAGTAATTCATTGACAATCAATGATGCTCAACGCCAATATTTCAATGAGATTTCAGACGTCATTGACGCTTTGTGGACAACTTTGACTGGCGATGAATATAAGATCCTTCAGGTCGGTCAGAGATTGGAAGATGGGCATTTCGTAAATGATAAAGACAATGCATTCCGTTTCAATCTGAATGACCTTTGTTTCAAATTGTATGATGACGTCTATCTCTGTGATACGAAGACCGAGGGTAATCGTCATGCAGTTTGCTTGCGTCCTATTGGAAATAACTTCAAACGGTTTTCGCCTTATCTTGAAGGAAGCCAACCAACGGAGCTTCATGAGGATCTTCATTCTAAATGGGGACCTTTCCCATATTATCGTGGATCAGGAAAGGAAGGAAATAAGAAAGCTATAGCCGTATGGGCGCAAACTCATCGTGCCTTGCTTTGGAATAATAATATTTGGGGGACTGATGGTGTGTTCTCTGATAGATTGGAGGATATTCACATGTTCCCTAATTTGTTTATTCAACAGGAGCATACTGCCCAAGTTGATAAAAGTGTCGCGCGAGAGCTTCAATCGAGGTTCAGGGACCATACGATCAACATATTAGCTTGCTCGACTACTATGGAAATGGGTGTTAACCTTGGTAATTTGGAAGTTGTAATGCTTTCGAGTGTACCACCTCAGCCAGCTAATTACAAACAGCGTGCAGGTCGAAGTGGACGTAATAATAAAGTGCGAAGTGCATGTATAACGTTGTGTGGATCTGATGTTATTGGCTTGCGCACTTTGAATAATCCGATAGCGAAGATAATAAACCGTCCTGTTCGTGTCCCAACAGTAGACTTGAAGAGCCCGCAAGTGGTTCAGCGACACGTCAATTCTTTCCTTATACGTTCCTTTGGTGTCTTTACTGAGGGCACAAATGGTGGCCGTTTAACTCAAAAGGTAGCCGACTACTATACACCGTTTGAGGTCCGCGTTAGCAATGGCAAAATTGTCATTCTGAATGGTTCGAGTGAAGCAGATCCTAATGACTTACTTGGCAATCCAGCAGGAACGATGTATGAAAAATTCAACCAATCGTGTGCAAAACCGCTGGAGCATGACGTTCGTGAGGATCTGTTAGTTCTTCTAAAGGGGACTGTTTATGAAGGACAACTAACTCAGGTCTTAAAGAATGCGCAAGAAGTAAACGAGCGTTGCTATGCAGAATTACGAAACAGACTCATTGACTACAAAACAGCATTCTCTGGAAGTGGTCCGATAAGTGACAAATTTCGAATCAAGCTGAAGATGCAGTATATCGAGATCCTATACAAACGTCTTTTGAACTTTTGGGCGACCAGTCGTTTCACCCCTAATGCCAACATGCCTGTCAACGTTTTGACGCTTGACTTGAACAGCAATGGACTGAAGGACTTTTTCACACCGATGTCTTCATCTAATCCATCATACAGTTTGCGTGATGCTATTGCACAATATGCACCAGGCAATAGCGTAGTCGTTGATGGTGTCGTATACACTGTTCGAGGGGTTGAAATAACAAACATGTATGATGACAACAACAAGTCATACAAGTCGATATGCCGCAATAGTGATAAAACAGTCATCGATGACAATAAACTAAGCAATCAGATAAAGTGGTCTGTTAACGATGACTATTGTCTAGAAATGATACAGCCTGTTGGCTTCATGCCAGACATGAACGAAGACAAGACCCGTATCATAGACAATAATGACTATACGCGAGTAAGTGCGCAGTTGATAGACGCAGATGATTGGTCAAATAACGTAACAGAACCACATCTGTTTTCGGTTCGTCCGAACAGCGAATCTGGAAATGCTAAGATACTCTACTATAACGAAGGTAAGGGGTACGGCTATTGTTTCTGTCCGCGTTGTGGTCGGACGGTAATAGAGGAAGGTGTAGCGGATAAGGATGAACCTCTAAGATTCCCATACGAGTTTAATCCAATGATTGCGAAACGCAAAGAGGGACAACCTGAGAAGCCTAACTATCATTTTGCAATCACAGGCAAAGATATACGCAAAGCTTGTAGTTGTTCTAATGACAAAAACAAGATCAAGCGCAACGTAATCATCGGTGATTTGATACAGACCGATTATAGCGAAATAAGAATTCGTCACAAGGGTAAGAATAAGTGGATGTCTAACCGAGATGAAGAAGAGAATTTACTATTCACTCTTGGCGTTGTTTTTACACAGACCTTGGTTGACATACTTGGTAAGGAGCGAGGAGCTGTTGATTTTGCCATCATGCCTAACGGACATCTCTGCGTGTTTGATTGTAATCCAGGAGGTGCTGGATATGCCAATCAGATGGCTAACATGCAGGTGATGAAGGATGTAATCAAAGCTTCTAAAAAGCTACTTACAGAGGCTCGTGATAAGAAATCGAAGGATATGCTCCTTGATAAGTTCACACTTCGTTTCGCAAGATACATTGATGTTGACGCTGCTATATCGTGGATAGAAGAAGAGGAAGAGGTCGGAGATTCGGTACCACAGGATATAAAAGAAGTATTTCCTGATGGTGCTCCATCGCAGACAACACTCTATGATTTAGAGAAGGCATTTGAGCAGTCTCACCAAGGGCATGTACTTTTTGTTGATAACGATTATAAGCAATGGGATTACGACGGAAATGAAACAGGTTGGCAACCCCAGTTCTTGAATCGCTTTATTATGAAGAGCCAAACAACGTCGTTCTGCGTAATGGAGTCCGAACAGAGAGTCATGATTGATCCGATTGTATCGATTTGCAGAGAGATCAATGCATGGGCAAAGGGTAATGACGTTAAGAAGGTGAAGAACCATTGGGCTAGCAAAGGAATTTATCCTATCGCTTACATTGATGGGCGGCTTTACTTTATGAGTAACAAAGAACATTCGCAATTGAATGCTCAGTGGGGTAACGACACAATGTTTTTTGTTCGGGTCGACAATCCAATTTCTGATGCGGATACAATAGATCTGTCTTACAGGTCATCAACTATGCTTCTGAAATTGACAGGTAATGAAAACAAGGAGATTAATACTTGTCAATTGGGTCAAATTCTTCATACGAAATCCAATGGTCTCATTGATCAATTCATAGCGTATGCTAAGCAGAATGGTGGCAAGTTGAAGGTGTCGTATCAGGACGAGCATCTTAAGAGTATCATGGGAATGGTTCTCACTATTCAAACAATGTCGTATTTCCTAAAGCGAATAGGGAATGGCTTTACGATAGAGTACCTGGTTGAATCATATAGGGATGACCATGGAAATTTGAATAGCATTACTGCTAATCAGCCAACGTCAGAATTACGAAATGCTTGGCTTGAGCGTCTGACTAATGCTTGGCTTGAGGATCTCAGGTATGATGCTAATATCGATGGAACATTGATACCTGTTGTTTCTGTTGGTAAAAACACTCTTACACATTGGCGTGTGCTCACAATTGCTTGTGGTAGTAAGAGATTGTCCATCTATCCAGATGGAGGTTTCATCAACGAGTGGAATATTGGTCGACAACCGCATAATGAATATTTTGACGTTAAGACCATAACGTACGACACGAAAATCAACTTGTTCCGTAACAAGGATATCAAGTTTGATGTGATAATAGAGGATTGCTAAAACAGAAACGGATCTATTCAATAGCCTAATGTAGTTATATATAAGTCATGAGCATGCAAATCATAATAGTCGCCATATTGTTGTTTGGAATCAACGTAATACCTATTATAATGCGTTGTTGGTTTCATCAATCACATTCCTCTGATACTTCAAGTGATAATGACAAGACGGATAACGATGAAACTGAGATTCAGCCAAAGATTGTATGGGTATCCGCAATAGCTGTTTGTTTAGACATTTGGATGGTTGACACATTGGTGGGCCGAGCACTTCTTTGACGACATAGCAGAAAATGATAATGCAAAAGCATTGTTTGGAGATAGTTTTGGCGCTGTTAATGCGCTAATCTCTGCATTCGCTTTCGCAGGTATGAAATTGGCTCTTACTACGCTTGGGGCGAGACGGAAACAAAAGAGGTCTTCGATTGGAGCACCTACAAGTGGTGCAAAGGTACTGATGCTTCTTTCACCAAATACGTCCCTCAGGACAATGCAAGCACCCATGGCAACGATGGCTTCTATGACGACAAGACCACCCTCGATAGTGATGACGACGTAGCCCATGTCCTCCTCGGCGGCACGTGGCGTATGCCCACCTTTGACGAATTTCAGGAGTTGCGAGATAACTGCATATGGACTTGGACCACACAGAATGGAGTCTCTGGCCACCTTTTTCGCAGCAAGGTTAACTCCAACACGATCTTCTTGCCCGCCGCCAGCATCTGCAACGATTCCTCTCTAGACTACGGCTACTACTGGTCATCTCTCCTCTGCTCCCTCCCTAACGGTGCGGTCCACCTCTTCTTCGATAGCTTAAATGTCTTCCGCGATGCGCACAGCTCCTCCCGTAGCAACGGTTTGTCGGTTCGTCCCGTGTGCGTTCCTGCTAATTAATTTCTATCATTTATTGGTATTGATGCTGAGACTACAAATTGTGCCAACATTTTAGGATAGCTCTACATCCGCAGATTTAATCTGTCTCTTCGTACACCTACACATCTTAATCTCGATGCACGCACGTTTGTGCATCGAGATTTTATTTTGAAAAATGTTATAAATGCTTATCTACACACAAAAAGAGTGAACCCCACTTCCGTAAGATTCACTCTTTTGTGCGCAGGATGAGACTCGAACTCACACGACATTGCTGCCACTACCCCCTCAAA